>JAFGLU010000085.1 GCA_016927865.1 Anaerolineaceae bacterium
GAACGCAGCCCCCAAGCCGAGCACGCCGCAGCGCAGCGCTTCCTTCGATGGGGCCAATTCCTCCAATCAGAGCACTCGCCGGTAGAATCCCTGCACCTACCGGAAAGCCAACTCCCCGGAACCTACTCCGGGGAGTTTTTATATAAAAATTTGAGGTGTTTGTGGCTGCGAAGCAGCCACAAACACCTCAAATTTTGGAACTCACAAGTTTTTGCTATCCACCGGCAGCCATACGCAGAAGGTGGTGCCTTCGCCTTCCCGCGAACTGACCTCAATGGTTCCCTGATGCGCCTTGACAATCCATTGCGCAATGGACAACCCCAGGCCAAAACCGGTGCCCTGCGAGCGCTTACGGGATCGCTCACCGCGGTAGAAGCGCTCGAAGATATGCGCCAAATCCTGAGCCGGAATGCCCGGCCCATTGTCATTGATGATAATGCGGGCCTGCTCGCCAATCTTCTTCAACGACATGGTCACCGTTCCACCCGCCGGGGTATACTGCACGGCGTTGCCCAACAGGTTCAAGAATACCTGTTTCAAGCGATCCCGGTCTCCTGTTAAAAGCACCTGGTCGATTTCGGTGAGTTGCACGGTCAGGCGCTCGCCCGCCAAAACGCGCGTCTGCTGGAACACCTCCAGCACCAGCGTGTCTAATTCAAACGGTTTTAACTCCAGCGGCAGCCGCCCCGACTCAGCCTGCGCCAGCAGCAGCAAGTTGCCCACCAGGCGGGTCAGGCGGTCCACCTCGCTCTCAATACTCGACAGCGACTCCTCGTCCATCTCGCCCATCTTGCGCAGCAAGCTCACCTCACCCTTGATCACCGTCAATGGGGTGCGCAGCTCATGGCTGACATCGGCCACAAAGCGCCGCTGGGTGGTGAATAGCTTTTCCATGCGAGCCAGGGTTTCGTTGAAGGCATAAATGAGCGCGTGAATCTCGTCCTCTGCCTGTCCCTCTCTCAATGGGATGCGCCGCGAAAGGTCGTCCGCCTGGGTGATGGTGGTGGCTACCTGGGTGGCAGCAGCCAACGGCGCCAGGGCGCGGTTGACGATCAGTGAAGCGATCATGGCAGATAGGCCCATCGAGACCAGGGCCAAGATGACCAGCACGCTCGCCAGCACGGTCTGAGTGGCATCCACAATAGCCAGGTTCATCCCAATTTGCACCAACCCGCTGGGGCCGCGGCGCGTCTCTACTGGTAGAGTCAGCACGCGCACGTGCACTCCTCGGCTGAAGGCAGAGTTGAACATGACCTGACCGGTCTCCAGGCCCATCGGGTCCAAAGGCGGCAGCCACCCCACCGGATGGCTGAACTGCTGGCGGCGGTCATTGCCCCATACCTGGAAATACACCGCGCTGTCACCGGGTTGATATTCGCGCAGCGCCTGAACGTCAAACAACCCATCGGCATTGACCTTCACCGAGGACATGATTGCATCAGCCTGCACGGTGATCATGTCGTCGATACGCTCAAGCAGAACCACATTGACAAACGTATATACCAGCGCGCCAAACAAAAGGAGCGTCCCCCCCAGCAATGAAGAGAAGAGCAGGGTCAGGCGGACGCGCAGAGTCATTAGGGCGTTTCGCGCATCACATACCCCACCCCTCGCACGGTGTGGATCAGGCGCGCTTCTCCTTCGCCTTCCAATTTCTGGCGCAGATAGCGGATGTACACATCCAGCACATTGCTTTCGCCGCCAAAGTCATAGCCCCACACCCGGTCAAAGATCATTTCACGGGTAAGCACCTGGCGCGGGTGGCGCAGAAACAACTCCAACAGATCGTATTCCTTGGCCGTGAGCTGAATGACACGCTCATGACGCGTAGCCTGGCGGGTCGAGGTATCCAGTTCAAGGTCACTAAACGAAAGCACCGGCGAGCGTTCCAACTGCGTCCGGCGCAACAGCGCCCGGATGCGGGCGTTCAACTCGTCCAGTTCGAAAGGTTTGGTCATGTAATCATCCGCGCCTACATCCAACCCCTGGACGCGATCTTGAACGGTATCGCGGGCGGTCAACATCAAGATCGGCATGCTGCCCAAAGCGCGCAAGCGCTGGCAGACCTCTAACCCGTCCATGCCGGGGAGCATCCAATCCAAAATCACCAGGTCGGGGCGCCGTTCGCGTGCAAGGTGCAGCCCGTTCTCGCCATCCAAAGCCGTATCAACCGTATAGCCTTCGTAACCCAGACCCCGCCGCAGCACGCGCAGAATCCCTTCGTCATCTTCGATGATCAAAATGCGTTCTTTCATGCGCCCACCTCGTGTCGTCAATTTTAATCTTCAGGTTAGAAAAGAGAATAAAAGCCCCGAAGAAACGGATGCAAAACTCTCTATTGTGATTAATTTATACCATAATTCCGCAATTTGCACCCTTGCAAGGATCAAGAGCTTGTACGCAAAGGCCAACCCCTCCTTAATTTTCCCCAAAACCCCAGATTTAGGCAAGGGCAACCTCAATCTAGCGTTATAATTCTTCTATGAATTCTACTCCTCAGGCCGCCTGGATCAACAGGCCCGCTCAACTGCTCAAGCTGGTCGCCGAACTGAGCAATTACCCCCGCATCGCTGTCGACACCGAATCCAACGGTCTGTATGCGTATCAAGAGCAGGTCTGCCTGCTCCAATTTTCTACCCCCGATGCCGATTACCTGGTTGACCCGCTGGCTCTGCACGACCTTTCGGCGCTCGGCCCCCTATTCGCCGACCCAAAAATCGAAAAGGTTTTTCACGCCGCCGAGTACGACATCCTCTGCCTCAAGCGCGATTTCGGCTTCCGTTTCGCCAGCCTTTTCGACACCATGATCGCCGCCCGTACGCTCGGGCGACCGCAGTGGGGACTGGGAAACCTGCTGGCGAGTGAATTTGGCATTCAACTGGACAAGCGCTTCCAACGGGCCAATTGGGGCAGGCGGCCCATTCCGCCCAACATGCTGGCGTATGCCGCCCATGACACCCACTACCTGCTTCAATTACGCGAGCGGTTGGGCGCCGAACTGGATGAAAAGGGTTTGCGCCCCATCGCCGAAGAGGATTTTATCCGCCTGTGCAACATCCCTGCCGCGCCGCTGGAAGCCACTCAACACAACTGCTGGTCGGTGGCTGGCGGCCAGGATATAACCGGTCAGCAGGCCGCCATCCTGCAATCGCTGATCGAATACCGCGACCGTCAAGCCCGCTACGCCAACCTGCCCCTTTTCAAAATCATCTCCAATGAAACCCTGGTGCAAATTGCCCTGGCGGCGCCAAAAACCGAAAGCGACCTGGCCCAAATCCACGGCGTGGGGCCCAACATCTTCGCCCGGCATGCCACCGGCTTACTAGAAGCAGTCGCCCGCGGCGCCGAGGCTCGCCCGCTGCACCCCCAGCGCACGCAGCGCCCACCGGATGCGTATCTGCGCCGTCTGGAGTTTCTGCGCAACTGGCGCAAGGTCACCGGGCGCGAATGGGGCGTCGAGTCAGACGTCATTTTGCCGCGCGACGCCCTCGAAGCAATTGCCTCGAACAATCCCCAAACTCCCCAGGCACTGGCCGAATTGATGCACGATCTGCCCTGGCGCTATGCTCAGTTTGGGGAAAAAATCCTGGACTTAATGGATCACCACCGGAGGACACCATGAAAATAAACTTCTTAGGCGCAGCCCAAACGGTAACCGGCTCGCAGCACTTACTGGAAATAAACGGGCACACCCTGCTGTTGGAATGCGGCCTCTTTCAGGGTCGCCGTGCCGACACCTACGAACGCAACCAGCACTTCAGCTTCAATCCGCGCAAGCTGGACGCGGTCATCCTCTCCCACGCCCACATCGACCATTCCGGCAACCTGCCCAACCTGGTCAAAAACGGCTATCGGGGCTTCATCTATGCTACTCCAGCCACAGCCGATTTAACCGACCTCATGGTCCGCGATTCAGCCCACATTCAGGAGGATGACGCGGCTTATGTGAACAAGAAGCGCGCCCGGCGAGGCGAGCCGCCTATCCAGCCGCTTTATACCACCGTCGATGCGGAAAACGTGGCCGAGCAGCTTGAACGGGTGCCCTATAAGGAAGAGTTTGAGCCCATTCCAGGAGTCACCGCGCGCTTTGTCGACGCCGGCCACATTCTGGGTTCGGCTGCCGTAGCGTTGGACATCAAAGAGAACGGGCGGCGTTTCCGCTTATGGTTCAGCGGCGATGTGGGCCGCGAGAAATTGCCCCTGCTGAACGACCCGGTCTTCCCTGAAGCAGCCGAATACTTGATCATGGAATCAACTTATGGCGACAAAGCCCACCGTGACCCCGACCTGGCCCACGAAGAATTCGCCGAGGTCGTCCTACGCACCGTCAAGCGCGGCGGCAAGGTCATCGTCCCGGCCTTCTCGGTGGGCCGCACCCAGGAGCTGGTCTATTCGCTCAACCAGCTCATCTCGCATGGCGACTTACCCCGCATCCCTGTCTTCGTGGATAGCCCCCTGGCGGTGAACGCCTCTGAGATCTTCTTTCAACACGCCAACCTGTTCGACCAAGAGACGCAAACCTTTGTGCGCCGCTTCCAGCACCCGGCCCTGGTCTTTGACGGCCTCAATTACGTTCGCTCGGTGGAAGAATCCAAGGCCATTAACAACATGCACGAGCCAATGGTCATCATCTCGGCTTCAGGCATGGCAGAAGTAGGGCGCATCCTGCATCATTTAAAAAACAACATAGGCGACAAGCGCAACACGGTCATGATCGTCTCCTGGCAGGCCCCCGACACCTTGGGACGGCGCCTGGCAGAACGTCAGCGCTACGTGAACATCTTTGGCGAGCGCTACGAGTGCCGCGCCGAGATTGCCACCATCGGCGGGCTGTCGGCGCATGGCGGGCAGGATATGCTGCTGAAGTACGCCGGGAATACGATGGCCTCACTGAAGGGCATCTTCCTGGTGCACGGCGAGCCTGCTGCCGCCGGCGCGCTGCGCGAAAAGCTGATCGAGACCAGCGATGTGCCTGTGTTCTATCCAGAACGGGCCGAAGAAGTGGAGATATAGGTTCTTAGGGTATTGCCGGGAAAAATCCCGCAATTTTGTGGTGCGCGCACCCTAAAATGCAGATTTTTCCAAATTTACGAGACCATCTATGATATAATCGCCTTCGTTCATGGAGAGGTGCCGGAGCGGCCGATCGGGGCGGTCTCGAAAACCGTTGTGGCGCTTGTCGTCACCGTGGGTTCGAATCCCACCCTCTCCGCAGCTACAACTTAATAGTTCGACAAGAGGTGCATACGCTTCTGTTGGTTGAAGAGCCACAAACGTGTCGCCTCGGACAAAAGCTGCTTGGATGGCCGTCCGGAGCAGCTTTTTTCTTTCGGTTGGTAATGTACGGTCCCAGGCATCGATACCGATCGATATCTCCTGGGCTAGTGCCATTGTAGCACCTAAATCGATGCTATGCAAGCTATTTATGGCGTTTTCATGCCTATTTTTCTCCTCCTGGAACGTTTCGCGCGAAATCTCACCGGTTATATAAAGTTCCTTTACGCGCTCCATGCGGCTATCCGCTTCCTGCTCTCTTTTGTGTTTATCCATGACGTCCTGGGAATTTTGCAAGTTGTAGCCTATGGTTCGCAATATTGACAACAGCTGCAACTCCAAATCATCTGCCCGGGTAGAACCTTGCTGGCAGCGCTGCGTGCGATCAATCACGGCTGCATCGCGGTAGTAGCGGCGGCCACCAGAGGAAACACCCCGAAGCGTGCTTCCGCAATAGCCGCAAAACAGGCTGCCGGTCAGCGGGTAGATCATGACGCCCCTTTCACCCTTCTTTTTGCAATTGAACCCGTTGAGCGTGCGGATTTCTTGCGCTTTCTGAAAATCCTCCTGGGAAATCAAGGCAGGATGTTTTCCCTCAAACAGTTCCACGTCCTTCAGTTCACTGCGTTTGGTGTGTCGGCTACCCAATTGCCTTGAGCTAAGGTAAGGCAGCTTGCCTGTATAGAAAACGCGGACCAGAATGTTTCTGACAGTGTCCCTTGTAAATGGGCCGGGATTCGAAAAGCCGGGATGGCCGCGCTGGCGCAGCTTTACAGAATAGCCATTCGGCAAGGTCACCGTATAGTCATTTAAACGGTCAGCAACATCCATGTAGGAAGACTTTCCCTCCAGGTACCACTTGAACACGAGCCGGACGACTTCCGAATCAATAGGGTGGATGATCAGGCGCTTACCGTCCGTTTTGTTCGGCATGCCGTATTCAGGGCAATAATCTTTTCCGTTCGGTTCAGTGCATTCGGCACATAATCCACGACAGTACCCCATGGGCGCAAAGCCATTCCAAAGACCTTCTCGCGCACGCTGACGTTTTCCCTTTATTGTTTCCTGGCGAAGATTGTCGAGATAAATCTCAGCCAGAATTCCCAGAACCGTAAGCATAAGCTTGCCCCAGGGCGATGTAAAATCAAGCCGCTCCATCACAGACACGAAAGAGACGTTGTACCCTCTCAGTTCATCCAATGCAGTCAAGAGTCCAGCCAAGTGACGGAAAAAGCGGTCCACCTTGTCAACAATGACCACGTCAAACTTCCCCGCTTTGGCATCCTCCATCAGCCTGGCCAGAGAGGGTCGATGACTATCCTTCTTTGCCGAGAGGCCCGCATCCGTATAGATCTCTATGAGTTCCCAATCATTATTCTTCGCATAATCTCGAATGTTCTTCTCCTGTGCATCTAAGCTGTGACCATCCACCTGTTCCCGCATGGAAACCCGACGATACCCGACTGCTCTCAACTTTTCCTTTTCCATGTTCTCTCCTGATGCTATAATGGAATTGTTACGTCACTATTGTACAACAATTTCGGATATTTGTTCTATCGAGGAAATTAAATGGAACAACCTATTGCCAAAGCACGCCGGACCGCCATGAGAACGCCACATGATCCCGAACCACTGATCGCCAGGATCAAAGACCTGCTTAAAAAACATAATGAGAGCTACCGGGAGGCCTCGTTGCGCTCAGGATTGGATCATCAGGCC
This sequence comes from Anaerolineaceae bacterium, assembly GCA_016927865.1. Taxonomy (GTDB): domain Bacteria; phylum Chloroflexota; class Anaerolineae; order Anaerolineales; family Anaerolineaceae; genus Anaerolinea. The sequence continues at coordinate 6,994 of JAFGLU010000085.1, forward strand.
ATCCGGCGCATCTTTGCCGGGCAGAAACCACAAATGCACATCTGCATTTTGCTGGCCGATCACTTTGGGGTGAACCCAAACGAGTTTCTGCAATTGGCCGGTTGGCCAACCCTAAAAGCGTTTGATGCCAGTGCGGTCGATGCCGAGAACCTCCCTCCTGAAGCAACAGAAATCGCCATGGCGGTGGCGCGCATTTCCGAGCCGGGCGTTCGAAGGGAAGTCACAGATGCAATGGTAACGCTGCTGAAAAAGTATTTCTCCGATTAGTCAACTAGACGACATGCCTGGCGGCACCCCAAAGGATGAAAATGTGCTAGAACCATCCATAGAGGGCTGACACAGAGATCGATCCGTGTTTAGTGTTACGAGCCTGTCAACTAGACGGACCCGGATTTTTGCAAGCACCCCTAATTGTCGCTCCCTTATAGGGAAGCACGGAGATCAGTTTTTCTTTTGAATGGATATCCAAGTCAGCCCTCATCTTTTCTGAGGAGTAAGAATATGATCGTTCATCAGAATGTAGCTGGGCTGGATGTTCATAAGAAGGTGGTGGTGACGGCAATCATCGTTCAAAAAGCGGATGGTTCCTTGTTACAAACCAGGTGCAGCTTTGGTACGATGACGAAAGATCTGTTGGATCTTTCAGATTGGCTAATGACTCACAATGTTACCCATGTGACAATGGAATCAACTGGAGAATACTGGAAACCGGTACTCAATATGCTGGAGAACTACTTTGAAGTGATTGTGGTCAATGCCCAGCACCTCAGTAAAGTGCCTGGGCGAAAGACGTGCAGATCATATCGGGTTTCTGACAACATTTAGGGGGCGGTTGGAAAACTCCATTGCCTTATGGCTGGGTTTCCACCAGTTTTTCCAACCCCAATTCTTTGAGTTGTTCGCGGGTAGGAATTCCCTGCGCATCCCAACCCATCAGACGGTAATATTCATCCAGCATGGGTGCCAGTTCAACCACCTGACCGCTGGCCGGGCCAGCCGCCATGGGCTGAGTCAAGTTGCGGGCTGGCAGGGTGTCTGCGGCGCGGGAAAAACCTTCACGCACATTAAAGAGACGCGCCAGGGTGGAAATGCGCTCCCCAATCTGCTCCAAATCAGTCGCCGTAGGATAAGCGAAGCCCGTGGCGGATATGACCAATTGCCACAATTCCTTGAGCGTCATCCCATAGCCCGGAAAGGCGCACAAACAGGCGCTATCCCAAACCGCCTTATCAGCCTGGTGGTCACGGAACAGTTTCGGCTTGCCAGCAATTGCCAGCGGATCAGCAGACCCGGCGAATAACTCGCCCAGCGGCGCGCCACGCAGGTGGCAGGCGCCGCGCTCTGAGACGGCATACGCCAGGGCCGTGCCCTTGGCAGCGCTCGGATGATAGGCGGGCATCTCCAGCCCTTTGACGTGCATGGCAAACTGCCTGGATTCAGGGAAACGTTCGGCGATGGCGGCCACGCCCTGCGCCAGCCACTCTCCGCAACCCTCCACCCTGGCCATTTTCTCCAGCAGAGCCAGCGCCGCTTCGGCATTTCCCCAGGTAGGCGAAATTCCGTCCAAGTCCTCCGCGCTCAATAGGCCGCGTTCGAACAATTCCATCACAAAACCGAGCACCCCACCCACACTGATCGTATCCAGACCATATTCATCACACAACCAGTTGAGTTTGATAATCGCCTCCCGGCTGCCGATGGCGCAATTTGACCCCAAGGCATAAATGCTCTCATACTCAGGTCCTTCGATGACCGTGCCATCTTCCAGAGGCGCAGTCCATTTGCCGCAGCCAATTGGGCAGCCAAAACAGGCGTATTCCTTTTTCCAGTTATTTTGCCGGAAAGCATCGCCCGAAATCTCATCCGACTGCTCGAACTGGCCCTGCTGGAAGTTACGGGTGGGCAGCGCCCCCATGATGTTGACAATTTCCAGGATATTGGCCGTGCCTTCCTTGCGCAGCATGCTGATTGGCCCCGACATGCGCACCGCCCGGTAAGCCAGTTGCAGGGCACGCTCATATTGTTTTTTATCGTGGACGCGCACACCACCTTTGCCACGCACGGCAAGCGCCTTGAGTTTTTTGGAACCCATCACCGCGCCCACCCCGCCACGGGCCAGGGCGCGGCTTTCATTGAAAATCCCGGCCAGGTTGCGCTGCGCTTCTCCAGGTGGGCCGATGACCAGGGATTGCCAGCCATCTCCCAGTTTCTCTTTGATTTTTTCTGTGGATGCGGAAATGGTCTGACCCCAGATATTTTCTGCGGCTCGAATTTCCACCTGCTCCCCATCAATCACCAACATCACCGGATTTTGGGCTGCTCCCGTTATGACGAGCGCATCGTACCCCGCATATTTGAGCATGTTGCCCCAATAGCCGCCGCAGTAACCATCGAAATAGGTGCCGGTGGCCGGGCTTTTGGTGGTGACGCCGAAACGCCCGGCGGTGGGTGCGGTCGTTCCGGTTAACGGGCCAGTGTGAAAGATTAGATGATTATCCGGCCCCAGTGGATCGACACCTGCAGCCTGTTCGGTATAAAGCAGCCAGGCTCCCAATCCTTTGCCGCCCAGAATCAGCGCCATCACATCCTCGGGCAATGGAGTCGTACCAATCGAACCTGTCGATAAATCGACGCGCAAGATGCGGTTGCAGTAACTTCGTTGGGTTAAGTCCATATCGTTTTCCTACTCCAGCACCGGGCTGAAATCCGGGCGCTCGGCGGTAAAAATCGCCCCGGTGGGACAGATGCGGGCACATTCCGGCTTGCCGCCGCACAAATCACAGATTACCGGGTACCAATTCAGCGCACGGCCGTCGTTAAAGGTAATGCCCATTTCCGAATGAATAATGATTTTGGTTGGGCACGCGTCCACGCATTTGGCGCAGTTGTCGCAGCGTTCGGGCAGCAGTTCCACCGCACCGCTTTGCGGATGCCAGCGCAGGGCCTGGGTTGGGCAAACATCGATACATTTTTTGCAACCGGTGCAGAACATCACCTTGTGCTGCCCGGGCGCGTTGCTGGTCTCAATCCGCAGGCGCGCCTGGTTGAGGCCGTAATCGCCATTGCCATGACTGGCGACACAGGCTCCGACGCATAAGTTGCAGCCGGTGCACAAAGCCGGTTTGGCTTTCAGACAGATAAAATCCCAGGCTTCGCCGCGCAAGGCTTCGTCCACCGTCCAGCCCTGGTGGGCGATGCTGCAAAATTGTTTGATCAGCGCCTTCGGGTCCGGCGACTTGGTCACGTTGCGGCCCATCAGACAGCCGGAAGCCCCGGCTTCCTGGGCTTCGGCGTACAGTTCCAGGGCGTCGCGTTCGTTGTCGGAGCGGGCGCCGCCCAAAACCAGGGTCGGCACACCGCTGACTTGAATCAGGTGCCGGAACGAATCCACATCCCCGGTGTAGGGAATTTTCAGGGCGTCGGCACCAATCTCCACCGCCATGCGCGCGCCCAGGGTCAGAATCTCAACCATGTTCGCGCCAGTCACCTGCCCGCCATAGGCCAGCGGCTCGATGATGCACGGCAGCCCAACCTGGCGGCATTCATTGACAAATTTGGCGCATTTATCGACGCCGATGGCTTCCACTTTGTCGCTGTAGCCCAGGAACAGGTAAATCGTGATGGCGGTCGCGCCCAGAGACAGGGCTTGCTCGGCAGTGATGACTTTATCGTTGAGCAGGAGCCGCTGGGGCACGGCATTGGTCACATTGGAGGTGCCCAGGCGGGGCATATTCATCCAATCGGCGCGAACGATCAGGGCCGGGCCATTCCGTCCCTGAAAGAGGGGCGCGAGACGCAGGGCCTGCCCGGGGGCCAGTAAAATCCCATCCACCCCACCGGCGATAATGGCTTCAGTGGTGGCGCGCAGGTTGACTACGTTGGGCGTGACATCACTCATATAGCCGTGGTCGGCAGCGACACAAATCGCCCGGCCATCGCCATGCCGGTTGAACAAGCGCTCCATACGGGTTTGCAATCCGGTTTTCATTTCACACCACCGCCGGGACATGCACCAGGGTGTGCAAAGCTTGTAAAACGGAAGCCGAATCAGCCGCCGCAAAGAGCCGCTCGTCGAGCCAGAAACCTGTCGCGCCCAGGCGCAGCGCCTCGGCCAACTCCACCGCATCCACATCCAGGCTGCCGGGCTTGACCCAGACCGGCAGGCCGCTGCTCATAGCGTGGATGGTCTCGAAGGATTTTACGCCGGGCCAGGGGATGGCAATCCCATCCGCGCCGCCTTCGAGGGCGTAGGAAACGCCCAGTTCGATGGCTTTGTTGCGCAGAACCACCCGCGGACCGATCGGCTGCACATCGACGATCAAGGGCATGCCCAGGCTGGCACCCGTCAAAGCCAGATTGACCACGCGCTGAATGCACTGGGACTCGATTTCCTCGGTATGCCCAAGGATAAAGTGCATCACCAGCGCATTCGCGCCCAGGTCCAGTGCATCCGACATATCCAGCAAAGGGATGTATTGGATATTTTCGGGCGGCAAAACAAAATCATCGCTGCGCAGGGCATTGGTCCAGTCGGCGCGCACCAGCAGGGCAGCCTCCCGGCGTGTGCGCGCGCCGAGATTGGACGCCTGTCCGAGGCTGGTGACAATCCCATCCAGCAACGGCAGCAATGGGCCGACAGTTTCCGTAAAATGCTCCAGCCCGGGCAGCACTCCCAGCACCAAGCCGTTACTGGTATCGACTACCAGGCTGCGGCCATCGCCAGGATTGAGCAGTTCGCACAAGCGATATTTTTTGTTATTCATGGGCATTTTCCTAATTTGATGAGATTGCATTCGCCCTTCAACTACGCTGCACTTCGATAAACTCAGTGCGCTCCGCTCAGGGCTGAAAATTTTTAATGTAACATTGCCAAACTACTCAGAAATCACTTCAACTTCAATCTGATAACTGCGACTCTCGCCGGGCGCCAGGATTGGCAACTGTCCCGCTTCACGCGTCGCCGCGCGCCCGCCCAGCCCTTTGCAATTGGCCGGTTCCACGCCAACCACATAAACGCCCTCGCCCATCATTTTCCATTCCATCAAATAGGGCAGTTCGGCGGTTTTATAGGTCCAGCGCAACCCCAAACCCAGGGGCGGATTGCGCAATTTAACCGTGGTCAACCCGTTTTCAGCCGCCATCGGCTTGTGGATGAAAACCTGTTCTGCATAACCCGGCGTAGGCGCTTGGAAGCGCTCCCAGTCCACGAGTCCTCTTTGAGCGGTGGCATCGCGGGGTAAAGTTTCCTCGGACTGAAGTTGCAGGCAGGTCTTCTCACTGACCAGCGGGAAACCCAGGTTGAAGTGATAGAGCAGCATGTGCGGGGCGGGCTGAAAACCTGCGTTAGTGACAACATCCTCGATGCGGATGCAATTCGATCCCAATGCAGTGGAAATTTTCCGCCGCAAGACCAGGTTTTCGCAGAAAAGCTCCGCCTGCCGGGTTTCGCCGCTGATTTCCAGTTTGTATTCATCCCCATCCCAAAACGTGCGATAACTCACCTGGGAGGCCGGGGAATTGCTGATGCGCCCATGCAGGCCGAATTCCGCACCACCCTCTTGAGACGGCGAGCCAAACTGGTCCAGCCCACAGGTCGCCAGCAAACCGCCAGGAAAGGAGCGCAGCCAGCCCAGGCCTTGAGGCTCATAAAAAGCAGGATGCACGTCCCCGGCGGGAGAGCGCCAGGCCAGCGACTGCCCCCTGAAATCACAACTGGAAATATCAAGCGCGCGCTCGGCATTGACCTGGAAACGCAGTCCGCTTCCGGTCCAGACATCCAGAACCCGGCAGCCGCGCGCTTTGCCATCCAGGGTTTCCAACAGGCGGACGCCCGCCAATTGATCCATCTGGCCGACACGGCGCAGTAACTCGGTTTTGCTCCACTCACGTTTGAAAAGCATCGTCATCGGTTTATCCCTTTATCCTTGCTGGTGTGATATTTCTCGGAGGATTTCGCCCATGAGCGGCCCCAAGCGTTGATAGTAATGGTAGCGCGTCTGGTAACGCTCATGTTGACGTAAATCCGGCTCGAAAGTGCGTTCCAATTTGACCATCGCCCCGACACCCTGGGCGTAATTCTCAAAAATCCCGGAGCCAACCCCGGCGATGATGGCCGCGCCTAGGGCGCCAGCCTCGGTGATGACTGGTCGGGTGAAGGTCTGCCCAAAAATATCGGCGCAGGTTTGCACCCAGGCATCAGAACGGCTACCGCCGCCAACCGCGCGATAATTCTCGATTTTGATGCCCGTCGCTGGCAGCGAATCAACCAATTCTTTGAGATAGAAAGCGACGCCCTCGATGATGCCCTTAAGTACCTCGCCGCGCCGGGTGCCCAGGCGCATCCCGGCCATCACACCGGCGGAATCCGCAATAAACCTGGGCGGGCCGGTGGGCGCAAAGTGCGGCAACACCAGCACGCTGCTGGGGTCAGTTGGCATCTCCGCGAAAAGCGCCGGGTAGACTGATCGTCCTTCGGCTTCAGCCTGACGGTGCTCGACAGCGGCAAACGTATCCCGAAACCATTTGACCAGCGCGCCGCCCTGGTTGTAGATGAAACACACATAGCGGCCCGGGATGGCGTGATGTTCGGTGTTCAGTCCGCGCGCAATCATCACCTGTGGATCGGGCGGGGTGGCAAAAACCGGGGTAATGCAATGGTAAGTGCCCATGCCATAGACGCTCGTACCCGGATCGACCACGCCACAGCCAACGGCATTGGCGCATTGATCGTGCGCCCCGCTGACAATGCACACCCCGGCTGGCAGGCCCAACTCGGCGGCGATCTGCGCGGCAACCATCCCGATCACTGTTCCCGAAGGGGCCGTAGCTGGCAGCTTCGAACGGTCGAGACCCGCGGCTTCCAACAGAAAATCCGACCAGTCGCCGCTATGAATGTCAAAGAGCAGGGTGCGATTCGCCAGCGAGTAATCTGCCACCGGGTCGGCGCCCAGCATGAAGGCAATAAATTCGCTCCAATTTAAAAATTTATAGGTGCGGGCATACAGGTCGGGTTGGTGAGCCTGAATCCACTTCAGTTTGGTGAGGGTGTATTGGTTACCAAAGGTGTTGCCGCTGATGGGGTAAAGGCGTTCGTTTGGAAAAAGCGAGGCCAATTCAGGCAGGAACTCCTCGCCGCGAATGTCGAAGTTCAACAGGGATGGCCCCAAAATCTGACGCTCCGCGGAAACGGGAACCGCCGCCTCTGCCAGGGACGACACCGAAACCGCCGCAATCCCCGCCCCGGGGCAGGCTGCCGTGACCAAACGGATCGCAGCTTTGACGGCTTCCCAGATGGCCGCAGAGTCTAGCTGCGCCCAGCCCGGTTGGGGGCTTTGATGGTCGTATTCACAGTAGGCCGAGGCCAGCATCTCTCCCTGGAGCGAGAATAAGGCCACTTTGCAGCCGGTTGTGCCAACATCAATCCCCAGCAGGTTCATGGCACTCCCTGGGTCAGCAGCGGTTGAAGGTTTTTTAAATCAAAATACTCGCCAATCAGCCAGCAGGTGCGCTCATAAACGGCATCCTGAGCTGCGGATATTTTTCCCGATGATTGCAATGCTGTTTCATAGGCCTGGCGGATTTCGGCGCCAATGTTGATTTTTTTAATCCCTTTTCGGAAGGAAGCCAGCACATAATTCCGTGGAATGCCTGAACCACCATGCAAAACCAGCGGAACCGCAGTAGCCTGGAACAAACTCTCCAAATGCTCCAGGTTCAGGCGAGCGGCGATTTTCTTTTGGTCTTTGTAGCCCCCCGAAATAGCACCATGAATATTCCCGATGGCCACCGAAAGCCAATCGCAGCCGGATTCAGCCACAAATCGCCGCGCTTCATCTACTTTGGTGAAGCCCTTCCCGGAGGCGAACAATTCGTCATAAGGCGGCAGCGGCCCGGATTCGTGGCCCAGGACAGCGCCGAGTTCCGCTTCACAGGGAATCCCAGCCTGATGCGCCATCGCCGCCACCTGACGGGTGGCGGCGATATTTTCATCCAATGGCAAACGCGAACCATCCACCATCACCGAATGATAGCCCAGTCCAATCGCCTGCTGGATGATGGCCAAGTAATCCACCCGCTGACCGTCCTCGTCGATTACGGGAACATGGTCGAGATGCAGCCGCACATGCGCCGGGTTCTGCCAGCGAAAAAACTCCCTGGCAATTGCCTCCGGGCCGCCCGCTTCGAACTTAATCCATTCCAGGCGCGCCGTTTCGATCAGCGCAAAACTGTTTTGGTCAACCACCGCCCTCACGACCGGCGCGAGCATCGGTAGGTAGGGGATATTGAAAGCCGGCAGCGCTACCCCGGCTTTCGACGCATTTTGAATGACTGCTTTTAGATCCAGCATGGTTTACTCCGCTTGCGGGATAGCAACTTCAAAACCGAGATATTTTTCCAGGGCTTCTTTCAATGGGGCGACGTACTTGCCAGGGGTAACACTGATATGATGACGATAACCGTTCATACCCACATGTAGGAGCACATCCTGCAATTTGTTGATCTCGGCCACCCCGGCCGCGCCAAAGAAATTGACTGGAATGGGATCTTCGGTAAAACGGCCATCTCCCAGGAAAATCTTGACCTTGCCCGCGTCCGTCATCATGCTGCCAAAGGTCAAATCGGTGGGCGCAATCCGCCCAACGACACAGCCGAAGCTATTATTTTCGCCAACCGAGTTGGCCAGAATCAGGTGATCAGAAACGCGGCCTTTGTCGGTCATCAATTCGCGCGGCACCGGCCCGCAGTGGAATAAGATACATTTGTCATCCTCGTCGCGATAGTTGTTGTTCCAATCCAGCACGGTGGCCGGACGACCGGACGCCAGCGACAAAGCCGCCATGACCACCGCATTGTAGATATCGACTTCGCAAGCCGCGATGGTGCCGGTGTTATTGAGCAGCCCCATCAGCACACAGGGCGAAATCTTTAACTGCTGCTGCAACTCGATCCAGCAGCGGATGGCAATCGCATCCATCTGGTTTTCGGCGATCAATTCGTCCAGCACCACGCCCAGGCGGGTGATGTTCTCGAGGGCAGCGTCCGGGACACCCTCCCAGGAGGTGTAATCCTTCAAAACCGCCAGTTTATCTTTGTAGGCGCTGCTCTCGGCAGACAGGCCCTTGACCCGCGCAATCACCGTCGAAAGATCGAAGGTTTCAACGGTGACGCCCATGCGCTGCAAAGCCACCTCGTCATAGCGGACCGTCTTGAACGCCGACGTACGCGCGCCCACCGCTCCCACCACCAGATGACGAAAGCCCTTGACCACCCGGCAGAGCCGGTCGAAGTGGTCAAGATTGGCTTTGAAACGGTCGCTGGATGGGCTGACAACATGCGGTTTCAAGGCCGTAAATTTCAGGTTGTGCTGGTAGAACACATCCATGATGGAAAATTTGCCGCAAAAAGCATCGCGCCGCGTTGCGGGGCCCATCAGATCGAAGTCATCGGGATACGCCTGGACAAAAATCGGCACCCCGGACTCTTTCAGGGCCGCCACAGCCCCATTTTCATCGCCAAAATTGGGCAGGCTCAGGATGACGCCATCGAACTTGCCCTGGTTTTGGCGCAGGAAATTAGCGAAAATTTGGCCCTCTAGGGGCGTTTCGACCGCCCCGTAACGGGTGGCTTCCGCCTCCAACATCATGACTTCGTGTCCCGCGGCTTTGAGTATCTTGGGGAGTTCCTCGCGGGCTTCCGCCTGTAACGAAGCCGGGAAAAAGCCGCGATTGCCGAAATAGAGTGCAAACCTGGATTTTTGTGTCATGCGTTTTCTCCTGAATGGAATTTCATGCTTAGAAAGCAGCCTGACCGCGGCTGCCAAAAATTTCTATCTGTTCAGCCACCACCTCGGCGACACGGTCTTTGACCTGGTTGAGCATCAACGAATAGTCGTTGTAACGCTCGCCAGCCGTGCTCATGTAACTGGCAGCCGCCTGCATCGCCGCTTCAGACATTCCGGTAAGGAAATTAATCTTGGCAATTCCCAGGGAAATTGCCTTGCGAAAATCGTCCGCCGAGATACCCGAACCGCCATGCAAAACCAGCGGAATGCCAGCCGCATCCCGAATGGCGCGCAAACGCTCAAAATCCAGGTCCGGCTGGCATTTGTAACGCCCATGGGAATTGCCAATCACCACGGCCAGCGCATCGATCCCGGTTTGCTCGACAAAGGTCTTGGCCTGTCCAACATCCGTGTACTTGGCCGAGTCAGCCGCACCGACCAGACCCCCGCCTTCGGCACCGCCGATCGCGCCCAGTTCTGCCTCAATGGAAATATTCCAGAAATGGCACATCCGCGCCACTTCGCAGGTTTGGTGGATATTTTCATCAAAATCCAAATGCAAGCCGTCGAACATGATCGAGGTGAAGCCGTTGGCCAAAGCCCGTTCGATCGCATCGATCGTTTTTCCGTGATCCAGGTTGAGGACGACATCAAAGCGTCCCCGTTTGATAATTTCCCTGACTGCCGGAACAATGTATTCCATCGTCACAAATGGGAAGTGAACTTCGGCAATGTTCAACACGACGGGGGAGGCGGTGTGCCGGGCCGCCAGGATGATGGCTTCCAGGAAATTCAGGTTGATCACGTTAAAAGCGCCTGCCGCGTAGCGCTTTTGATAAACCTTGTCCAACATTGTTTTGAGTGTAACTAAAGCCATCGATAACCTCTTGAAAGAATTTAATGGATAAAACCCCCCATCATTAAACCGCTTTAATCGTTATTTCAGTTATAATTAAAGCGGTTTAATTTGTCAAGTGGCGATCAGCCTGGTTTTAAGAAAACGGAGAGTTTTGTGAGATCTACTATTCAGGATGTTGCTCGATTGGCAGGTGTATCCACGGGGACGGTATCCAATGCCCTGACCGGCAAACGCCCGGTGGCTGAAGCGTCGCATCAGCGGATTTTGACTGCCATTGCGGAACTGGGATACCAGCCCAATCTCATGGCGCGCGGACTGGCCAACCAGCGCAGCCATGTGCTTTCGGTGGTCATCAAGGAGTTGAGCGACCTAGGTTTTTATGGGTATTCATCCGCGCTGACCGGGATTCAACGAGAAGCCAATCGACTGGGGTATTCGATCATGCTCCACTTCGTCAATAGTTCAGCGGAGGAGGAGATCTTTGCCACCCTTGACCAAATCCGCGCCCGGCGGGCCGATGGGATTATTTGGGCAATCCACGAAGTTGACGGGAATCGGGACTGGGTGCGGGACATCCGACCGGAGGATTATCCACCGCTCACCTTCCTGCACATGCACCCCGACCCGGCCCTGAGCGTGGTTGCGATTGATAACCAGGCCGGGGCCAGCCTGGCTGTTGCGCACATGATCGAACAGGGCGCCCGCACAATTGGCATCATCACCGGCCCGGCGGATTGGTGGGAATCACAGTCGCGCCTAGCGGGCTGGCAACACGCTTTGGAACAGGCCAACCTGGATACCGGCTCGTCGCTGGTGGTGGCAGGCGATTGGCTGGCCGAAAGCGGTCAAAAAGGGCTGGAAACGCTCCTGAACCAGCGCCCGGACCTGGATGCGGTCTTTGCCTGTAACGACACGATGGCCCTGGGCGCCATCTACACCGCCCACCGCTGCGGACTCTCCATCCCGGACGACCTGCTCCTGGTTGGATTTGACAACACACCCGAGGCGGAGTCCTATTGGCCGCCGCTGACCTCTATCCATCAGGGTTTGCGGCAATCCGGGCAGATTGCCGTCGATGAACTCCACCAAATTATTGAATCTGGAAAGAACGAGCACATTTCGCCCCGCCAACACATTCTCCAACCCGAATTGATCATCCGGCGCAGTTCAATGCGCGATAAAATATAGCCGGAAAAATTAATTGAGTAGGAGGGCGGGGCTGCCGCCCTCTTCTCACACCACCGGACATGCGGGTCCGCATCCGGCGGTTCGGTATCCAGTTCCGCTTTCAAGTTGACTATGCCGTAAACTGCTCGACCTTTGCTTCCCGATCCCGGAGGCTTCACCTCCTTCGTCTGGCGCAATTACCCCGATCTGAGGCAATCTGTCTTCTTCTGCTCGTTTAGCGAATAGTCCCCTTCTGATCTGTTTACCGTTCAGCCCTTCCCGGCGGATAAGTCCCTCGCTCGGTACTATGGCCTCTGCTGACTCCTGTCATCTCAATCGGATTTCTCAATCCGGGTTACTTTGACAGCCCGATGACAGGTCTCCCCAGGTAAGTTCGTTGACTTTCCCTGCATTCTCGCCCCATTTACTGCTTTGACCCTTGGTTGCATTGGCTCGCATCTATGATTACACCAAAGGTATCCCCAGGCAAATCAATCGCCTCTGCACCACCGCGCTTCTGGTGGGCATGGCTGACGGCAAACAACTCCTGGAAGAAAGCGCTATTCGCAAGGCCATTGCCGAACTCGACCAGGCATGATCCAAAAATGGACCCCTAACAGGTGTCCATTTTTTCTGCCTATCCCGTCACCATTTTTTCCGGCCTTCCACCACCATTTACCTCGGACGCTAACACTAAGAAATTACCGGTTTTTTTGATTACAACCTGATTTTCGGTGGTTGCTTAGACTGCATTGATTTGCACGAGTTTGTCAAACGGCTCGTGGGCCAGAATTAACCGAATATTGGAAAGTGGATCAAAGTAAATGGAAAGAAACATGACCTTGAGAAGTTTTTTCTGTTCTGTCGTGTTTAGGGCTGCCCATAACTTCGGAAAATCTTTCAACAGCTCAACAATTTCACGCACCTCGGGTTGCGCAGTGGGCCGATAGGTTTCCAGGCTTTTCCCTATCGTTAATGCTTTTTCCTGGAAATCCGCCAGGCTTATATAGCCGTTGGAATACAATGCCTGGGCCCGGTTTAATTCCTGGCGCAGGTTGTAGCTTTCCCGCTCAAATTCTGCCATGCCATCATCGCTAAGGAGTAGTGTAAAAATAAGTTCCGTACTTTATTAACCGATCTCAGACTGGACTGAGCACAGAGCGTGGTCGGATTGTGTAATTCCA
>JAFGLU010000086.1 GCA_016927865.1 Anaerolineaceae bacterium
CCTCAAGCGAAGCCTTTGTCTACATCGCTATGACCCGGATCATGCTGCGCCGCCTTGCTCGCTCATGACTTTTCAGACAGCTTCTAAGAATTGGTCGGTAGACACCGTTGCCGAATCTCGCCTCGCCCCTACAGAATCCGGGGGCTCCGCTAGAATCCACAAAATAAAATGAACATGGTTGGGCATGATGACATATTCATCGATCTGGATAGTAGGGAACCGCAAGGGAAGCTGCTGTAATTCACCCTGCGCAATCAACCCAAAACGGTTCAAACATGATTGTTCCCCAACTACCTCACCGAACAAAGCCCGATGATTCGCTGCCGCGAGGGTGACAAAATACGCGCCTGGGTGGGTATAATCAAACTCCGCAAGGCGAATTGAACGGCGATGTTTTTCCACAAATTTGATTATAGCGTTAGAATCGGGGATATTCTATTGACCCGACTTTGAGACTCCTATGAAAAAAGCCCTCTACCTGCTCGATTCGTCTGCCTACGACCTGATCTACGGCCCGGAAGAACGCGCCGACATTGCCCGCATGGTGGATGTCTATGCGTCGCCCCAAACAGCGCAAACGATCACCGAAAATCCGGGCGTGCTGACGGATGCTGAAATCCTCTTTTCGGGGTGGGGCATGCCCCCCCTGGACGCGGCTTTTCTGCGCGCCGCGCCCAACCTAAAGCTAGTGCTCTACGGGTCAGGCAGCATCCGCTACTTTGTGACCGATGAATCATGGTCGAAGGGCGTGCAGGTGGTCAGCGCCTACGCCGCCAACGCCATCCCGGTGGTGGAATACACCCTGTCCACCATCCTCCTCAGTTTGAAGCGCTTCTGGTTCTTCACCCAGGAGGTGCGCCGGGTGAAGAACTTCCCGCCGCGCACGCCCGTGGCTGGCTGTTACGGCAGCACGGTAGGGCTGATCTCGCTGGGCATGATTGGTCAAATGGTAGCAGAACGGCTGCGCGGCTACGAGATGAAGGTCATCGCCTACGACCCCTTCGTTTTGCCGGAGACTGCCGCCGCGTTGGGCGTAGAACTGGTTGAACTGGACGAAATATTCCGACGGTCAGACGTGGTCTCACTGCACACCCCCTGGTTGAAAGAGACCGAGGGCATGATCACCAGGGCGCACCTGGAGTCGATGCGCCCGGACTCGACCTTCATCAACTCGGCGCGCGGGGCCGTGGTGCGCGAGGAAGAGATGATCGCCGTGCTGCAACAGCGCCCCGACCTGTACGCTGTGCTGGACGTGACCTATCCTGAGCCACCCGTGCACGATTCGCCTCTCTATACGCTGCCCAACGTGATCCTCTCGCCGCATACCGCCGGGGCCATGAGCAACGAATGCCGCCGGATGGGGCGGCTGGTAGTGGATGAACTGCGCCGCTACCTTCTGGGCCAGCCCTTGCAGTGGTCCATCTCCAAAGAACGCTCTGCTGTGCTGGCCTGACATGCCTTTTCGTGGATTGAGCACCAGCAAAGTGGCTCGCCTCACCGGTATTCACCCGAACACAGTGCGGCTTTACGAGCAGTGGGGCTATCTTTCACCGGTGGAACGCACCGCCAGCGGCTACCGCGTGTACACCCCCCTGCACATCCAACAGGTGAAGCTGGTGCGTCTGGTCTTCGGCGCGGCTTGGGCCGGGCGGGCCATCCGCCAGGCGGGGATTGCCGTGGTGCGAGCCTCGGCTGCGCAAGATATGGCAGCGGCGCTGGCGTTGGCCGAAAAGCACCTGCAAGTCGTACACCGAGAGCAGGCTCAGGCCGAAGCCGCGGCAGAGGTATTGCAACGCTGGGCCGAGAACCGCCCGGCGTCGGAGAACGAAGCCAAATTGCGCATTGGCGAAGCAGCGCGCCTGCTGGATGTGTCGGTGGATATGCTGCATAACTGGGAGCGCAACGGCCTGCTGGCTGTGCCTCGCCATCCGCGCAACGGCTACCGCCTGTACGGGGAAAGGGAAATCTCGCGCTTGCGCGTCATCCGCCTGCTGCTCAAATCGGGGTACAGCATGATGGCGGTGCTGCGCATGCTGGTGCAACTGGAGCGAGGTGAGGCCGGCGACCTGCGCGCCGCACTGGATACACCTCGCCCGGACGAGGATGTTTTTTCGGCGGCGGACCGCTGGCTGACCGCGCTGGCAGAAGCGGAGCAAAGAGCCAGGCAGGTGATTGACCTGGTGCAGGAGATGAGCAATCTCGCGTAAGTTTGCGCCGAGTCAAATAAGCGGGCAAGAATATTTGGTAAAATCAGGTCGTAATCCTCGAAAATTACCGGAGCCAACATGGAATTCGCCCACCCCCGCCTGAAAAGAGAAAACCGCACCATCGAGATCATGATCGAACTGCACTGCCGCGAACAGCACCATCCGCCTGCCGGGGAACTGTGCGCCGAGTGTAACGAACTGCGTGATTATGCCCGGTTGCGATTGAAGCACTGTGTTTTCCAGGAAAACAAACCTACCTGCGCCAATTGCCCGGTACACTGCTACAAAGCCTCCATGCGCGAGCGGGTGCGGGTGATGATGCGCTATGCAGGGCCGCGGATGATGCTGCACCACCCCATCCTGGCGGTGGCACACCTGCTGGACGGGCGGCGCAAAGCCCCGCCATTGCCACAGAGAAAAAAATGAAGGAACCCGAATTTGAGGTGCTTGCGGGGTGCTTCGCACCCCGCAAGCACCTCAAATTCGGTCACTTTCTTCACCCTCTGAGTCGTTACGATGCAGCTATAATTCCAGTATGCGCCGCGCACCGTTGGCATCCCTCTTGAGTATCCTGCTGCTGGCTGCCCTGGCTTGCAACTTGCCCGTCCAACCGGGGAAACCCTCGCCGGCGCGACAGACTCTGGAAGCAGAACTATTTGCCATGCGCCAGCCCACTGAAGCTGCCGCCACGCAGGCCGCACTGACAGCCCAGCCTGCCCAGCCCGGCTTGCAGACCGCCACGCCGCTGCCTGCGGGTGCACCGCCACCTCAGCTAGAAGCGCTGCCCGCCGTGGGTGGGACGATCGGCTATCTGATCCAACCCGGCGATACACTGGCGGGGCTGACAGGGCGATTCGAGGTTCCGCCAGAATCCATCAGCTTTCCGGAAGGCTACACACCCGACGGGCTGCTGCCCAACGGCATGCAAGCCCAAATCCCGGTCACAATCACGGATATCTTGCCGGGGGGAGCGCTGCTGCCCGATTCCGAGGTCATCTATAGCCCAACAGCTAGAGATTTTGATATCGTCGCCGAAATCCAGCGGGCGGGCGGATACCTGAGCACCTACAGCGAGGCGGTGGGCAAGAACGAACCGAAAGAGGTGCTCAGCGGGACGGAAATCGTGCGCCGGGTAGCGCTGGACACATCCATCAATCCGCGCCTGCTGCTGGCCCTGTTAGATTACCACTCTGGATGGTTCAGCGGACAGCCCCGCGGCGACCCGAATTACCCCCTTGGATTTATGAACAGTGATTACAGCGGCTTGCATGGTCAGCTAGACCTGGCGACGAGATTCCTATCCGTTGGGTACTACGGCTGGCGGACGGGCGCACTGACCGGCTTGGATTTCGCCGACGGTTCTTCTGGGCGGCTCGACCCGCGCCTGAACGCCGGGTCAATTGCTGTGCAGCGCCTGTTCGCGCAGTTATATGCCCGGGCCGGGTGGGCGGATGCGCTTTACGGCGAGAAGAGCTTCCCAGAGTTCTACAATACCCTTTTTGGCGACCCCTGGGCGCGAGCATCACAGGTGGGCGAGCAGTTCCCTTCCGGGTTGACCCAGCCAGAGTGGGCTCTGCCCTTCCAGCCAGGCGAAGATTGGGCCTTCACCGGGGGGCCACACCTGGCCTGGGGTGTGGGCAGCCCGCCGGCTGCGCTCGATTTTGCGCCCATCGGCAACCAACGCGGCTGCTACATCTCGGATCGCTGGGCCACCGCTGCGGCGCCGGGCATGGTGGTGCGCTCGGAGCGGGGCATGGTGATTTTGGACCTGGATGGGGATGGCAACGAGCAAACCGGCTGGGTGCTGTTTTACCTTCACCTGGCAACCGCCGGGAGGGCGCCGGCAGGGACAGAAGCCGCCCAAGACGCTCCGCTGGGACATCCTTCTTGTGAAGGCGGCGTGTCAACCGGCGCGCACGTACACCTTGCGCGCAAGTACAACGGCGAGTGGCTCGGCATCGACCAACCCTTTGCCTTTGTGCTCAGTGGCTGGCAGGTCATCCCAGGATTGAACGCCTACCAGGGCAAGCTGGTGAAGGACGACCAGGTGGTCACCGCCGGGCGCGGCACAGCCGAGTCGCGAATTGTACGGTAGAATAAGGGTAACTGCTCAGAGCGTGGTGAAAGTCCCTGAATTTGAGGTGTATGTGGTGTGCGAAGCACACCACATACACCTCAAATTCAGGCCTCTTCCACCTCTGGCTGAGTAGTAACGAATAAGGTTTAGAGGTGCAGTGTGGCTGATATCTACGAACAACTGGCACGTTTTCTGGACGAACTTCCGGGAGGGTTTCCTCCCAGCGAGAGCGGCGTGGAAGTGCGCATTCTGCGCCGCCTGTTCACGCCGCAAGAAGCCACCATCACCATGCACCTGAGCCTGCTCTCCGAAGAAGCCCTCGTTATTGCCCACCGGGCCGGGCTGCCTGTGGAACAGGCCCTTGACCTGTTAGAAGGGCTGGACCGCAAGCGGTTGATCTACTGCTTTCCTCAGGAAGGCAAACCACGCACCTACATGGCCCAGCAGTTCCTGGTTGGCTTTTGGGAAAGCCAGGTAGACCGCCTGGACCGCGAACTGGTAGAAATGTTCGAAGAATACCTGCCCGTGTATGCACAGTCGGGCAACTGGGCCAAAATGCCTCAACTCCGCACCATCCCCGTGCGTGAGGACATTCCTCACCAGGGAAGCGTATTGAGCTACGAAAACGTGGCCGAGATCATTGCCGAACACCACACCTTCGCGGTAGCCAACTGCATTTGCCGCCAGGAAATGCGCATTTTGGGGCATGACGACGGCAAACCTTTGGAAACCTGCCTTTGCTTTGATGGCGGAGCCGATTATTTTGTGCGCACCGAACGCGGACGCTACATTACCCGCGAGGAGGCCCTGGCATTGGTGGCTGAAGCGGAACGCAGCGGTCTGGTTTTGCAACCTGGCAACAACCGCTCCGCAGGCAACATTTGCATGTGCTGTGGGTGCTGCTGCGGGGTGCTGCGGGCAGCCAAACTGCTGCCCCGACCAGCAGACATGCTCGCCAGCCCCTTCTTTGCCGCGGTTGAGGAAGGTCGCTGCGCGGGATGCGGCGTTTGCCTGGAGCGCTGCCCCATGGACGCAATCAGCCTGCCCGCCGGCATCGCCCAGGTGGACCTGGCACGCTGCATCGGCTGCGGCTTGTGCGTGACCACTTGTCCCAGTGAAGCACTGGCATTGCATCGCAAACCCGACGCACAACAGCCGCGTGTGCCACGTAACGTAGTCGAGTTAAATATCCGCATGGCGCAGTCACGCGGAAAATTGGGGCCGGGATCGATGATCCGCATGCTTGCTCGATCGGCGGTGGATCGGGTCATCGCCAAAAATTAGATAAAGGAGCCACATATGCAATACCGACCGTTAGGACGAACCGGGTGGAACGTTTCCACCATCAGCTTTGGGGCCTGGGCCATTGGCGGCACGTGGGGAACCGTACAGGACGATGAATCGATGGCGGCCCTGGAAAGAGCCGTGGATTTAGGCGTCAACTTCTTCGATACCGCCGACGTGTATGGCGATGGGCGCTCTGAGCGCTTGATGGCACAGCTCAAGCGTTCACGCAAAGAAGAGATCGTCATTGCTACCAAGGCCGGGCGGCGGCTGGATCCGCACGTAGCCGAGGGCTATAACCGCCAGAACTTGACGGCTTTCGTGGAGCGCTCGCTGAAGAATTTGCAGGTGGAAGCCATCGATCTGCTGCAACTGCACTGCCCGCCCACCCCAGTGTACTATATGCCCGAGACGTTCGGCGTGCTGAACGACCTGGTGCAAGCCGGAAAGCTGCGTTATTACGGCGTGAGCGTGGAAAAAGTGGAAGAGGCCCTCAAAGCCATTGAATACCCCAACGTGCAGACCGTACAGATCATCTTCAACATCTTCCGCATGCGCCCCGCGGAATTGTTCTTCCAGGAAGCCATCCGCCGCAAGGTGGGCATTCTGGCGCGGGTGCCGCTGGCCTCGGGCATGCTCACGGGCAAGATGCGCAAGGACACCGCCTTCGAGAAAGACGACCACCGCCTGTTCAACCGGCAGGGCGAGGCCTTCGACCGCGGCGAGACCTTCTCGGGTGTGGATTATGAGACCGGGCTGGCGGCGGTGGAGGAATTGAAGGCGCTGCTCCCGGCGGGGATGAGCCTGACGCAGTTTGCGCTGCGCTGGATTTTGATGTTCGACGCGGTCACCTGCGCCATTCCGGGCGCCAAGCGTCCCAGCCAGGCCGAAGAGAACATTGCCGCGGCGGATTTGCCGGCCTTCAGCGCGGAGACAATGCAGAAGGTGCGGGCGATCTATGACGCCAAGATTCGCCCGCTGGTGCAGCACTACTGGTAATTTTTGTTTTCCGCAAAAACATAACAGCCCGCGCAAAACGCGGGCTGTTATGTTTTTGCGGGTTTTTATTACAGAATCTCCAAAGCTGAAACGTGCCCATCAAAGGAGGCTCCTTCCACCCACAGGCGGGTGTAGATCTGCAATAAGTGGTCGGCGGTGCGAGAAACAAAGGCATCCATCTCGACTGCGGACAAGTAAACATAGGGGCGGTCCAACATCTCGCGGACTCGCTCTGAGTCGGACTGATAATACTCTTGGATGTAAGCGATGCGCTGCTGAACGGCCTCTGCAGGCAGGAAGGGCAGGTCGGCGCGGCTGTAACCACAATGCAAGAAGACGCGCCAGAAGAGACTCTCAGAATGTTCCCGGACAAAGCGATGATCCAACCCGTACCAATCTTTCTTAACCTCCCAGATGAAGTCTTTGTCGGCAGCAAACTGCTCGGCAAAGCGCTTTCTCGTGGGCCTACCAATATCGATGGACCAGCAGTTGTCGGTGATAAGGTGGAAAAAGTAGCCCAGGAGGAAAGAGAAACTCAGAGCGTCTGGGGCCAAGCCGCGCAGGGGCAGCAAGTGCTCGCGGTAAAAGAGCAGGTCGTTGTGGTGGTATAACGTGCCCTTGGCCTCAGGGGTAATAAAGTGGGTCACCTCGGGCGGCGGGGTGAAGTTCTCCCATTTTTCATCGGGGATACCCGAGTCGGGGGCAATGTTGCCGATGGAGAAGAGTTGTTCGTCGAGGCCGGGGATGCGAGTCAATAGGTTTTCGGTGATGCGCAGATGCACAATCCAGGATGCCATAAGTGTCTCCTAAACAGGGTACCTTCTCAAAAGGTCTGAATTAGAGGTGTGTGGGGTGCTTCCCTCCCCACACACCTCTAATTCAGGGACTTTCCCACCCTCTCTTTACAGGTTTGATTATACGACGATGGACAAAAGCGAATTGTGCCCAAAAACAGGTTCTCTGAGAGTTGCTGTGGTGAACCCCGCCATTTCCCAATGACCCAATAATATCCTGTAAGGGCGCACGGTGTGCGCCCGATGGCAAGAAAACATGGCCGAAGCAATGATGCGGTGAAAGAAACCCGAATTTGAAGGTTGTTTGGGTGTTTCACACCCAAACAACCTTCAAATTCGGGATCTTCCAACCAATTTGGTTAGTAGTCACGATTTTTTAAGCCTGGGGGATGATCGGCAAAGGGCAACATTGTGGTATATTAACAAAACAACGGGCATCCGCTCTGGCAAACAGGGGAAATATCTACATAGAGGAGTTTGCTGCATGTATGTTGCTATCGAAGGCGTAATCGGCGTTGGAAAAACCACCCTGGCCCGCCTTCTTCAACAATCACTTCAAGCCAACTTGCTGTTGGAGATTTTCGAAGAAAATCCCTTCCTCAGCAAGTTCTACGGCGACCGTGCCCGCTACGCCTTCCAGACGCAGGTGTTCTTTCTGCTCAGCCGCTATCACCAGCAGCGCCGCAGCGTGGGCGAGTTGACTGCGGACGGGCAGAGCCTGATCAGCGACTATACCTTTGAAAAAGATGCGCTCTTTGCGGGGATCAACCTGCAAGATGACGAGTTGGAGATGTACAACCGCGTGCACGAGGCCCTGGCAGAAAAGATCATCCCCCCCGACCTGATCGTCTATTTGCGCGCCGACACCGGCCTGCTCATGCAGCGCATCACCCAGCGCGACCGCAGTTACGAGCGCAACATGGAGCGGGATTATATTCAGCAGGTCAACGAAGCCTACGATGCGTTCTTTTTGAACGGCAAGCAGCATTCCGCGCCGGTTCTGGTGATCGACAGCAACAAGCTGGATTATGTGCGCTTCCCAGAAGACTTGCGCTGGATTGAGAACCGCATCCGCCAGACGCTGCTCAAAGCGCCCTTCCAACCCGAACTCCCCCTACCGATGCACGATTAAAGGCCCAATCTATGCGCATCACCCGCGATACCCTCCTCAAACTGGCTCAAACGACCGCCGCGCAACGCGTGAAGGTCAGCCGCCGCCTGGTGTGCATCTACCTGACCGGTTCGGTGCTGGAAGAGGAACCCTTGCTGGGCGGCACCACAGATATCGACCTGGTGTGCATCCATGACAGCCAGCCCTTGATGGAGCGGGAGATCGTGCGCCTCTCCGACGAGGTGACGCTGGACATCAGCCATTATTCGCAGGCGGATTTTCACCAGCCGCGGCAGTTGCGCGTTCACCCCTGGCTGGGATATTTCATCTACAGCAAGCCATTGCTGCTGCACGACACCAGCCACTGGTTTGAGTTCACCCAGGCCAGCACCGGGGCTCAGTTCTTCCAGGCCGATTTTGTGCTGAGCCGCGCGCGAACCCTGGCCGAATCGGCCCGCCAATTGTGGATCGACCTTTCGTTCAACGACCCCGGCAGCCACCCGCGTCGCGTGTATGCCTATCTCAAAGCGCTGGAGCAATCGGGCAATGCCCTGGCCAGCCTGACGGGCAGCCCGCTGACCGAGCGGCGCTTTGTGCTGCAATTTCCCCAGCGCATGCAGACCCTGCAGCGCGCTGACCTGTCAAAGGAATGGCTGGATCTACTGAGCGGCAGCGTGGAAGTGAGCGATGAGGCCTGGACAGGCTGGTTGGGCAGTTGGGAAGCTGCGCTCAAGGCCGTGACCGCCCAGGAAGAATTCCCCATCCGCTTGCATCCGGCCCGAAAAGGCTATTATGAACGGGCGGCCAGTGCTTTGTGGGCCGATCATCCTTCGGCGGCTTTCTGGCTGCTGATGCGTACATGGACGCTGGCAGTGGCGCACCTGCCCGCCGGGCACGAAGCAGAAACCTCCTGGATGGAAGCCTGCCGCGCCAGCAGCCTGGGCGAAGACACTTTCTCGGCACGGCTGGAGAGCCTGGATCATTACCTGGATGCGGTGGAAGAAACGCTGGATCGTTTTGCTGAAAAGAACGGTGTGGTCACCTCTCCAGAAATGTAAGCCCTGCGAGAAGGCACTCATAATATACCCCAAGATATGGAGACGCTGCGCGGGCAGCGTCTCTCGCTTTTTCAACGCCAGAACCTCAAAACTGTGGATAATATCGGTAAAACTGTGGATAACCGGGGATCGCTGTGGATAAACACCCCAAAATGGTCACTATTCTAGGAAAACCAAAAAGAGAGTCACCCCTATATATGGGGGGTGTTTTGAAGGCGGCGCAATATATCGACTTTGGGGATATTCCCATGCTGAGTGTGGATAAGTTCTGCCAATTTGCCAGAAGGCTCTCCACAGTTGCGGGGGATAAGTACGCCAAAAGACTCCCGAAGATGGAGGCGGGCGGAGGGCTTTTCCCCCATATATATGGGAGAAAAGCCCTTTTTAGCGTTTTTATCCACATATCCACAGTCCCTACTAATACGACGAATCCAACTACTTTAAACAATAAAGAGAGATGTGTTCTTTTCAGAACGCACATTAACGGCACAAAAGAACACTGATATATAATCTAGCGATTCCACTGGCTGGAAATAAAAAATGGTAAAAAAGACGTTTTTTCTTTTTTGTACCAACTTGCTACAGATTGGTTCTTGAAAGTAGATAAACTTTCTATTACAATCTCAATTAAAGGACTTGCCCCCTTGGCATTGAATGCATTGATCTGCAACACACAATCAAAGAAGGAGCGCAAATGGATATAATCAAGGTAAAGGCAAACTCGCGCACGGCAGCCGTGGCGGGGGCAATCGCAGGTGTGATTCGAGAACACAAACGCGCCGAGGTACAGGCGATTGGCGCCGGAGCTGTCAATCAGGCGGTGAAAGCGCTGGTTCTGGCAAAAGGATACCTGGCAGAGGACGGCATCCCGGTGGTGGCAGTGCCCGAATTTGTAGATGTTGAAATTGATGGCAAGGTGCGAACAGCCATCAAGCTGGTCGTCGAGCCGCGCTAGGCTGTCCCTGCCGAGATAGCCCGGCGGCTAGATTTGGGCTATTTCATCCGGATTGAAGATGACTTCTTCTTTCCCGGATAGTTTTTCGCGAACTTTTTGGACCACCAGTTCGAGATGATTGGGGTGGGCCACGTAGTTTAACTGGTCGGCAGGCACCGTTAGCACAGGACAAAGGGTGAAGCCGTCGATCCACTGTTCGTAGAGTTGGTTCAACCCGTCCAGATAAGCGGCGGCAATTTCGCGTTCGTACTCGCGATTACGCATGGCGATGCGATTGCGCAGAGTTGCGGGTGTGGCGCGCAGGTAGATGACCAGGTCGGGCGGCGGGAGGAATTCAATCAGACCTTTGTAGAGGGCCCGGTAGGTTTCATAGTCGCGATCGCTGAGCCGCCCCTGGCGGTAGAGGTTGCAGGCGAAGATTTCGGCATCCTCGTAAATGCTGCGGTCCTGAACGACAGAATCTTCGCAGCGGATGATCTCGCGGTGAATTTGCAGGCGATTGGCCAGGAAGAAAACCTGCGAGTGGAAGCCCCAGGCAGTCATGTCTTTGTAGAAGTCCGCCAGGTAGGGGTTGTGCGCTTCGGGCTCGTAGAAGGGCTTCCAGCCTAACTTCTGGCACAGCAGCGCCACCAGCGTAGATTTTCCCACCCCAATATTTCCCGCTACGGTGATGTATCGCTTCATGATTCGCTCGTTATTGCGGAATTTCGCCCTTTAATTCCATTTCGATCACTTGGGAGAAAATCTCATAAGGCTGGGCGCCGACCAGGGCCAGCCCGTTGATGAAGAAGGTGGGGGTTGAAAGCCCGCCGAAGGTGTTGTCGGCGTAAGCCTGATCCTCTTCCACCTCGCTCTGGTAACGGCGATCATCGAGACAGGCGGTGAAGGGTGCGCTTTTCAGCTTGAGCTCCTGGGCAATGGTCTCGAATCCGGTTCTGTTGAAGGGATATTGACCGCTGAACAGGGCGGTGTTGTACTCCCAGTATTTATCTTGCTCGCCGGCGCAGTTGGCGGCTTCGGCGGCTGGAATGGCTCCGGCGTGGAGGCTGGCCAGGGGGTAATCTTTGTAGACCAGGCGAATCTGGTCGCCGTAGTTCTCTTGCAGCAGGGGCCAGACCTCGTTATGCCATTTCTGGCAATAGGGGCACTCATAATCGCTGTATTCGATGATCACGATGGGGGCATCGGCTGGGCCAAAGGAAGGGTCACCATCTTCAGGCACGTCGTATCGGATCACTTCTTCGGGAATTTCGAGGGCTTCGGCCTCAGCGGCGGCAGCCTGGGCCTCGCTCTTCAAGGCAGCCAGTTCTTCTTCGGCGGCGGTGAGTTTGGTGGAAAGCGGGCGGGCGAAGGCGAAATAACCGACAGCTAATCCAAAGATGAAGGCTACCGGTAACCAGTATACCCAGCGGTAATCTGGGCGGGGCTTTTCAATCTGAGCAGGCTCAGGAGAAAGCTCAGGGGAAGTTTCAGGGGTAGGGGTAAAATCTGCGTCCATGTGTCCGATTATAACTTAAAAAAAGATCCGAATTTGAGGTGTACATGGAGGCGAAGCCTCCATGTACACCTCAAATTCGGAATGATCTTCCCTTAAAAAATACCGGGCGGCTCATGCGAGTCGCCCGGCGCGTAGCAAATAGGGTGCGCTTAGGCTTTGGTGATGCTGCCGGTGGGGCAAACATCGACGCACTTTGCGCAGTCCTCGCACTTGGCGGCGTCGATCATATAAGAGCCGTCAGCCTGGACAGAGATTGCGCCCTCGGGGCATTCGGCTTCGCAAGCGCCGCACTGGATGCAAGAGGCCTGGTCGATCACATGTGCCATGGTAAATATCCTTTCCCAAAATCGAATACAATATCACGGGCTAGAATAGCATACCCGCGGTGCTGGGGGAGGAGCAATTTGTCACCAAAAACGGTTTCCAAATGTCACCATTCGAGGCAGGGCAGTTTGGGAAGTCGTCGCAACCTTGACAACTGCCCGCGCGCGGATATAATAGGGAACGCCATTCCTCGTTAGCTCAATCGGCAGAGCGGGCGGCTGTTAACCGCTAGGTTCGAGGTTCGAGTCCTCGACGAGGAGCCTACCAGGGCTGATCCAGCCCCTATGGTTTTACATCCCGCCAGAAATGGCGGGTTTTTCTTTATCCCTGTAGGTCAGGTTGAGAGGTTTGCACCACAGACCAGGCCAACCGCAGCCCGAGGCTGCCGTCGGCGAGGCTAACGGACCCCGGTAGATACATTTGCCGAATCTCGCCTCGCCCTCTTTGCTTGCGCCGCGAAACCTGACATCCTGTATGGTTGCCGTCGGCGAGGCGAATAGGCCCCGGTGGATGCATTTGCCGAATCTCGCCTCGCCGCTACGGGTGCGGGTGTGCGCGGCAAATCCTTGACAAGATCTTGACATCCCCCGCTGGTGAACCTCGTTCAAGTTCTATAGTATACTAATCTTAATTGGGGACTTAATTGTCCGTCTATCCGCTCTATGTGATGAAAGGAAACAATCTAATGGCAGACGACAAAAAGAAATCGATTTTCGACAAAGCTATCGACGCTTTGACCAACCGCGACGAGAAAGCTGCCGCCGCGGAAAAAGCCGCTGCTGATAAG
This sequence comes from Anaerolineaceae bacterium, assembly GCA_016927865.1. Classification (GTDB taxonomy): domain Bacteria; phylum Chloroflexota; class Anaerolineae; order Anaerolineales; family Anaerolineaceae; genus Anaerolinea. The sequence goes on from JAFGLU010000086.1 coordinate 13,095, forward strand.
TCCGCTGCTGCCGCCGCCGAGGCGAAAAAACGCGCCGAGGAACTGAAGGCTGCCGCTGAGAAGCGCGCCGCCGAAGCCAAGGCCGCCACTGAATCCCAGGCGAAAGCTGCTGCCGATAAGGCCGCCGCCGCGCAGGACGCCGCCAAGAAGGTGATTGCCGACCGCGTGGCCGCCGAGAAGGCCGCCGCCGCCAAGGCTGCTGCTGAAAAAGCCGTCGCCGATGCGAAAGTCGCTGCGGCTGCCGCTGCCGCCGAAGCCGCCAAGGCCGCCGTTCAGGCCGAGTACACTGTGGTTGCTGGAGACACGCTTGGGCACATTGCCCAGCGCTTTTACGGCAACGGTACTCAGCCTTACTGGAAACTGATCTATGAAGCCAACAAGGATGTCATCGGTTCCAATCCTGGAATGGTGCGCACCGGTTTGACTTTGAAGATCCCTGTGCTCCCCGAGGAGCTGAAGTAGCGTGAACCAGCCTACCGTTTCGAAAACGGACCTCAGCAAGGTATTCGGCTCCGTCGTCAAGGTGATGCAGGAAAATCGCGCAACGTTGAACGCTGCCGATGAGTACAACCACAACCACGGCGACAATATGGTGGATACCTTTCAGCTGATTACCCAGGCGATGGCGGAAAAGAAGACCAGCGCGCCCTCCACCCAGCTTGCCTTTGCCAGCCAAAAGCTGAGCAAAGAGGCCCAAACGGGCTCGGCCAAGTTGTACGCGGAAGGGTTGGCGCAGGCCGCTCAAAAAGTGAAGGGGCAGACGAGAATTTCCCCCGAAAGCGCTATGACCTTGGTACAGGCGTTGATGGGCGGTCAGTCGGCTCCATCTTCTCAGCCGCAAAGCCAGGGAGGCATGGGTGACCTGCTCGGCGCGTTGATGGGCGGACAATCGGCCCCGGTGGCGCAACCGCAAAGCCAAGGCGGATTGGAAGACCTGATGGGCGCGTTGTTGGGCGGGAGCCAGGCTCCGGCCCAGCCCCAAAGCCAGCCGGACGCGGGCGACCTGTTGGGCTCCCTTTTGGGCGGCCAGCAGTCTGCGCCCCAGGGACAGTCCGGCGGAATGGGTGACTTGCTGGGAGCCTTGTTGGGTGGCCAGCAGGCTGCTCAACCCCAGGCCGCGCAGCCGCAAGGCCAGGGCGGCGGGATTGATCTGCCCATGCTGTTAGCGGCAGGGGCGGCTTTCCTCAAAGCTCGCCAAAAGGGCGCCGGCGCGTTAGAAGCCATTGTCCAGGCGGTGATGGCGGGCAGCCAGATGAATAACTCATCCCATCGCCAGCAATCGGGCCAACTGGTTGCTGGAACGCTGCTCAATGCGCTCAGCTCAGTGATGGGCGGGGCGAAGTAGCCGAACCAAACAATCGAATACGAGTTTTATAAAACGCGGGGCGCAATAGCGCTCCGCGTTTTATGATATACTTTTAGCATAATTACTCAGTCAGAATGTGGGAGAGGCCCGAATTTGAGGTGTATCCGGGTGTTTTGCACCCGGATACACCTCAAATTCGGGGAAATTCTCCACTTTCTGAGCAGTACCTTTTATCAATCGAACCGTTTTCGGAGGGTGAGATGAAGGTTTCGGTATCTCAGCAGCAGTTAGCGCATGGATTAAATCTTGTTTCGCGAGCGGTTTCGCCGCGCAGCACGCTGCCCGTGCTGGCAAACGTCCTCCTGGCAACGGACGAAGGGCGCTTACGCCTGGCAGCCACCAACCTCGAGTTGGGTGTTTCATGCTGGATTGGCGCGCAGATCGGCGAAGAAGGTTCGGTCACCGTCCCGGCCCGCTTGCTGTCTGACATGGTGAACACGCTGCCCAACGATACCGTGCAAATGTCTGTCAACATGTCTACCTTCACGCTGACCGTGCGCTGCGGCGCGTCCAGCACCGAGATCAAGGGCATCGATGCGCAAGAATTCCCGCCCATGCCCGCCTCCGATCCGGCAGAGGGCATTCAACTCAAGGTGAACGATTTCAAGGAAATGATCCAGCAGGTGGCTTTTGCCGCCTCGACGGATGAGGCCCGCCCGGTGCTGCAAGGCGTGCAGATGACCGTTTCGGGCGATGAAATTGCCCTGGCGGCGACCGATGGCTTCCGCGTTTCGGTGCGCAAGGCCACGCTGCCCCAGCCCTCCGCGCGCCCCCTGTCGCTCATCATCCCGGCCCGCGCGCTAAACGAAGTGGCCCGCATCGCCCAGGATGGCGACGGCACCTTGAGCCTCATCGCCCCGCCCGGCCGCGGGCAGGTGATCTTTCACATGGAGTCGGCCGAGCTGGTTTCGCAGTTGATCGACGGCAACTTCCCCGATTACAAAGTGATCATGCCGCGTTCTTTCAAGACGCATACCATTGTTTCTACCACGGCTTTCCTCAAGGCATGCAAACAAGCCGAGATCATTGCACGCAATGGCAACAACGTGGCGCGTTTGAGCATGCAAAAGCACGATGACCGCCCTGGCGAAATTGAAGTTTCGGCGCAGAGCGAAGAAACCGGCACGAATGAAACCAAGATAGACGCGAACATTGAGGGCCCGGCCCTGGTGCTGGCTTTCAACGTGAAATATCTGCGCGAAGTGTTAGAAGTGGTCAAGACCCCCAACCTGGTGTTGGAAACCAACGACCAGAAATCCCCGGCGCGAGTCCAGCCGGTGGGAGACGAGAACTTCCAGCACGTGATCATGCCGATGTTCCTCGGTTAGTCGTATGGTGCTTCCCGGCGCTACGCCAGGACGGCAGTTTAAAATCTATCTGGCGCTGAACCAGTACCCGATCATCAGCGGCCGTATTCGCGCGCGGATGCGCCGCGAGATCTTTGAACGCGGGGTAGTGACGCCCGCCGAGTTCGAGTCGCAGGTGAG
>JAFGLU010000087.1 GCA_016927865.1 Anaerolineaceae bacterium
AAACCTTTTCGGTTCGTTTATTCGATTTTTAATGTACTACCCTGCTTTTTGCAATCGCATGGTTATTTCGTGTTGTCAAAAGTCCAACTAATGAGGTCATATATCTTAACCTTCGAGACCCATATCCTCTGCCAGTTTTTTCCCAACAGGTGTTGCTCTAAACCAGCAAATTTCACCAATATCAGGCATCCTTCCTAATTTAACCCATTCACTATCAATGAACTCCATAGCCTTGTTTGTAGACATTGGTAGTGGTTGAAAAGTAATTTCGTTATTTCTGGAGACCATGATACCGATTTCTATCCATCCATTTTCTAGCATTTCCTTTATGATCTCTAGTGATTTCCTTCGAACGATCTCTGGCTTTTCCTTTATCGTATCTGAATTGGTAATTCTCCTTGGGATTATCCAGAGCCCCATATCATCATGCGCGCAATAACCTAAAAGCCCTTTATGAATTTCCTCAATTACCATGAAAACCTCCTATGGCAGATGAATCTTATCTATTGGCACGCCGGGTATTTTGACATCAATTACTGGGCCACCTGATTTGCTTCCGTAACGCCACCCGACAGTACCTCCGCCCGGCAAACTATACATTTGACCATCATAAGGTCGAGCGTTTATTGGTGTAGCGTTTACAATCAACCTGCTAAATGTGTTTTGTAATTGGGCTACATCTTGAACTGTGCGAATGCGCGGAGATTTGTTGTAGGTCATAAAACCGGTTAATTAATTTCGGTTTCCCTTGACAGCCGTTCAGAATCTGTTAAAATACTGTCAATCACCGGCCTGGGTGTCCCCCTCATTCAGGCCGGTGATACTTTTAACCGCTCCTGCACGCGCCAGAGCAAGAGGGTGATCCAGCGTGAGGGTAGTTTCTTTTGCCCAAACTCCCAATCCTTCCACTGCATCCACACCGACTCGGGCGTAAAGTGGCCTTCTGCGTCTGCTTTCTGCAGGGCAATGTCCAGCATGTTGGCAAAGCGTGGGTCGCTGCGCGCCGCTGGGAACAGGCTGAGGGCGTCCAAGACGTGCAGCAGGTCGTACCACACCAGCGGGGCCTTGAGCTTGCAAAAATCCGTGCCCATGTAGAAGATGTAAGGGTGTTGGTCCTGGCGCTGTTCCCACAGGGTGAGCAGGGTTTGCACGCCGGTTTCAGCGGCTGGGCTGCTGCGCAGTTCGTCCATCTGCCCGAGGGCTTTGAGCATGGCCAGGTTGGCATAAGGGCAGGGGTCGCCCTTGCGCCCCGGCCCGCGCCAACTGCCCAGTTCGGGTGAAACCGCGCAAGGCCAGCCGTTCTCGCGCACCAGGCCGGTCAGAAAGCCCAGGGCTTTTTGCACGGCGGGGTGATCGCCCAACCCCAGGCGGATGAGGGCGTAGACCTGCAGGGGCGCGTCGCACAGGGCCCAGGCCAGGCGGTCCTGGCCGTCTCCGCCGTAGGCTGCGCCAATGTTCATGGGCAAGGCGAAGGGGCCCTGCTCGGACTGCGACGAGAGGATGCGCTCGACGATGGCTCCCAGGCCGGGGTCGGCAGCCGTCAGGCCCAAATCGGTCAGGAAGTTCAGGCGGTGATAAGCCTGCCCGGCGGACTTGTGGCTGGACAGCACCGTGCCGGGCCAGTCGGCCAGCCCGGCGATGACGAATTGCACTTGCGGGTCGGCCAGCATGTCCTGGCGGGCTTGCACAACCAGCGCGTCGCCTGGGTCCTGGTGCAGTAAATCCAACCGGGTCCGGTAGGTGACCCAGGCTGGACCGGAGAGCAGCCATTGGAGAGGTGGGTTCATGTTTGACTCGCTTGAGGGGAAAGGGAGAGATCTTTGATAAATTATAGCGCAGCCGGGGCCGATATGGTTGTTCAGTAGTGTGTTGGGGTAGGGGCACAAGGAATGGCTTAGGCCAGGGTACTATCATCGAACCCCGTGCCCTGGAATAGACGGCACGGGGGTAGCGTGGCGGACTGTATGGATTGCGCAATCCCCGTGCCGCTACGCGGAGATATGTGCCCCCGAAGCGGCGAATCCGAGATACGATTTTTATACAGCATGCATCAAAAAAGATATATAATGAAAATAGTTGACATTGGGCAGGCCGGTGAACGCCTGCCCCGGTTTGTAAGTTTTCGCGATACAGGGAGTGACTATGAAATTCTTGCGCCGTTTACTAGGAACTTTGGTGATGATCGCGGGGTTGTTAGGTTTGGTGATTAGCCTGGCCGGTTTGGTAGGCCTGTGGGTAGTCCGGCCTGTTCTGACCACATCCCTCAACACCATCATCACCACCCTGTCCACCAGTGTTGACACCAGCCAGAAAACGATGGTGATCACTAAGGACGCCCTGGGGGCTACCGTGAAGAGCGTGGATGCCCTTTCAGAGATGTTGAGCACCACGGCATTGACGGTGGGCGATACGCAGCCGGTGATGACGCAGGTCAATACGATGATGAGCGAAACGCTGCCCTCCACCATCGAGGCTGCCACTTCTTCATTGGAAGCTGCAGAAATGGCTGCGCAGTCGTTGGAAAGCGCGATGAAGTCGTTTGACACATTCCGCTTCATGCTATCCTCCATACCGTTGATTGGCAGTGCTGCTTCCACAGATGCATCCTATAACCCGGAGAAGCCGCTGGCCGATTCGCTGGGCGAACTGACTGAAAGCATTCAGGATATGCCAGAGACCTTCAAAGACATGTCCGTCAACCTGGATAAAGCGGACGATAACCTGGATATGATCAAAACCAACCTGGATACGATGTCGACCAGCGTTGCTTTGATCTCGACCAGTTTGAGCCAGTACCAGACGATGATCGGCGAGTCTCAGGCTTCGATGGACAATTTGAAAACCATGCTGGCCAATATCCAGAGCAACCTGGGCAGGATCATCAACTACGCGACCATTGGCTTGGCCCTGTTCTTCTTCTGGCTGCTGGCGGCCCAGGTGGTGATCTTCAGCCAGGGGTTAGAACTGTATCGGGGCACGGCAGGGCGCATGGAGGGCGGCGAGGTGAAGTCGGAACCCGCGCCTAAGCCTGAGCCCGAAGTTGAAAAGTCTGCGGATTAAGCCGGTGCGTGACCGGGCTTAATGGAAAACTGCGGAGATACCCAATTCACTTGTTTTGATTTAGGAGGATAAAAATGGCATTCACACTGGATACCCCAATCGGCACACTGTTAGACAATCCCCAAGCCAAGGCGATCATCGAGCAGTACATTCCGGGGGCCTCGACCAACCCGATGGTGGCGATGGTTAAAGGCATGACGATCAACATGGTTTTGGCCATGCCCCAGGCTGCCCAACTGGGTCTGACCAAGCAAAAAGCTGAGCAGATCCTGGTGGAAGTCAACAAAGTCGTCAAGTAGATCGTTTGGTTGATTCCAAAAAGCATGAATGCGGCGCGAAAGCGCCGCATTCATGCTTTTTGGAAGGTAACTGCTCACCTAGAGGTGGAGGAGGCCCGATTTTGATGTGTTAGTGGGGTGCTTTGCACCCCACTAACACATCAAAATCGGTAACTTTTCCCACCCTCAGGGCGGTTATTTTGGGAATCAAGTTTGAATTTGCTTTTCGGATAGTTTTCGTCCTGAGTATCCGGTATGATAGGCGAGTGATCATTTGGTGACAGAGGATAATAATGGAAACAATCCAGAAGGATGTAAATCTATTTTGGCGGGCTGTGCAAGAGAGGGACGCGGCCTGGGACGGGCGCTTTGTTTACGCGGTGCGTTCAACGGGCGTGTACTGCAAGCCCTCTTGCGCTTCTCGCCGCCCGCGCCGAGAACTGGTCGACTTTTTCGCCGGGCCCGATGCTGCCGAGCAGGCCGGTTTTCGCGCTTGCAAGCGCTGCAATCCGCGCCAGGCGGCTGCGCCGGCCGAGTTGATTCGGCGGGCTTGCACCTGGATCGAGGACAACCTGGAGCGCGCCTTCTCTCTGGACGAGTTGGCCGCAGAATTACAGATGACTTCTGCGGCGCTGCGCCGGTTGTTCAAGGATGCGCTGGGCGTCACGCCGCGCCGCTATGTCGAAGGGCTGCGCCTGGCAAAGTTTAAATCACAGGTCAAGGCCGGGCAAGACGTGACCGGGGCGCTGTACGAGGCCGGGTACTCCTCCAGCAGCCGCCTGTATGAGCAAGCCAACCGCAAGCTGGGCATGACCCCGGCTATTTATCGCCGAGGAGGACAGGGCATGGACATTCGTTATACGTTGGTGAATACAGAACTGGGGCGCATGTTGGTGGCGGGCACCGCGCGCGGAATTTGCGCGGTCAGCTTTGGCGAGGAGGACGCGGCCCTGGAAACTTTTTTGCGCGGCGAGTATCCCGCGGCGGAGCTCAGCCGGGACGACTCTGCTCTGGCGGATTGGGCGCGGGTTTTGGTGGAGCATCTCTCTGGCGCGCGCCCGCAGCCCGGGCTGCCCCTGGATGTGGTGGCGACCGCGTTCCAGTTGCGCGTGTGGGAAGAGCTGCGCCGCATCCCTTACGGTCAGACGCGCAGCTATGCCGAGGTGGCGGAGGCCATCGGCAAGCCGCAGGCAGTGCGCGCGGTGGCGAACGCCTGCGCGGCCAACCCGGCTGTATTGGTCACCCCCTGCCACCGGGTGGTGCGCAGCGATGGCAGCCTGGGCGGGTATCGCTGGGGCGTGGAGCGAAAAAAGGCTTTACTGGAACGGGAAACGAGTCAATCCTCGTAAATCAAGGCCATGTTTCCCAGTACACCCCAGGAGTTTTCAAATACCTCGATGGGAACGTCGTAAAACTTTCCGTTGTTGGTGTAGCGGATGGAGGTTTCGTTGTAGCCGGTGAGGATGACCACATGCTCGTAAGCCGCGACCAGGACGCTGTCGCCTTCCTGGTCGGTATAGGTGGCGGGGACGCCGCCAACCATGTTGCCGATGACCCACACGATGACCGGCTGGTCTTGGGCCAGCTCGGCCTTGATTTGCTCTACGGTCAGGCCCTTGAGCCCGGCAGCGGGCAGGCCGTATTGCCGCAGCAGGTCGGCCACAGGCGCAGCATGGACACCATAGGCATAGGGCGGCACCTGTCCCCAGGGGCCGTTGACGTCGCCGACGAAGCCCTTATCGGGGTTGTCGGAGAGGGGCAGCTCGTATTGAAAGTTATACTCGTTGATCTCCACGTCAAAATAAGCGGCCCAATCGACTGCTGCTTTGGCCTCGCAGCCCAAGGCAAAATATTGCCGACCGCCGTCGATGCTCAGATAATGCTCGAGCGGGATGGGCGTGGCAGAAGGGGGCAAGGTGGGGGTGGAAGAAGGTTGGGGGGTGAAGGTGGCGGCGGGGGAGGGCGTAGCGGTCAGGGGAATGTTCTTTGCCAGTGGGGTGGGCGCTGCTGTGCCGGTGGGTATTGCGGCAGCGACAGAGCAGGAGGCCAGGATCAAAACCAGTAAGATAGATAACAAGATTTTCATAGGGTGTAAGTTTACCCTGATTCTGTTCAGGTAAAAATGCGCATACCGGCCAGAATGGCCTGGGGATTTCCGCGAAAGGCCAGGGACATCTCCGTATAGGGCGAGAATCCACATTTTGAACAGTCCACCGCGGCGCGGCCCAACAGGTAGCAGCCCTGGGTGATGCTCCCGTCGGGGTTGGTCGAGGCGATCAGCCAGGGCAGGCAGCGCCAGTGGTTATCTTTGAGGGCGCGCAGAGCGGCGGCCGAGTTGAGGATGGGCAGTCCTTCACGCTTGAGGGCGATCAGTTGGTTGATCAGCGCGCGGCGCTCAGGCCAGGGCAGGAAAAGGTCGTCTTGATTCCCGTAAGGGTAGTAAAACTGAACGGTGACGCCTTTGACCAGCGGGCGGATGAAGCGCGCCAGCGCGGGGATTTCGGCGTGGTTTTGGGCGTTAGCGGTAATGTGGGCGTAGAGGCGGGGATGGGGCGAGGTGCGCAGGTGCTCGACGACCCGCTCGAAAATCTCGGCACCGCGCAGACGGTTGTGGGTGGGAGCCAACCCATCCAGGCTGACCCAAACCGCATCGGTGTTCACGTCCAAGGGCAGGGTGCCGTTGGTGGTCACGCCCACAAAGTCGAAGCGTTTGCGAGTATACTGGGCCACATCGGTGAAGGTGCGGGCCCCGTCATGCCACAGCAGGGGCTCGCCGCCCTCGAAGATGATCAGGCGCACACCGCGCCGGGCTAACTCATCCAGGGTGCGGCAGACCTGGTCAAAAGGGGCATCTTCGCCGGCGTAATCGACAAAGGGGCACTGCAAACAGCGCAGGTTGCAGCGGTAGGTGAGCTTGTAGCTGGCCAGCAGCGGGCGGCGGCGTGTGGTCAACAGGTGCTGGAAGAGGACGTGCCCGGCCAGAAGAAGTGGAGAGGTTCGGGGCATATCTTCATTGTACATCGGGGCGGCGTGATAAAATCCTTGCAACGGTATTTGCAATCCCAATTTTCACGATTTCGCGGGGCTGAAGCCCCTGCTCAGGTCATGGAAGCCCTACGGGCTGAAGATTTGCATCCCTGCAAAGTTTTTCATCCGTTATCACGAACAATCTCCTTTTCCTGGTAGGTTTTATGGATAATTTCCTCTTCGCCATCAATGCGGTTGTACCACTTTTTCTGATCGTGGCGGTGGGGTATTTTATCCGCGCCATCCGCCTGGTGGATGACCATTTTTTGGAGATGGCGAACCAGTTTTGTTTTAAGGTGGCTTTGCCTTGCCTGCTGTTTAAGAACATCTATGCGCCAGGCGCAACCCTGGGCGAATTCGACCCTGGGCTGATGGTTCTGCCGGTGGCGGGAACGCTGGCGGCGGCGCTGCTGGCCTGGGTGCTGGCTCCATGGATGGTACGCGAGCGGGCTCAGGCAGGGGTGGTGGTGCAGGGCACTTTTCGCTCCAACTTTGTGCTCTTTGGGCTGCCGTTGGTGGTGAATGTGTTCGGCCCCGAAGCCGCCACGCCCACTTCGATTGTCATGGCGGTGGTGGTGCCGCTGTTCAACGTGCTCTCGGTCATTGCTCTGACGACCCTGGGCCCGCAAGATGGCCCTCTGGCAACCCAAAGCCGCTCCGCCGCGCTGAAGGGCATGCTGTGGAGCATCGCCAAGAACCCCTTTATCATCGCGGTGGTCATCGCCGTGTTATTTTCAATGATTCGCCTGCCATTGCCTGGGGTGGTTACCCGCGTGATCAGCGACCTGGGCCAGATCGCCACGCCGCTGATGCTGGTGGTGCTGGGCGGGCAATTCAAGTTCCAAAAAGTGACAGCCAACCGCAAGCCGCTGGTGTTCACCACGCTCAGCAAGCTGGTGGTGTTGCCGGGCATGATGATCGCGGCGGCGGTGCTGGCCGGTTATCGCGGAGCGCAGTTGGCCCCGGTATTTGGGGTGTTTGCCACCCCCACGGCCATTGCCAGCCTGGTGATGGCCAACAGCATGGGCGGGGATGGCGACCTGGCCGGGCAGATCATCCTGGTGACGACCCTGTTTTCGGTGGTCACCATCGTGGGATTTGTGTTCGCGCTGCGGGTGTTGGGGGTTGCGTAGGGGAGGGGCGTCATGTAGGAGGCAATTCATGAATTGCCCCTACATAACGCCCTTGCAGACCCGCCGGGTTGGGTAACCGGGCAGGTTTGGCGGGTGTGCCCATGTTCCTTGCCCGCCGTTGATTTGGGCAACCAGGCGGCCTTGCCTGCATTAAAGACCTGCCCCTACCCGGCAATGCTACCGCCGGGTCATTTTCCAGGCGAAGGCGGTCATGGCGAAGAAGCCTGCGCCTACCAGGCCAATCAAGATTGGGCCCTGCCAGCGCAGGGCGGTGCTGGAAAATGATTCGATGCGCGCTTCTTCCGGCTGGTCGGGCAGGTAGCGGATGGTCACCGATTGGCCAGGCTCATAATCCATCGTGCTGCTGCCTTCGTTCACTTGCACGGTCTGGCGGGTTCCATCCGTTAGGGGAAATTCGATTACAGGGAAGTAGAACTCGTTGCCGTTTTCATATTCGCCGATCATCAACTGGGTGACCACGCCCTGAACCTGGACCTCATTCAGGGTTTTTCGGTGGATATTCAACGCTATCAGAATGGCAATAAGCGACAGGAGCAGTCCAACTCCGCCGAAGATGGCCAGCATCATCTTGGTGAAGCGGTCGGATTGGCGCATTAACTCCTGCTCATCCGGCAGGGACGGGGCGGGTAAGTCGCCGGGTGAATCTGGGCGGGGCTTCTGCTTGGGGCGGTCTTCTCTGCGTTTATTCGCCATTTGCTCAACCCTTGACGTATGACAGCTTCTCGACGATCAGCCCATTCCGCACGGTGTACACGTCTACCCCGCGGATATGTCCGCTCTGGCCGTTGGCATCTGTCCAACGGTAGGTCCAGCGCATGACACAGCGGTCACCCACGGCAAAAATTTCCTCTGGCTCAATCACCGAGCGGGCGGAGCTTTGGAAGAAATTTTCCCAAAACTTGCGCACGGCCTCCTGCCCGGCAAAGCGGGCACCATTCGGTGGGGGTGCGGTGTTTTCGAAGACGCAGTCAGCGGTCATCATTCGCATCATGCCGTCCAGATCGCGGCGGTTGAGAGCCTCGTTGAAGGCCAACACCAACTCAATGATCGAGTCGTGAGCGGCGGTAGCTGTGTTCATTCGTAGCGGAAACGCAGGACCCCAATCACGAAGAAGACCACGGCGAAGCCCATTAGCACACCGGCATGGGGGAGAATGTCTTCCAGGCCCTGCCCGCGGTGGACGAGGTTGAGCAGACCCTGCATGGCCCAGTTGGTAGGCAGGATTTTGGACGCATTTTGAACGGCGGGCGGGAAGAGCTCAATGGGATACCAGCAGCCGCCCATCAGGGCCATGACCATGCCCAGCATCATGCTCAACCCGCTGGCCTGCCCTTCAGTTTTCACAAAGGTTCCCAGGGTGGTGCCCAGGGCGGCGGAGGCCAGCGCAAAGGAAATCAGCATGACCGCCAGACCGGCTGGGGACTGGCCCCAGTTTAGTTTCATGACCAGGATGCCGAAGCCCACCAGCAGGAGCATTTGCGCGATGGCGGTGAGCACCTGGCCAGTGATGGTGCCCAGCAAGAAGATGGATTTCTGGGTGGGGGTGGTCAGCAGGCGGCGCAGGGTGCCCTGCTGGCGCTCATAGGCAAAGCCGCCCGAGATGCCCAGCAGCGGGATGAACACCCAGGTGATGAGCTGCCCGGCGGAAGAAGAAGCGCCCGGGTCGTAGTCAATGCCGGTAGACGTGCTGCCGACGGTGGTCTCCAGGCGGTTGGGGGCGCTGTCAATCTCCTCTTGGGCGGCATCCAGGGCAGCGTTGAAGTATTGCAGCCGTTCAGTGTCGGTGGCAAACGGGCGCAGCGCTTCGGCTTCGCTTGTGGCCTGAGAGGCGATATCGACCGCGCTGCTGACGCGCTGGAGGATGGCGCCGACCGCTCGCCCGGCGATGGAGGCGTTCATGTTGTTGGGCTGCTGGCGCAACTCCAGCTCTATGCGGCCTTGTTTGAGTGTGTCCAGATCAAAGTCCGGTGGAATGATCAGGGCGACCGAGACTTCACGGGCCGAAAGCTGCCCTTCGGCCTGACTCAAGGACATGACATCGGGGCGCACCGTGTCGGATTCTTCCAGCGCGGCGATCAATTCGGCGGAAAGGTCTGATTGGGCCTGGTCGGCGATGGCCAACCGCACGCGGGTGTCTCCGGTACCACCGGTGCCACCTGCCAAAACCACCGTGAAGACGATGGGCAGAATCAGAAAGAACAACCATTCGGCGGGGCTGCTAAAGCGCAGCACGAGGTCTTTCCACATGATCGAGAAGATTTTCTTCATGGCGCTCTCCTGTTACCGTTGGCCAAACCCGCGCCGGTTGATGATGAAAACGGATATGGCGAACAGTGCTACGCCCATGATGAGCAGCGCCAGGATGGGCGTGAGGATGTTGGCAAGCCCGCCGCCCAATGCCAGCGTGTTGAATCCGTCCAGGCCCCAGGCGTTGGGGGTAATTTTGGCAATGACACGGAACCAGTTGGGCATATTATCGAGGTTGATGAAGCTGCCGCCGAGGATGCCAAAGCCGAGCATGAGGGCCGAGCCGACTGCCGAGACCTGGCCGGGGGTGCGCGCCAGGGCGGTGATGATCATGCCCCAGCCCACCGCGCCGACGACCGCAGCCAGTACCAACAACAGCACTGCCAGCGGGTCGCCCCAGTTGAGTTGGAAGAACAACGTGCTGGCGACGATGAGAATGAGCATTTGCGCCGCGCCGGTGAGGAAGATGCCCAGCACTTTCCCGCCCAGCACCTGGGTGGTGTTGACGGGGGTGGTGAGCAGGCGGGGCAGGGTGCCCAGGCGCTGCTCGGCGAGCAGTGAGCGCCCGCCGTTGGTGGTGGTGAACATGAGGAACATGAGGGCCATGCCAGGAGCCATGTAGGCCAGGACATCGAAATCCACCTCGGCCCCGCTTTCGGTGACGTTTTTGAGGGTTAGAGAGGAATTGCTCGCTCCGGCTTCGGACTGCTGCTCCGCCATGCGCTCGGCTGCCGCGGCAACTTCTTGCGGTTGCAAGCGCCCGGTGGACAGCAACTGCGTCAGCGTCACCTCGCTGCCCGCCCTGATCATCTCAGCCCGGGCCAGGAAGCTCTCGAGGATGGTGGTGATCACGCCTACACTGGTGGGGCGGGCGGGGTTTGAATAGAGCTCAATGGCAGGAGCCTCGATGGAATCCTGGCTGGAAAAAAAGCTTTCGGAAAAACCGGCCGGGATGACGATGACCGCCGCGAGTTTGTCCTCATCGACCGCCTGGCGGGCCGCGACGGGGTCGGAAGCGGAGGACGGTTCCAGTAAATCGGCCATGTCTTCGGATTCAAACACCTTGACCAGTTCGGTTCCCAATTGCCCTTCATCTTGATTGACGATGACGAAGGGGATATCACTGATGCCGGTGTTGGAAGAGCCCGAAAACCGACCGGTAACCAACCCCAGGCCGAGGGTGAGCAGGAACGGAGCTGCCAGCATGAGGAGCAGAGCGGCCCGGTCACGGAACGCCAGTTTGACGTCCTTCCAACCGATCAGGAAGGCTTTCTTCATGGTCCGCCTCCTTAATCGCGCAGCGCCCGGCCGGTGAGGTGCAAGAAGACCGCTTCCAGGTTGGGTTCCTGGATGTCGATGGCGTTAATCTTGATGCCTAACTGGTTGGCCAACAGGATGGTTGGGGAGATGATGCCTTGCGCATCGGGGGTGATGGTGGTGATGGTGTGGTCGATGACATCGGCTTTCAACACGCCGGGTACGGTCTTGAGCTTGTCGGCCAGGATTTGCGGGTCGTCGGTCTCGGCAACTGCGAGGACCAGGGTTTCGTTCTGCCCAACCTGGCTCTTGAGTTCGGCCTGCGTGCCCAGAGCGATCAGCTCGCCGTGGTCGATGATGCCGACCCGGTCGGAGAGTTCCTGAGCTTCTTCCATATAATGGGTGGTGTAGAGGACGGTCATGCCCTGGCGGTTGAGTTCCTTGACCGAGTCGAGGATGGCACGGCGGGATTGGGGATCAATGCCTACGGTGGGCTCGTCCATGAACAGCAGGCGAGGGCGGTGCAAGAGGCCAACGCCAATGTTGACGCGGCGCTTCATGCCGCCGGAGTAGGTTTTGACGCGCTGGTTGGCCTTATCGGTCAGGCCAATTTGCTCCAGGACTTCGTTGATGCGGGTGGCGAGGGTCTTGCCGCTGAGGTTGTACATCTGGCCCCAGAAGGAGAGGTTTTCGCGGGCGGTCAGGTCATCGTACAGAGCCAATTCCTGGGGCACGATGCCGATGATCTGGCGGACGGTCATGGGCTCGGCGAAGACTGAATGCCCGCCGATGGTGGCGCTGCCGCCGGTGGCGGTGTAGAGCGTGGAAAGCACGGAAATGGTGGTGGTTTTTCCGGCCCCGTTGGGGCCGAGCAAGCTGAAGATTTCACCTTCTTTGATGTCAAAGCTAATACCTTTGACAGCGGTAAAATCGCCATATTTTTTGACCAGGTTTTGGACTTCGAGAATTGGCGCCATCATTCTTTATCATCTCCTAGCTTGGGTTTGAGAATGACCCAGATTGTTTCGTTTTGTTTCATATTTATATACGAGGTGCGAGGCGTAAAGTTGCGCGCGCCCTTCGATTCGCGTCGAAGCCAAGGCGTTTGCACGCGTATTATACCTTGCCCACGGAACTTGCCGCTGATCTCTTGATGAAAGGGGTTATTCCCCTTACTCATTTCACGGAGCCTGCTTTTCTGTTGGTTCTTGACAAGTATCGCCTTATATCGTAAAATAACGATATAAGGACCCATGATGGACAAAGAACATCCGCCCGTACGAGATCTATCCCGCGATGAGCTGCGCCTATCCCAAATGCTCAAGGCTTTGGGCAACCCGCTGCGTTTTCGGATCATGCGCTACCTGGCAGAAAACCAGATGTGCATTACCGGGGATATCGTCGAGTTTTCTGGGCTGGCCCAGTCCACGGTCAGCCAGCACCTCAAGGTGCTGCGTGAGGCGGGGTTGATCGAGGGCGAGATTGAAGGCCCGGCGACCTGCTACTGCATCAGCAGCACGGGTGTGCGCTTTTTGAAGGCGCAGATCGAGGGCTGGCTGCCCTCTTGCTGCGAGAACGAGTGAACGCCTCTTTTTTTGCAAATCTAAATCGTATTTTTGCGATAAAACCAAGGAGAACCCCATGACCATGACGCCTGCTTCATCCACTTATTTTAAAGAAAACGCTTCGCGCTGGGACCAACTGCGCACGGGTTACTTTGGCGAGGAGGTCCGCCGGACCGCCATTGCCAAGGCCTACCTGCGCCCTGAAATGGTCGTGGCCGATGTGGGCGCGGGAACGGGCTTTTTGTCGGCGGGGCTGGCCCCGCTGGTGCAGCGCGTTTACGTGGTGGACGGTTCGGCTGAGATGCTGGAGGTAGCCCGCCAGAACTTGGCCGGGCTGGACAACCTAGAATTTCATCACGCCGACGGCCTGAACCTACCCTTCCCCGAGGAAAGCCTGGACGCTGTTTTTGCCAACATGTACCTGCACCACACCCCCGATCCGCTGGCGGCGATCCGCGAGATGGTGCGGGTGCTGCGCCCGGGCGGGCGGCTGGTCATCACCGATATGGACGCGCATCCCTACGAATGGTTGAAAGAGGAGATGGCCGACACCTGGCTGGGCTTTGAGCGGACGCAGATGCGGGCCTGGTTTGCCGAGGCAGACCTGGTGAATGTGCTGGTAGATTGCACGGGCGAATCTTGCTGCGCCGAATCGGCGAACCCATCCATCCATGATGCGCAGGGGCGGCTAGCAGAGATTAGCGTGTTTTTGGCGACGGGCACTCGGCGCATGGCGATGCGCGAGCAGGTGCAGGAGGAATATGCGGCCCACGCCCAGGCCGGTACCAGTTGTTGCGGTGATTCGAGCTGCTGCGGCGACTCGAGCTGTGCTTGCGGCAGTGACGCGGCTGTGGCGAACGGCTATGCGGTGGAGGATTTGCTGGCGGCTCCGGAAGATGCAGCCGGGCTCTCTCTGGGCTGCGGCAACCCCCTGGCGCTGGCCGGGCTCCAGCCGGGCGAGGTGGTAATGGATATTGGCAGCGGGGCGGGGCTGGATTCGTTCCTGGCGGCCAAAAAGGTTGGCGAGAGCGGCAAGGTGATTGGCGTGGACATGACCCCGGCCATGCTGGAGCGCGCCCGGGCAACCGCGGAACGGGCGGGCATTGCTAACGTGGAGTTCCGCCAGGGCTTTGCCGAAGCGCTGCCGGTGGAAGCGGGCACGGTGGATGTGGTCATTTCCAACTGCGTGATCAATTTGAGCGAAGACAAGGGGCGGGTGTTCCGCGAGGCGTTCCGGGTGCTCAAGCCGGGCGGACGGCTGGAGTTGAGCGACGTGGTGACCGGGGGGGCGCTGCCTTTTGAACTGCGCGAAAACTCGCAGGGTTGGGCTGAGTGCGTTACTGGGGCGCTGCCCGAGCAGGAGTACCTGGATTTGATCGAGCAGGCCGGTTTTGGGAAACCCATCCTCCGGCGCAGCCCAAGCATAGGCAGCGCGGCGGGGGTGGCTGTTTACAGCGCGATTGTGTCGGCGGTCAAGCCGGTTGAATGAGGGTTATTGCTCAAATAGTGTAGAAGGTTCTCAAATTAATAGTATGCGGGGTGCGAAGCACCCCGCATACTATTAATTTGAGACTTTATTTGGTTGAGCGGTGGAACAACAGCGTGATCTGGCCGGCCAGGAAGATGGCCAGCAGGAGCAGCAGGACGAAGAAGATTTGGATGCGGGCGGAGCCGGATTGGAAGATGGGCGAGTCGGGGTGCAGGATGTTTTCGATGCCGCCCAACACCCACCACAGGGCCACGCCAAAGACCAGGTTGACCGCTGAAGCGATGAAGGGTTGGTTGAACAACCACAGCGCCACTTGAATGAGCAGGGCCGCCACCCCAAAGGCCAGCGGGATGCGCCAGCGGGGCTCGTCCCAAAAGATGCCGCCCCAGTTGACCTGCTGGACGACCAGGGACATGGGCAGGTAGGTGAGCCAAATGACCAACCCGGCGCGGCCCAGGGCCAGCGACCAGCCGGCCCACTTTTGTGAGCGGGCAAGCAGGGCGGCCAGGCCGGCCAGCGCGGCGCAGGCAAAAGCAATCTTCCCGGCCCACACCCACGCGCCGTGCAGGTAGACCAGGCGAATGCGTTCGCCGAGAGTCTTTTCCAGGGGGGCGAAGGCCGTCACCAAAGCGATGGCAACCAGGGTACATGCGAAAATGAGCCATGACTTCCAGCGCATGGGTCAACTCCTTGAGACGGCTTTACTCGGCCAGACTGCGCGGGTATTCGGGCAGGTTGTTGAAGTAGACGTTCAGCGCGTCGTACTCGTCCACGTGTCCGAGACGCTTGAGCCAGTCCAGGTCGCTTTCCTGGGCGCGGTGGCTCACGTCGCTTTCCGCGGCTTCAAAATACTCGCCCTTGCGAATATCCAAAAATACCCCGGCGCTGTAATCGATGGCGGCAACGCCGCTGCGCAGCATCACCACAAACGACCGGGGTATGGGAACTCCTCGCATGGGCTGTCGCGGTATCCGGCGAGGCTAGTTGTTCAGGACTGCGGCGAAGGTGGTGCTGCGCAGTTTTTCGACCAGCTCATTCTGGGTTTGGCACCAGATGGGGCGCAAGGGACAATTCTCGCCGAAGATACAATTTCCGGAAATGGCGGTGCATTCGTTGAGGGCGATGGGGCCATCGATGGCTTCGACGACTTCGAGGACGGAAATTTCCTCGGGGGTGCGGGCCATCGAAACGCCGCCGCGTGCGCCGCGCGATGTGTGGATCAAGCCGGCGATGGAAAGCTGGGAAATGATCTTGGCTAAGAAAGAGGGCGGGATATGCTGTACTTCGGCGATTTGGCTGGTGGCAGCTCGTTGTCCGGGTTCTAAGCGCGCCAAATAAATCATTGCGCGAAGCGCGTAATCGGCCTGACGGGTTATTTGCATTTTAAAACCTCAATTCGGATAAGAAGATATTATTTCTCCGGGATTAAATTAGTTTATTCCACTCCCATTTGTCCAACAAGTGATGGTTATCATCCCTTTGTTATGATTTATGACTAACTATGGTGGATTTCACCAATGTAGCTTCTGGGGGACCGATTTCTGCCAGAGGGTAAAGAGCTCCGAATTATCCGCCTCCTCGCTATCCATAGTATAATTTTTCACATGAGCGAATTTCGATTTCATCTCCCGATTGAGGTGCGTTACGGCGACCTGGACCCACAATGGCATGTTAATAATGCCCGTTATCTGACCTTCCTCGAGCAAGGGCGCATGGAATATCTGCGCATGCTAGGGCTTTGGGATGGCGAGGATTTCTTCAATTTGGGCTTGATTGTTGCGGATGTGCACATTTCCTACCTGGCGCCGATGTTCCTGGGGCAAAAGGTGCGTTTGGACATGCGCGTGGCCAAATTGGGGCGCAAGAGCCTGGTGTTCGAATACCGCCTGGTGGATGATGAGAATGAGAAACCGCTGGCAAAGGCTGAGTCGGTGATGGTGGCGTTTGATTATCGCGCCCATGCCAGCATCCCGTTGTCGGAGGATTGGCGCAAGAAAATTGGCGACTTTGAGGGGCCGGAACTGCTGCAGGAGGGAAACCGATGAACATTCCTGTGATTGACACGACTTTTTTGGTCGATTTTTTGAGCGGGTTGCTGAACACGCCCAGCCCGACGGGCTTTACCGAGCGGGCCGTGGCGTTTACGGAACAGGCCCTGGGTGTGTGCCCAGAAGTGCAGTTCCAGCGCACCCGCAAGGGGGCTTTGCTGGTAACCTTCCCGGGGCAAAAGAGCAATGCGCCCCGCGGCCTGACCGCTCACATTGATACGTTGGGCGCGATGGTCAAAGAGGTGAAATCGAACGGGCGGCTCAAGCTGACCAAGATCGGCGGGTATGCCTGGAACACGGTGGAAGGCGAGGGTGTCAGGGTCTTTAGCCGCAAGAACGGCGTGGTGCGGGGGTCGCTGTTGCTGGCGAAATCATCGAGCCACGTGCACGGCGGGGTAGTGAACGAGGCCAAGCGCGACGACGAGGCGATGGAAGTGCGCCTGGACGTGGTGACTTCCTCAGCGGATGAAACGCGCGCGTTGGGCATTGGGGTGGGGGATTTTGTGGCCTTCGACCCGCGCGTGGAGATGGTCAATGGGTTTGTGCGTTCGCGGCACCTGGATGATAAGGCCTGCGTGGCGTGCATCTTGGCGGCTTTCAAGGCGCTGCACGACGCGGGGTTGAAGCCCGTACAAACGGTTTATGCCTTGATCAGTAATTATGAAGAAGTGGGGCACGGCGCGTCGGCAGGCTTTCCGGCAGACCTGGCCGAACTGCTGGCGGTGGATATGGCTGCGATCGGCGACGGGCAGACCTCGGACGAGTTTCACGCCACGCTGTGCGTGAAGGATTCGGGCGGGCCGTATCATCACGGCATGAGCCAGCGCATGCGCGACCTGGCGGAAGAGAACGGGATTGCGCACAAGGTGGATATCTACCCGTTTTACGGCTCGGACGGCGAGGCTTACTGGCGAGCGGGCGGCGACGTGCCGGTGGCGCTGATCGGGCCGGGGGTGGACGCTTCGCACAGCTATGAGCGCACGCACCTGGATGCGCTGGTGGCGACCACGCAGTGGGTGTTGGCATACTTGTTGAGCACCCCCCTTTAATTCCCCCCATTTTCACCTGCCGACAGGCTGTAGACGGCGATAATGGGAGTGAAAATTGGGGGATCGGGAGCGGATTCAGCTTTCTTGCGCGGGCGTTCAAATATGATATAATGCGGAGCGTTGAGGGAGCACAGGGACCTGGAGGGATGGCCGAGCGGCCTAAGGCGCCTGTCTTGAAAACAGGTGTAGGGCAACCTACCGTGGGTTCGAATCCCACTCCCTCCGCTGGAAGTGAATATGGGGAGGTGCCAGAGTGGCCGATTGGGCTCGCCTGCTAAGTGAGTGCTGGGGTTAACTCAGCCGCGGGTTCGAATCCCGCCCTCCCCGCAGGTACGATAAATTCCCTGGACGAGAGGTAAGAACGATGCACTGGGTTGGATCGCAACCAGTGCTTTGCCTCGAACAAAAGCTGTTCCGATAATTTTCTGGAACAGCTTTTTGCGTTCTGTTGGAAATCGGCAAGGCAACACTCTCGCGGGATGGACATTGTCGATAGCTTTTTGAAATCCCGGAGAAAAAGTGCGGCGGGCGGAGGAGAATCGGATGTAGCGATATATAATAAACGAATGTTCAGCAGACATCTCCTCATGATGGTCTTAGCCATCCTTGTCGTTGGAATCGCAACTGCCGTGGGTGCATTTGCTTACATTATCCTGGCGCTGATCACCCCCTCACCGTTCATTGACTTCACCTTACCGGTGCTGGTGTTCGCCGCAATTTGTTACGCAGGGTTGAGGATTGCGCTGAAAATCGGTTCTCATCGTTACCTTCGAGCAGCACTGCCTCTCAGCCTGACACTTACACTGGTTGCTGTTGGTCTGGTTGCGTCCCCAACCATTCGAGAAGCGTTGCGACCGCATCCTGATCTCGCCAGTGATGAAGTTATTGAGGCGCTGCAAGAGAACGCCTTCCCGCTTGCATCGGTGGATGCCGGGCAAGGCTTTGACGATTTGCAGCCGATGGCGCCTCTCCTGGCTGGAAAGCGCATAGTAGCCTTGGGCGAAGCCACTCATGGAACCAGTGAGTTTTTCCGGATGAAACATCGTTTGGTGGAATTTCTCGTGAAAGAGATGGGATTCCGGCATTTCGGAATGGAACTCAGCCAGCAAGACGGCAATCTGATCAATAACTATATCCAGAGCAATGGAGCCAGTCCCAGGCGGGTGCTGTATTGGCCTTGGGCAACCCAGGAAGTGATGGATATGATCGATTGGATGCGCGGTTACAATGCCAGCGTCGCGCCAGAGCAGCGCATCACTTTTCATGGGATTGATCCTATTATGGGTGAGCGCGACGTTGTCATGGCCCAGAATGTCGGTCGCATTCTGGAAGAATCTGGCCCGGACAGCAAAATCGTGCTCTGGGCGCACAATGCCCATATCTCGAACGGAAGCGGTTGGATGGGGAGCTACCTGAAACAAACCTGGGGCGACCAAGCCTATCTACTGGGTTTTGAATTTGATCATGGGTCTTTTACGTCTCGGATGACCACCATACATACCTACTCTGTCGGGCCAACCACCCCGGATTTCTATGCTCATGCCCTGGCCCGGCTGAACCAGCCGTTGCTGTACCTGGATTTCCAGACTTTATCGCAGACGCGGGTCTTGCTATCGTGGCTCGAAGCGCCGCAAAGCTCGCACGAGTTTCAGGAGATGCATGCCGTCTACCGCCTGAACCCAGATTGGTACACCTTGCGCACCAGTTGGCTGAATCTCTACGACGGTATGATCTTTATCGATCAGAGCACCCCGGCTGAACCGATCCGTTGAAACAGCGAAAATATTGGCTGGCGTTTTGATTCTGTTATTCCCGGATACCACGTCGCCGGATCGGTTAAAAGGTGACAGGTTATTCGCCGTCAATTGTGGAGGTACGAAAAATCTGATGCGCTTCTCTCGCCTCTCCAGCTTTCTTGTAGTTATCCTTCTCTCTGCCGCCTTTTTTATTCCATCTATGGTTGTAGAGGCCGCCTCGCTCACCTATTACGTCTCCTCGTCTGGCGGTTCGGATGGCAACAACGGCCTTTCGGCGGCGGCTCCCTTTGCCACCATCGCAAAGGTTAATTCTCTCAACTTGCAACCCGGCGACCGGGTGCTTTTCATGTGCGGCGACACCTGGCGCGCCGAGCAACTGGTTCTGAATAAATCCGGGCTACCCGGCGCCGAGATCTACTTTGGTTCCTACCCTGCGGGCTGCGCCAACCAACCGGTTCTCTCCGGTTCGCGCCCGGTCACCGGCTGGACCCTCGACTCGGGCAGCGTCTACCGCGCGGACCTCTCACCGGCTCAGTTCCCAAACGGCATCAACCAGTTGTTCCGCTCCGGTCAACGCCTCACCCTTGGGCGCTGGCCCAACCTGGATGATCCCAATGCCGGTTATGCCTTCGTGGATGCCCACTCGGCAGGTTCCAACCAGATCACTGACAATGAACTGCCTGCGGTCAATTGGACCGGCGCCATCCTCCACATTAAGAACATCCGCTGGTCGATGCTCGACCGCCAGGTGACCGCCACGAATAACCACACCATGACCCTGAACACGGGGCTGTCCTGCCTGGTATCGAGTTGGGCGGACTGCGTGGGTTGGGGTTACTTCATCAACAACCATCGCGCCACCCTCGACCGGGATGGCGAGTGGTACTACGACGAGAGTTTAAACTGCGTCTATCTTTTCTCGGCCTCAGGTACTCCCGCCAACATCGAGGCTTCCGTTGTCCTGGATGCTTCAGCTTCCACGCGTCATGGCGGTGTGATGCTCAGTGATGGCAGCGCCACAGCTTATGTCACCCTCGACAACCTGGCGGTGATCAACTGGTTCAACGACGGCATTGGTACGCCTGCAGGGATGAGCGGCGACATATATCACCACCTCATTTTGCGTAACCTGACCATCCACGATGTGAACGCCGCCGGGGCCAACCTCACCAGTTGGCTGGAACGCCCTTCGGACGGTGTCAAGGGGCATCGCGGTGGACATCACCTCCTCTTTTCCAACGTCGTGATCGATGGCGCCAATTCTTTTGGGGTCACCGGTTACTTTTCTGAGTCGACTTTTGAGAGCAACGTGATCAGTAATGTCGCTGTTCTCCAGAATCTGGGCAAGTCGGCCATGGGCTGCGGCTTGACCGCCGACCAGTGCACCGAGAATGGGGATGGCTTCCGCATCCGCATGGATAAACCGCTCAACTCCGGCTTCGGCAACCATCTACGCTACAACTACTTTGACACCATCGGTTATAACGGCGTGGATGTCTTCGCTCCTGAGACCACCCTGGAGCGAAACCTGTTCATCCGCACCTGTGACACAAAAGCCGATTGCGGCGCGGTGCGCACTTACGGCAAAGGTAGTCTCTCGACCACGACGGTTTATAACATCCACCTGATTGAAAATATCATCCTTGACATCCGCGGCAACGTAGACGGCTGCCATGCCTCTCGCCCGCCCTTTGGCATGGGACTTTACATCGACAACTACTCTCGGGATGTCGAGGCGCGTGGCAACATCATCATCGACACCTCGGTCGCCGGTATCAACTACCAGCGTTCCTCCGGTGTAATCACCGGGAACACCGTCTTCAACGCCTCGAACGGCACAGCCTTCAGCGCGCAGATCAGCCTTTCCGGCGCTGAGACGCGCGTCTCCCTGGACCACAACGTCGTTTACGGCCTGACTGCCAATGCCTGGACCTTTTATGTGTACTCTCCATCCACTAATATTGTTGCTTCAGACTGGAATGCCCTCTTCCATCCTTATGTCGACAAGCACATCGCTTACGGCCCTTCCTGGACGCGCCTGACGTTTTCTGGCTGGCAGAGCCTGAGCGGCAAAGATCAGCATTCCACCACCAACTGGTTCACCCAGCCGCTCGGGGAGGCTTCTCGCGGAGAGATCATCTACAACAAGACCTCCGCTCCGCTGACTTTCGATCTGGGCAGCCGCCAGTACCTCGATCTGGCGCAGGTGCCTGTTCTGGGCAGTTTAACCTTGCAGCCATACACTGCCCGTATCCTGGTGGATAATGGCCCGGTTGAACTGACCATCCTCGGCATGTCGCCGGCGTTTTCGGCGGTCTCTTCGGCGCAGGATTTCACACTTCAGGTGATGGGTGTCGGCTTCACCGACTTCAGCGTGGTGCGCTGGGACGGCGCCGACCGTCCGACCACCGTTGTGAGTTCCACTCGCCTCACTGCCGCCATTTCCGCGGCGGATGTCAATGCGCTGGGCGATTACTTAGTCACCGTGCGCGACTCGTATGCGCCGGGCGTCACGGAGACTCCGCCCCTTGTTTTCCGCGTGGTAGAGGTGGTCTATACAGTGTATTTGCCTGTCATTTTGCGTTGATTTGCCAGGAAAAGATGGGAAACCCAAACAGTACCGGCAAACCGCCAGGCAGTAAAATCCCACCCGCGATGGAGGCGCCCGATATGGAAACGAGAGCGATACTTCTTAAGCAATTGACTGAGACGGTCTTGAAGTTGATTGACGTGTACGAAAACACGGTCGATCCTGATAGGGTAGTGTATGAGGGGTGGACAGCCAAACAAGTTTTAGGGCATATCACTTTTTGGCATGAGAGTTTTGCCCGAAATGTCCGGGACATTGCCAACGACATTCAGCCAACACCGTTGAAAGGAAAATACAGTGACCTTAATCAACGTTGCTTCGAAGAGATCAAGACGCAAACGGTGGACGATGTCCTGAGCAGGCTGCAAGCTGCCCATCGGGTGATTGAAGGGAATATCCTAAACGCCAAAGTGCAGATCATTCCATACAAAAAGGGGTCGAGGGATTATACGCCCGAGGAACACCTGGATCTTGTTATTAAACACATCCAGGCTCACTTAAGAGATATTAAAGCGTTGTAGGTGGGGCGAATTTTCTTGCGCCGCTTTTTGAAAGAGCAATGGAAATTGTATGCAGGCAATGCTGGAGGGACCAAAGGATGCAAAAAGAGATACCGATGAAGAAAGGTGGGTTTCGTTCTTTTTGGTTGCCCTTGCTGGTGATCCCTGTGGGTGGGTTAGTCACGATCGCGCTGACCCTGGCACTGTATGTGGGTCTTTATCTTTCGCTGGAGTCGCTGTTTTTCGCGAACAACCCGCAAGGGTTTCCCGCCGATACGTTGCGCAGGTGGAGCACGCTTGCCCTGGTTGGACTGTACCTGCTCTTATTGCGCACCCGGCTGCCGGAGTTGCTGAAAGCTATCCTGATGACCGGCCCATTGGCCGCAGTGATTATTACCACGGGGCATGCCCTTTATATGAAGCCGGTTGTATCGATTGCCGCCATGTTTGCGATGGTGATCATTTGCGTAGTCCTGCTTTACCGCTACAAGAAACCGTGGATTTATTACTATGCCGGAGCAGTAGCAGCACTGATTGGCCTGATCTACGCCTGGCCCCGACCGCATCTCAACGAACCGGGCTTTGCGCTTTTGGTACAATTGCTCTCCCGACTGTAATAGAGGTCTGGGATACTTTCTAAAGCTACCACAACAACATGAAAGAAGGGAACTCCATGCGATACGAAACCATTCACAAACTGCAAATCCCCAAAATTGGTTTTGGCACGTGGTCATTCGGCGGCACCACCGTAGAAGATCGCTCCAGCGATGCCGAGTCCTTGAGCGCTCTGCGCTCGGCCCTGGACCTGGGCTACATTCACTTCGACACCGCCGAAAGCTACTCCGCCGGTCACAGTGAAGAACTGCTCGGGCAGGCTGTGCGCCAATCGGGCGTGCCGCGCGAGAAGCTTTTCATCACTACCAAGGTTTCGCCCGAGCACCTGCAATTTGATGATGTGCTGCGCTCTTGCGAGGGCAGCTTGCGCCGCCTGGGCATGGATTACGTCGACCTGTATCTGATTCACTGGCCGCGGGTGGGTATGAAGCTGCCCGAGACGTTCCGCGCCCTCAACCAGCTTGTCCGTGAGGGCAAGGTGCGTCACATTGGCGTGAGCAACTTTAATCTCAAGCAACTCAAGCAGTCGGTGGCGTTGTGTGATACGCCGCTGCTCACCAACCAGGTTTCTTACAGCATCCCCGATCGCACCATTGTCAAGAACGGTGTTTTAGAATACTGTCAACAAAACAATGTGTTGGTGACCGCCTACAGCCCGGTCAAACGCCGCAACGTCAAGAGCAACGCAGCGCTGTCGGCCATCGCCGCGGCTCGCGGCGCAAGCCCCCAGCAAATTGCCCTGGCCTGGCTGATTACCCAACCGCGTGTCATCGCCATTCCCATGTCGCACAACCCGCAGCACCAGGCCGAAAACCTGGCCGCCGGAGATATGCTGCTGACCGAGGTTGAGATGGAGCAGCTCGACCAGTCAATAAGCCGCGTGTAGGGGCCGGTCTCCCAGCCCCTACATCTGTTTTGATTTACTTTTTGCGCAGTTCTGCCAGCACTTCCTCCAGCCGCGCGCCGACAGCCACCGGGTCGGGGTGCAGCCGGGCAGCTTCATGCAGGCTCATCCACAACTGCCCTTCCATGCGGTCGGTTAGCTCGTCGTTGAGGACGCGGAACAGCTTTATCACCGCTGCGTAGGCTTGCGGGTCGTCCTGCAGTTCGTCCAGGGTGGTGTTCATCGACAATTCGATGCGCTTTTGGACTTCGGCCGCATAGGGTACAGACCAGTGGTGCTTCCCCGCGCCGATTGCGATCGGCTGCTCGTTCTCTTGCTCGGGCAGAAGCACCGTGCCGGTGGTGTTGGGCGGCAGGGTCACATCCAGGTGGAACTGCCCGCCGGCGATTTTCCAGGATGATTCAGCCATGCCGTAAGGGGTGTTCAGCTTCGCGCGGGCATGGGTCAGCCCGCCGCCTGGCATGGGGCGGATCTCGATCTGGCGGTAGCCGGGGGCCGCCGGAGCCAGGCCTGCCACGCTGCGGTGCAGCCAGTCGGCTACCGCGCCCAGGGCATAATGGTTGAAGGAAGTCATTTCGCCGGGGTTGACCGTGCCGTCGGGCAGCATGCTGTCCCAGCGCTCCCAGATGGTGGTCGCGCCCATGGTTACCGGGTACAGCCAGGAAGGATTCTCGGTCTGCATCAGCAGGCGGAAGGCTGCCTCGGGGTGGCCCGCGTTGCACAGCGCATCGCAAACCAGCACGGTGCCCACAAAGCCGCTGCTGATGCGGTAGCGGTTGGCGCGCAGTAGTTCGGCCAGGCGCTGCCCGGCGGCGCGGCGTTGGTCTTCGCCCGGCAGCAGGGCAAACTGCAAGGCCAGCGAGTAGGCTGTGGCCGAATCCCCCAGGATGCGCCCGGCGGGGGTGACGTAGTTGTGATGGAAGGCGGCCCGGATGGCGGCTGCCAGCGCCCGGTACTGCTCTTCTTCCGCCGCCCGCCCCAGGAGGCCCGCGGCGCGGCTGACCAATTCGGTCGAGTGGGCAAAGTAAGCCGTGCACAAAACGTAGTTGGGCGTGCGCGCTGCGCCGGGCCGGTCGGGCGGGGCGGCCGGGTCCAGCCAGTCGCCGAACTGCGTGCCCTTATCCCACAGCAGGCTGGGGCCGGTCAGGCTGTGTATCTGTTCCACCCAGGCGCGCATACTCTCAAACTGCCGCTCCAGGATGCCCTTGTCGCCGAAACGCTGGAAGAGTACCCAAGGCACGATGACCGTTGCATCGCCCCAGGCTGCAGAAGGCGGGGTAGGCTCGGGCCGCGGGCTGACGATGGGCGCGTAAAAAGGCACGCTGCCCGAGGCGGCCTGTTCGGCGGCCAGGTCTTCCAGCCAGGAAGAGAGGAACCCGGCGCTGTTGTATAAGAATGAAGCGGTGGGCGAGAACACCTGAATGTCACCGGTCCAGCCCAGGCGCTCGTCGCGCTGCGGGCAGTCGGTGGGGATGTAGAAGAAGTTGCCGCGCATCGACCAGACCACATTCTCGTGCAGGCGGTTGACCAGGGCATCGGAGCAGTCGAACCAGCCGGTGCGTTCCATGTCTGAGTGGCAGATGACGGCCTGCACGTCGCCCGGATTGATTTCCCCGGGCCAGCCGGTCACCTCGGCGTAGCGGAAGCCGTGGAAGGTGAAGCGCGGCTCCCAGGTTTCCACGCCGCCGCCCTTGAGCGTGTACTGGTCGATGGCTTTGGCGTAGCGCAGGGTGCGCACGCAAACCTCGCCATGTTCCAGCACCTCGGCGTGGCGCAGGGTGATGGTTTGCCCGGCAGGGCCTTGCACGCGCAGGCGCAGCCACCCGACCACGTTTTGGCCAAAATCGAGGATGGTTTTTCCGGAGGGAGAATGGATGATCCGGGCAGCGGGCCAGACCTCGATGCGCCGCACCGGCGGGGTGTAGGAAGCGAAGAGCGTATCCAGCGAGCGCTCCAACGGACGAACCCCGGCCCAGCTTGAGTCGTCATACGCGGGCTGATCCCACCCGGCGCGTTCCAGGCGGGCATCGTAGGTTTCGCCGTCGTAGATGTCGCTGCCTTGAATAGGCCCGGTGGCGGCGCGCCAGCTCTCGTCGCTGACAATGCGCGCCGTACTGCCGTCGGCAAAGGTGATTTCAAGCTGGGCCAGCAAAGCCAGCCGGTCGCCGTAGATGTTGCGCCGCCCGCCGCCATAGCCCAGCCGCCCGCGGAACCAGCCGTCGCCCAGCATGGTCCCGATGACGTTCTGACCCGCGTGCAGCATGCCGGCGACGTCATAGGTCTGGTAGCCCAGGCGGTAAGGGTAGCTGGTCCAGCCGGGGGCCAGCACCTGGTCGCCGATCCCCTGCCCGTTGATCAGGGCTTCATACACGCCCAGGGCAGTGATATACAGGCGCGCCTGGCGCACAGGTTGGTTGAGGTAGAACTCGTGGCGCAGGAGCGGGGCAGGTTGGGGTCGGGTCAGGTCTTCGTCCCAAGCGGGGGTGATGAAGCGCGCCGACCAATCGCCGGGTTGCAGCAGGGCGGATTCGGCGGTGGCGGGCTCGCTCCAGGCCGAAGCCTGCCCATCCGCGCCCCACACGCGCACGCGCACCGAGGCTTGCTCGCGCGAGGACAGCGAGGCGAAGGGCCATGCCACCAGCACCGACTGGTCGGAGTCCACCCGCCCGGTGGCGCCGAATGGTTGGCCTTTCCCGTCAAAGGCTTGAATTTCGTAGGCCTGCTGCATCCAGCCGGGTTGGGTGGTTTCGGTCATCCAGGAGATGCGCGGCCGGCCGGTTCCCAGGGCTGTTTCCTGATGAAAATGCTCAAAGCGGAGGTTGGTTACGCGGAGTGGATGTTGTGTCATGGTTCTCCCTCGAGTTTGAATTTCGGTTGACTACCCTGTTATTGTCCTTGCCTTTTGCGGTTTTGGCAAGTGATGGCTGTTATGCGCTTCCAATGCAAAACGCACTACTTAGCGAGAGGAGAAAACCTCCTCTTCCACCACTGGCTACGTAGTTTCAAAAAAAACGCACCCAGTCTCTGGGTGCGTTATGATCGTGATTTTTTTGTGCCTACTGTTTGGCGGGGGCGATGTTGACCATCCAGTCGACGCCGAACTTGTCCTTGAACATTCCAAAGGTGTCGCCCCAGGGAGCCTTGGTGAGCGGCTCGACGATCGTCCCACCGGCGGACAGTTTCTGGTAGTAACCGGTCAGCTCGGCCTCGTCATCCCCGCTGAGGGAAATGGTGAAATTGGTCCCCGGTTGGTATTCCATGCGGTCGGGCGTGTCGGCTGCCATCAGCACGATGCCGTTGTCGGCTTGCAGCATGGCGTGCATAATCTTGTCGTCTTCGCTGGGATCCTGCGAGGCATGATACTCCTTGAAGGTGCTCATGTTCAGTTTGCCGCCAAACACCGAGTGGTAGAACTCCATTGCCTGGCGGGTGTTGCCCTTAAAATTGATGTAGGGATTCAATATGCTTTTCATTTGTTCTCCTAAAATCGACAGGTAGATTGAGGGTGTTTGCCTAAATTCGGCGGAGTAATTCCGCCAGTTGGTCCGCGCATTGGCCCCAACCTGCGTGGAAGCCCATCTGCTCGTGGCGCTCGCGGTCGGCTACCGACCAGTGCAGCACGCGCGCCGTGTAACGAGTCTTGCCGCCCAGGTCCTCGAAGGTGAGGATCAGGGTCATGAAGGGCTGTTCGGAGGGTTCCCAGGCCCGGGTGTAGGCATCGGTGACCACCAGGCGTTCGTTTTGGACCACTTCCAGGTACACGCCGGGATTGGGGTAATCATCGCCTTCCGGGCTGCGCATGGTGATCAGGTTGGATCCGCCCGGGCGCACGTCTGTTTCCGCGAAAGGCGTCGTCCAGGGGAGAGGGGCGAACCACTGCTTGATCAGCTCAGGTTCCGTCCAGGCTCGGAAAACCTTTTCGGGCGGCGCGTCGAAGATGCGGGTCAAGACCAGTTCGCGGTCGGCAATTGAAGAGGGAGGGTGAGGTGTGTTCATGAGATTATTATATACCAATAATGTATACTTTGTCTATATATTTAGAAAATTCGTTCGATTTTTTAAGGTTGAAGACACCCCCACCCACATAATCCATGGAAGATTTAAGCGGTTTACAAATCTTGCTAGAAATCGTTTTCAATTCGCGGCATCAACCAGATGGCATCTTGCTGGCTTTTTTGGGAGTTATTTTCGTATGACCGAAACCAAAATCGGACGAAACGGCCTGAAAATTTAGTCAGGTCGATATCGATTGTTTGGGGGGCGTCGCTTTCTGGTTGCCACATTCCGAGAATCACATAGCCTCCTTCTTCAGAAAGTAGAAGAACTTCAAAGCTAATATCGCAGGCTGTAGAGGTATCCAGGCAGCCGATTTCGGATTTGAAGTGATCCCCTTCCAGCAGTTCGATGACGCCGAATGTGCCGGAAACTCCTTTAAGACCGGTAGTGGGTAACAGCAACGCCTTTCCTGTGCTTTGAAAACTGGAATACGGAGGAAGTGAGATAGGCCGCACGACCCTGGCATTTGGGACTTCTGTCTCGTAACAGGGCATATCCTCTCCCCAGGCATCCCATTCGGCATCGCAGCCGTGTTCGGCAAAGTTGTATCGCACGGTTCCTGCAGATGGAGTGATTTGCACTTGTTGCCACTTTTGGGCCTGCCGGGTCTCTCTGATCGTGGCCGTGCTGGTGGCTGCGGTGTGTCGTGCGATATTGGTGGGATTTACGTTCTGGAAAGGGCGTTCGACAAAAATGAATCGAATGATCATCAATGCAATCAAGCAAAGCCAGGGCACGGCAAGAAAAAGGAGTTGTACTACGGAAAACAATGGAGCGTGGCGTGAATTTTTACGTTTCTTGATCATGCGAATCGCCATCCAGAGCAATGTGCCGAGCAAAAGCCCGCAGAAACCGCCCAGTAAAAGCATAAACATCAGGTTGGACATTTCTCCGCCGTTCCTAAAAATTGCCCAACGCCACAAATCCCCGTCTTGGTCGATCCCATATATGATACTATCCGCCTCAACGCTGGCGAAGCTGATCGTGTAGACGCAAGAGGTCAGGTTACCAGGAGGGTTGAGCAATGAGGAAAATGCAACTCGATTTAGGTCACAAGGTCGAGCATCCATTTGATCGGGCAGCACAAACGGAATCCAACATTCGTCAGGTTTGAAAATGGAACAACGGAGTATTTTGTCGTCAGACGTCCGGATATAAGCAGCCCTACGGTCTCCATATACGATCTCTTGAGTGTTGCTGGGAACGTGGGCAACGATCTCCCAGCGTTCAAACCAACCTCTCCATATCAGAATGGTGAAGACGCACGATAGAATGACTCCAAGAATGGAAGAGATAACGAGAAAGAGAGCAAGGTTTATCTCAGTTTTAAATTTGAAATTTGGCGATGAATCCATGCGAGGTTTCCTTATAATGCGTTTATCCCCCTTGACCACTGCCCGCCGAAAGCCTGTATAACTTTACGTGAGTATCTACGATAAATTTATTGTACTCAGAAACCTCCAATCACATCTGAAAGAAATCGTTTGTGGAAGTCTATTTCTGCTATGATTAATTCCGAGGAGGCGTCCGATGAAACCCCTTTTGCAGGAACCACGCTTTGATTTCATTCCCGACCAGGATAAAGCCTTCATGGTCGCTTTCAATGACGAGATGGCCCGCCTGGGTTATGATTTTGGCAATAAAATCGGCGACGGATACTGCTGGGGCAAATATATGGTCATTTACACCCGTACG
This sequence comes from Anaerolineaceae bacterium, assembly GCA_016927865.1. Lineage (GTDB taxonomy): Bacteria > Chloroflexota > Anaerolineae > Anaerolineales > Anaerolineaceae > Anaerolinea. The sequence continues at coordinate 29,292 of JAFGLU010000087.1, forward strand.
GGGGTGAAGAGTAAAAACGTCTACACCCGGCTGTATTTTCGCGATCCGCGCATCATCCTGCGGCTGTTTCTGAGCGGCATCGATGAGCACCGCGCCTTCCTTGAGGTCGCCCCCGCGCGCCCTGTTCACCGAGTTTCACCCGGATCGTCGTCGGAGAGTGATTTAGTAGGGGCAATTCATGAATTGCCCCTACTAAATCACTCTGACAGCGTAATACAATGTTCCCAATGAAATACGACCCACAAAACTACCGCCGCCGTTCAATCCGTCTGCCCGGTTATGATTATTCCCAACCTGGCGCATATTTCGTCACGATCGTCACCTACAGACGCGAGGCCTTGTTTGGTGAAATTGTGCAAGACGAAATGCAGTTGAATGATGCCGGGCGCATCGTCTGGGATATATGGCAGTCCCTGCCAGAGCGGTATCCCCAGGTGCAATTGGGTGCGGCGGTGGTCATGCCCAATCATTTCCATGCGATTGTTGAAATTGTCGCTGCGGGGGCAATTCATGAATTGCCCCTACCCGAATTGTCCCAGCAAGAATCGCGCTTGAAGCGCCGCCGGATGACCATTCCGATGGTGGTTGGATATTTTAAAATGAACACAGCAAAACAGATCAACCTGTCGCTGGATTCGCCGGGTGTTCCCATCTGGCAGCGCAACTATTACGAGCACGTCATCGAGGATGATGAGGAATACCGGCGGATTCACCTGTATATCGAAAGCAATCCATCCAATTGGTTGGAGGATGATGAGAATGCGTCATAGGCGCACATCTGGTAAGGGTAACTCATGTCGTAGGGGCAATTCATGAATTGCTCCTACAACATGAATTGCTGCTCAAACCTTCTTGCGGAGTGTTATCCATGAAGAAACCCCCCTTTCTCGCTTTCGCCTTTGCCATCTTATGGCTGTTGTTCATCCAATCTGCGGGCACGCTGGTTGAGTCCATCTATATTCTGGATCTGCTCAACACCCAACTGGACGAAAAAGCCCTGGGGGCGCTGTTCTTCTTTGCCCCGCTGCTGGCGCTGCCCTGGTTCCGGCGCAGCCCGCGCGCGCTGGGTTGGGTCTTGTGTGCTGTTTTGCTTCTTGGGCGTGGGCTGATGCCTTTCGTGAGCACCGCCAACCGCGTGCTGCCCGCCGGGATTGCCACCGCAGCCGTGCTGGCATTGCTGTTCCTGCTGTTGGCGGGTAAGCCAGACGAACGCAGTCGCTCGCTGCAAGCCGCGGCGGGGCTGGCCCTGGCGGTGGGGCTTTCGGTGCTGCTGCGCACGGTTTACTTCGGCGTAGAATACTCGCTGACCTCTGCCGGGGGCTGGGTGGGGGTAGTTTTGGGCTTGCTCCTGGGCGGGCTGCTCACCCAATTGGACCTGACCCCTGCGCCTGAACTGCCGCGCGCGAAAACACCCGTCACCGCGCCGCTGCTGGGCGTGTATTGGGTGCTCATCCTGGTTTATTTTGCCTTCTCCGCTCCGGCGGTGATTGTTCGCTGGACGCAATCCAGCTACCCGCTGGTGGTGGGCGCGGTCAGTTTGCTGTCGTTGGCTTGGGCCGGACTTGCTCTGCTAGCCCCCGGCTTGCTGGAGCGCATCACTCCGCGGGTTTTGCTGGCCTGGAACGGCCTCTTCACCCTCAGCCTTACCGCCACATTGCTGGCTCAGCGTGTGCCCTTTCCGCCCGCGCTGACCTCGCCCGAGGTGGTGGTGGGCGCACCCACTTTCTGGCAGCAAGTCCCCCTGGTGTTCATGCTGCTGCTCTTCCCGGTGTTGTTCGTCGACCTGCGCGTGCTGGCGGGGCGCATGGAAGGCAGCCTCTCGCCGCGCGGGCTGGTTCCCGGCGTGCTGCTGGGCGGATTGGTGTGGATTTTGCTGGTCTTCGCTCACATCTTCACCAATGTGTGGGGCTACATCGAGCCGGTCAGCCCGCCCTTCCGCAATGCCTTCTGGCTGCCGCACCTGCTGCCAGCGGCGGGCGTCTGTTTGCTGGTTGGACTGGCACGCAAGAGAGGCTCTGCCTCAAGTCAGGCGGCGCCTACGCGCTTCCCCTTTGGCTGGGCGGCTTTGCTGGGGGCACTGTTCCTGGTCACCGTGTTTGCCTCGCTCCCCCGCCCGCGAATTATCGAGAATGCCGCTCACAGAGTCTCTGTGCGTGTGATGACCTACAACACCCAGCAGTTCAACGACGAGAGCGGCGAGAAGGCCATCGACAAGCAGGTGGCGCTGGCCCGCAGCGTGTCGCCGGATGTGCTGGTCTTACAGGAGTCAGACTCCAACCGTATCTCGCTCAATAACAATGACTATGTGCGCTACTTTGCCGACCGCTTGGGCTACTATTCCTATTACGGGCCTACCCCGGTCACCGGCACCTACGGCACGGCCATTTTGTCCAAGTTCCCGCTAGAAAACCCACGCTCGGTGTTTATCTACAGCGACAAGGATGAAACCGGCGTGGCCGAGGCCGAAGTGAACATCGACGGTCAGCGCTTCACCATCTTCAACGTGCATCCCGATAGCTCTAACCCGGCCATGCTGGTCTTTGCCCAAACCCTGGTGCGGCGCGCCCTGGCCCAGCCCAACGCCATCGCTGCGGGTGATTACAACCTGCTTGATTATAAAGAGGCTTACCAGGTCATCAATGCCGAACTGGTCAATGCCTGGACCAGCGTGTACCCATCCAGGATCGGCCCGCACGGCATGGACATGTCGGGACGCAACCGCATCGATCACATCTTCTTTTCGCCTCACCTATGGGCAGATAATCCGATGTACGTGCTGCCGCCCGAATCGGCCACCGACCACCCCACCCATTGGGCGGATATTTTCTGGGTGAAGCCCTAAAAGCCTAAAAATCGCCCCCCTAATAATTTTTGGCTCGAGCTTAACCCAGCCCGAAACCATTAAAACTTGCTCAGGTGGATGAATTCCCGTAAAATTATCATAACTTCTCAATCAGAGGCGGAAGAGGTCTGAATTTGAGGTGTATACGGGGTGCTTTGCACCCCGTATACACCTCAAATTCAGGGTCTTTTCTACCTTCTCAGTAGTTACAAACGATCGATGACCGCCCGGGTGGGAAAAATTTTGGAGTGGGATTACTAAGCTGATGCAAACCACGGCCCTCGCGATCTTATGCGGATTTGCCATTGCTCCGGCAGCCTTGCTGGCTCGCCGTGTGTTCAAGCGCAATGCCGGATTCGTGATCGCGCTCTACCCCCTGGTTGTGTTTATCTTGTTCTTGCTGCACCTGCTCAAAGGCGCGCCCCCGGAAACCTTGCAGTGGCGCTGGATCCCCGCCCTGGGCGTGGACCTCGTTTTCCACTTCGACGGTTTGAGCACCCTCATGGGCCTGATTGTTTCCGGCATTGGCACGTTGGTTGTGCTTTACGGCGGGGCCTACCTGGAAAAGCACCCGGGCCTGGAGAAGTTTTACGGCTTCATCATCCTGTTTATGGTGGCCATGCTGGGACTGGTCAGCGCGGGCAATGTGCTGCTGTTGTTCATGTTCTGGGAACTGACCGGCATCTCGTCCTTCTTCCTGATCGGCTTTGAGAACAACCGCCCGGCGGCCCGCGCCGCAGCCTGGCAGGCGCTGCTGGTCACCGGGGCGGGCGGGCTGGCCATGCTGGCTGGGGTTATCTTGCTGGCGCAAATTTCCGGCAGCTACACCATTCAGGATTGGATTGCCCAACCCGAGGTGTTCGTGTCCAACCCGCTCTCCGTCCCGGCATTCATCCTGATCTTGCTGGGCGCCATGACCAAGTCGGCGCAGTTCCCGTTCCACTTCTGGCTGCCCAATGC
>JAFGLU010000088.1 GCA_016927865.1 Anaerolineaceae bacterium
CACAGAACTGGTTGGCGCTCATCCAATTCGCCTGCGCTGATATCTTGTTCAACTTCGCATCCGATTTTTAGGATAGGTACTTAGGGTCTCAGAAGACCCTTAGGGTTTTAATAAACATCCAAACATGGCTCGGCTTACACCACTACCCGATACCCCTTATCCTTCACCGCCTCGACGATCGCTGCCTCGCTGACTTTCGTCTCGTCAAACTCCACCTCCATGCGCGCTTTCTGGTAGCTGGCGCGCACCGAGCGCACCCCCTCCAGCTCATCCTCAATGACCTCCAGGCGCATGGCGCAGGAAGAGCAGTGCATATCCGCGATTTTGTATGTTTTCTTGATCATGCCGTAATTCCTTCGGGAATCCTGTTATTTTTATAAGCGGATAGCGAACAGCGTTAAGCGATCCGCCAGGATTATTGGAAAACGATTTCCCCAGTGTACATGCCCATCGAGCAGGTGAACTTCATCTTCGTCCCGGCTGCCTGGGGCGGGATATCGAACGTCACGCGGCCGGTTCCAGGCAGCAGTTCTTCGACTTGCAGCGCCGGGATGACAAAGGCTCGCGAGCAAGAAAGTGTCTCGTTGGTCACCAGGGTCAGGGTCACCGGCTCACCGGCTTTGGCCTGCAGCAAGGTGGGAAAGTAGCCTTCGTTGCGCGCTTCAATGACAAGTTCGGTCGCGGGGAGTATCTCGCTGCCAGCAACTTCGCCGGCCGGGGCACGCAGATTGTTGATGGCGCGGCTGACCGAAGGCGCGCCCATCAGGTTCAAGCCCGAGTCAATCGTCACCAGACCCAGGATGAGTACCACCACGGCAACAAAGCGCATGAAATTGGCCTCCAGGCGCGACCCCAAGCGCATGGCAAGATAAGCCGCGCCGAAGAAAACCGGGCTGGCTCCCAGGGTGAAGGCCAACAGGATGCCCGCCCCGAAGAGTGGATCCGCACTGCCAATGGCCAGGGCCATCATCGACTGGGTCACCCCGCAGGGGATGAGCACGGTGAGCGCGCCCAGGAACAGGGGCGTGATATCCGAGTCATTCTTGGCCACCCGGCGGATATAGCGCGTGAGGAAGGAGGGTGTCTCGATGGCAAAATAGCGGAAAATGGGATGCACGTTGAGCATGCGCAGGCCATTGCCAAGCATGAACACGCCAATGACCACCAGCAGGATGGCGCGGGTGAGCGTAGTAAGTTGGAACACCAAACCCAGCGCGCCCAACAAAGCTCCCAGGAGGGTATACGCCACCAGCTTGGCCAACAGGAACAGCACAATGGGCCGCGCCGAAGCCGGTTTGGCGGGCGGGCTATTCTTGGAGCGCTTCCCGGATGGCGCAAGGGTATCTTCCATCTGGCGAGCCATCGAACTGGCCAACAATCCCCCTTGCACCGCCAGGCAGCTCAGGCCGCCGGCGGTCAAACCGGTAATAAAGGCAACGAGAAATTCCACGGGGGTATACTCCTAAATGGTGTAAAGCGACTAAATTAGTCGCTTTACACCATTCTATCACGGGCTCGACTGGAGTCAATCACCTGAAAATTAAGAAGACGCCAAGGACCGATCTTAAAAGATTAATGGGAAGGTTCTAAGGGTTCTAATTGCTCACACCAACGGAACCTTTCTCTACCTGCCCCCGTCTTAAGACTGTGGGATAATCAGGAAAAGAGGCTATCATGTTACGAATCGGTAAATATTTGATCTTACTAACTTTTGCCCTCGGCCTGTGCGCTTGCAGCGCGGGCGAGGCGGGAACCACTGTCACCGAAAAAGATGCCGGAGAGACGATCACGCTGGCGGTGGGTGATGTGCTGACCGTGAACCTGGAAGGCAACATCACCACCGGCTACAACTGGGAACTGGAAAACACAGACTTGCAGATTCTGGAGTTGGCCGAAGAACCGTCGTATGCCCCCGAAAACGAGATGCCCGGCTCGCCCGGCGTGATTACCCTGCGCTTCAATGCAGTGGCTGCCGGGGAGGAAATCCTCAAGCTGGTCTACCGCCGCTCGTGGGAAACGGATGTGGACCCCCTGGAGACATTCGCGATCATTGTTGAAGTGAAATAGGATAAAAGACAAAACCCTAAGTGGTTCTCTCGCTAAGTTGGTAGTATATGTTTTGAGTGTGGTTGTGCGGCTACGCCGCACAACCACACTCAAAACAAACACCACTTATTTAGCGAGAAGACCACTAAGAGACTGTTTAATAACCTACAATGCACCTTTAATTATAAGAAAAAATGTCGTTGCGAGGAGCCTGAAGCTTTGTGAAGGCGACGAAGCAACCTCCAAATTGGCTTTCACAACCCTCTTGGAGACTGCTTCGTCGCAAAGCCTCCTCGCAGCGACACATGATTACGGTTTTTAAACAGTCTCTAAGGGTCTCCGAAGACCCTTAGGGTTTGAATGTCTCCCTAACCCAGGCGCTTCTCCACTGCCTGGATGCGCCCGTGCCCGGCGGGGAGCAGCTTTTTATACAGTTCCAGCGCCGCTTGCAGTTCTGCGCGGGCCTCGTCCGCTCGGCCCAGGTCCTGCAGCACCACGCCCAGGTTGGTATGAATATTGGCCGCGTCCATCACCGGGCTGGAATATACCTGCTCGGCCACAGAACGAGCCTGCTCCAGCACCTGGGCGGCTTCCTCAAGGCGTCCTTGCTCGCGCAGGATCAGCCCCAGGCCGTTCAAACGCCCGGCGATGCGCGGGTGGACCTGTCCAAAGGCCGCTTCTTCCACGGTCAGCGCCAGTCGGGTATGTTCTTCGGCCCTGGCCAGGTCGCCCATGCCCTGCAGCACGCGCCCCAGGTTGGCATGGGCCAGGGCCGTGTTAGGATGATCCGGCCCCAGCAAGGCCGTGTCGATGGCCAGGGCGCGCTCGCAAGCCGTTCGGGCGCCGGTTAGATCGCCGGACTGGCGCAACACTTCGGCCAAATTCTTGATCAGCACCGCCACGGTGGGATGCTCCTTGCCCAGGGCCGCCTCGCAGACATGCAAGGCATGCTCCAGCGAAATCCGCGCCGCCATCAGCTTGCCCTGCATCTGCATGATCGCGCCGATGTTGCCATACACCAGCCCAACGCTGAGATGGCCCGGCCCGTGGCGCTTTTGGAAGATGACCATAGCCTGGTTGAACGCATTCAGCGCATCTTCATAGCGACGCTGCATTTGCAGGGTGTGACCCAGGTTGTTCCATAATGTGCCCGTGAGCGGGTGGAACTTGCCATAGAAAGCAACAAAGATCCCCAGCGCCCGCCGGGTCGCCGCCTCGGAGGCGTCCAGATTGCCGCGCGCACGCAAAATCTCAGCCAGGTTGGCCAGGTCACGCCCCAAGGCGGGATGCTGACCACCGAAGCAGGCCTCATCCACCGCCAGTGCACGCTCCGCCAGCGCCTGCGCCCCAACCGGGTCGCCCACAGACAGGAGGGTCACCGCCAAATCGATGGCCTCGCGCCCCACCGAAGGATGCTCCGCGCCGCGGTGGTCTTCATCTTCTTGCAAGGCCAGACGGTGATAGATCACGGCCTGATCGGCAAGGCCCAAGTCGCGCAGCACACTGGCCAGGTTGGTGGCGATGGCGGCGCGCAGCGGCTGGCCCGGCGGCAGGGTCTGTTCAGCAGCATCCCAGGCCTTGCGCAGCACGGGCAAAGCCTCGTCCGGGTTGTCTTCATCTTGAAGCAGTTGGCCAAAGGCGTTCCAATCGCGCAGCAGCGCCGGGCTGGGCTGCCCGTTCGCGCTTTCATCCGCTGCCAGGGCGGCCTCTATCAGCGTCCTGGCTTCCGCGAACAAGCCCATTTCGCGCAGCAAGCTGCCCAGACGGCAGCGCGCCTCGGACAGAAGTTGCGGCTCAGTAGCAACTTCCAGGCCGCTCACCGCCCGTTCCAACAAGCGGCGCGCGGCGGCAAAATCGCCCAGGGTTTCCTGCGCCGATCCCAGGGCCAGCCACAACCCGGAGTCATCCGCCTGCGCAGCCACTTCTTCCAGCGCAGCCAGGTGCGGGCGCAACTCCGCCGGTTGGCTGCTCGCCTGGATTTGCTCTACCAGGCGGGCCAGTTCGGCGGGATGGCAAGGCCCGGAAAGTTGTTCCTGAAGCAGGGCAAGGAGTTCGCTCATCTACAACCTCTCCACAAGCGTGGACAGCCCGGCCCTCGCACCACGGCTTACCAGCACACTCCAGGCGGCCCGCGCCGCCAGAAGGGCGTGCAGTTGGAATAGCGCGCCGCGGTGTTCCGCCAGCGCCTGCGATGCGTCAAAGAGCGGCAGGGTCTCGGCGGTCACGTCGCCAACCAGGTGGGTGATGCGCCCGCCCTCGGGAAGCAAACCAATAGCCGCGGAGGCCACATGGTATAGGAACTCGGCGTCGGCGGATTCCACGGGCAGAAGCTGCAAGCGCGCCTCAGGCGGCAGGTTATAACGCCCCACCACCGCCGGCCCACCCAAGAGCAGCGCGACGGTCTGCTCGCCCTGCGTCTGGCACAGCGCAGCCAGTTCCAGCCTGCCAAATTCCAGTTCCGCGCAAACCTGCTGCAAGACAAAATGATCCAGCAGCGGCGCGGTAGGCCAGTCTAGAACGGGCAGATCAACAGAAGATGCCGAATCCGGCGGGTTGATGCGATGGAGCACCTCAATGCGTTCGGGGCGCAATCCGCTTTTGCGACACAGGGCAGCCAAAGGGTCGTCTCCGGCAGAAAGCAGGAGTGATGAAAAAATATAAGCTTCAGACATACCCTGATTGTATGCGAGGCGCGTAACTTTTGGAAGCATATTGCGTCATAAATAATGTATCCTGGGAAAGCCTGCTTACCGTTACAATTCACCCATCAGGCAGCCAAATCTCACGGTATGGTATGGGGAGCAATATGCCGAGGAAACCATTTGCTGTTCGAGCCATTCTTTTTAACAGCAGGGGGGAGCTGGTTCTAATCAAACGGACACGCCTAGGCGTACCTGTCTATTGGGTTGCACCCGGCGGAGGCATTGAAGATGACGACCCGGATTTGCAATCGGCGCTGCACAGAGAACTCAAAGAAGAGTTGGGCGCAATCATCAAAGTCAAGCAGCCCATCTTGAAATTGGAAGATCATCTGGGTGTCAAAACCCTGTACTATACCTGCACGTTGTTCGAAATGCATCCCGAGCAGCGCTGCGGACCAGAGTTTGAAGACCCCGACAACGGCCTATATGAGGTTGATATCATTTCCTATACACCCTCAGCGCTGGCAGCACTCAATATTAAACCGGGCGCTTTAAAAAGATTCCTGATCCGCAGTGCCGAAGAGCAGTACTCTCATCAACCCATCATCATGCGGGAGATGACCATCTCACATATGGCGTAGGTGCGGACAAAATCCAACGAAGCAGTCCAGCGGTATCGCTCAAATCATTTACAGCGTGGTCCGCGCCGAGCGCAAGCAGTTCGGCTGGGCTCAACGCGCCCGTTGCGGCGCCCAGAACGCGCGTCCCGTGCCGCTTGCCGCTCTGCACGTCGCCCTCCGCGTCGCCCACTACCAGCACCTGTCCGGCTTGCAAACCGGGCCGTTCGGCGCGCATCTCAGTCAACCCACGAGCCAGCACCTGGGTCTTATCGGGCAGGCCATCGGCGCAGGCAAACCAGCGCCAGGCGAAGCCATCCAGCCCGGCAGCGCGGAGCTTGGTCAGCGTTCCGGCGCGCAGGTTACCCGTAAAAACACCCAACTCCACCTCGGGCGTCTCTGAGAGAGCCGCCAGCAGCGCAGGCACGCCAGGACAGGGTTGAGTCGTCCCGGCTTGGGCCAGTTCCTCTTCCAGAATGGTCGGGTAAACCCACAAGGCCCGCTCTACCAGCTCGTGGGCGCGCCTGTCCTTTACTCCCGCCGCGACCAGCACCTCGGTCAACACGCCGGGGTCGGTCTTGCCCGCCAGCGAATAGCCAGGCGGCGGCTCCACCGGGCCGTAAACCTGTGCCAGGCTGCGCAGCAAGGCTGATTTACCCGCTCCTCCGGTGGTCAGCAGGGTGCTGTCCACATCAAAGAGAACAATCGGCATGACTTACATCCCCCGCACGGCGTTGATCACATCTGCCAGCAGCCCGTAGGCGGTGGTTTCGGGGCCAGGGTCGCTTTCCACAATACCCAAACCGGGCAGGGTATCCAGCTCGAACTGCACATACGAACTGGTCCCGCTGATGCTGTACAGGGGCGAGCCTGCCGAGACGCGCTGCGGCTCCACCCGCCCCACCAGCTTACCCTCTTCATGGCGGGCCGAGCAAACCAGCTTCCAACGCTGCCCGTCGGCCAGGGCTTCTTTCAGCATCTCTGGTGTGATTCCGCGAATGCCCTCGCGCAGCACATCCTGGGGCTTGAGTGGCTCGCCCATCACCACCGTAGCCAGCGCGGCCACCTTGATGGCGGCATCCCAGCCGTCGATGTCGGCGCTGGGATCTGTCTCGGTGATGCCGATCGATTTACCGTAAGCCACTGCTTCGTCAAAGCTGCTGCCCTGCTCCATCAATTCGAGCAGCAGGTTGGTGCACGAATTGAGAATGCCCACGAAGCCGCGCAGCTCGGCAGCGGGCAGCGGCCCGCGAAACAGCGAGAAAATCGGCGCACCGTCCATGACCGCCGACTCAAACAGGAAGCGGCGACCTTTCTCAGCGGCCAGGCGGGTGAGCAGGTCGTAACCATGCACCACCGGGCCTTTATTGGCCGTCACGGCGTGCATGCCGGCTTCCAACCCGGCGCGCAGGTAATCGATGGCGGGTTGGCCGGTGTGATGGTTGACCGGGGTGTTTTCAAAGAGCACATCTGCCGGGCAGGCGCGGATAAATTCCAGGGTGTCCGCCGGGGCAGGCTGCGCGGAGAGCACATCCAGGTTGCCACCCTGTTCCAGCACCTCCACGGCGCGGGCCAGGTCCAGCCCGGCGGGGTCAATGGCCCGACCGTGCCGCCCGGTGGTGATGCCGTTCACCTGAAAGGTCAGGCCGTAATCACGGGCCAGCAGGTCGCGCTTGCGCAGCAGCAGCCGGGCAAAAGCCTTGCCCACATTGCCAAAACCGATCAAAACCATGCGTAGATGAGTCATGAAAACACCTCTTTTAGAGAAAATTACACCGGAGGCCAGGGAAAATGGCGGCGCGATTCGGGCGGCGGCGGGAAAACACCCGCCTGGCGCAGATTCTGCGCCCGTAAAGCCAGCGCCGCCACCTCGGCTTCCAGGATGTGCGCCAGCAGATCCTCACGCAGGGAGGCGCCTTCGGCCAGCAATTCGTCCAGGCGGGCCAGGTCCGCCAGCAACTCTGCGGGAACGGGCTGCCCGGCAAAATCCCATACCACGGTGCGCAGCTTGTCTTCGCTGTGAAAGCACAGGCCGTGGTCGATCATCCACAAATGCCCGTCCTCGCCTTTGAGGATATGCCCGCCCTTTCGGTCGGCGTTGTTGGTAATCAGGTCAAACACCGCCACCGGGCGCAATCGCTCGCGATCTTCTGGACTAAAGTTAAAATAATGGTATTCAGGGTCGTGGTTGATAAAAAACTGCACCGAGCCCGAGCCCAGCGGCCCCTTGCGCCGGAAAACCGTCGGCGGGACCAATTCCCAGCCCAAAGCCTGGCTGAGCAAGTAGGCAGCCACCTCGCGGTGCGCCAGGCTGCGCAGCGGGAAATCCCACAGCGGCTGCTCCCCGCGCAGCGGCTTGTACACAACCGGAAATTGCTCCTCCTGCGCCTCAATAGTACCCAGGAAAGTGTAGTTTGAGCCGCTTACAAACTGGCCTTGCAGGGAAAAGGTCCCTTTTTGCAAGGCCGCCAGGATGCCCGCGTGATCCATAGCGCTTTAGTGCTTATAACCGTTGCGCTTGGGGCAAAAATGGCCGCTCGGTTCCATCGGCTGCCCGCAGTAGGGGCAGACGGGCCGCCCGCGCCCCGAAACTTCCAAGCCCCAGCGGGACATGGCGAGCAACTGATTGCGCGTGCACCAGAAGCGCACCTCGCTGCCGGCAGGTTCGCCTTCCTCCGGTTCCTCGCTGCCCGAATCGAGCACCTCGCGAGCCAGGATCATCACCCGGTCGGTATCGCGGTCATAGCCCAAGGCCAGTTCGCCCACGCGAAAGAGCGGGTCGACGGGCGGCTGGATGCGCATCTGGTCTTCTTCGTAATCCGTGGTAGTATCATCCAGCTCAGGGAAGCGCCCGCGCAGTTCCAGCAGAAATTCTTCTACGCCCAAGGACAGGGTCTGTATTTGCAACTTCTCAACGATCAGGGTCACGGTTTGCTCACCCTGCACACCTTGAATGTAAAAAACACGCTGACCAGGCTGGCCGATCGCGTCGGTGGTAATATGATCTACCGGGTTCAGTTCAATCTCTACGCGAGCCATGAGCGCTCTCCTTTGTCTACTGATAAGAAACTGTTCAGCCAGAGGTGGAAGAAGCTCAAATCGGGAACGTTCTTCACACGCTGAGTAGTACCTCTTATAGTATACCAGTTACTCCAAGCGCATTTCCACCCAGGACAACCCTTGTACAGGCTGCCTCGCATATTCCGGCCCCAACATGCGCGGCAGCAAAGCCGCCAGATCTTCAGGCGGGCCGCTGGTAAAGAAGCGCATGTCCGGGGGCTGGGCAGCATCGGGCTCAATGCCATGCGCTGCCAGCACCCGCGCCGTCTGGCGCGCCACCGCCGGAGCGGGATCGATGACCCGCACGCCCGGCCCGGCAATCTCGCGGATAAGCGGGATGATAAATGGATAATGGGTGCAGCCCATCACCACCGTGTCCATGCCGCGAGCCAGCATGGGACGCAGGGCTTTTTCGAGGATGGCGCGCGTCTCGGGACCATCCAGATCACCTCGTTCCACCTGCCCCACCAACCCCGGGCAAATGTCTTGCATCACTTCCACGCCGTGGGCAAAGCGCTCCATGACCGAAGCGTACAGCGCTCCCTGGAAGGTGGCCGGGGTGGCCAGCACGCCAACCACCCCACTGTGAGTGCTTTCGGCGGCAGGCTTGACGGCGGGCTCCATGCCCACAAAGGGCACCTGCGGGAAAACCGCCCGTAAGTGGTGAAGGGATGCTGCCGAAGCCGCATTGCACGCCACCACGATTAATTTCGCGCCACGGTCCAGCAAAAAACGCGCCACGGCTTCAGAGAAACTGCGCACCTCTTCCAGCAGGCGCGGCCCGTAGGGCACATGTGCCTGGTCGGCCAGGTAGAGAACAGGATATTGGGGCAGTTCTGCACGGATGGCGCGCAGCACCGACAACCCTCCCACGCCTGAATCAAAAATGCCAATCATGGGGCGAATTATAACCTTGTCCACGAATGAAAAACGAATGAACGAAACGGTTCATTGGCAACTCACAGAGAGCCAACGGAACGGGGTTTGCAGGGGGCTCGATGCGGCCTGCAAAATACCGCGCTAGTATCCCTCCCTACCCGCAGGCCTGGACGAAAGCCCGGAAAATGGCGCGGGCATGCTCGTGCTCTTGCAGCCATTCGGGATGCCACTGCACCCCCACTCCAAAGGGATGAGCGGGCAGTTCCACCGCCTCTACCAGCCCGTCGCTGGCATGACCCACCACCTTCAACCCCGGCGCAATCCGCGAGAGGCCCTGGTGGTGCAGGCTGTTGACCTGAAACTCGCTGCCGCCCATCACCCCCGCCAGCAGGCTGCCTGGGTCCAGGCGCAGGCCGTGCGCCAGGGTGTTGCGCGGAATGTCCGGGTACCAGTCGTGGCGCTGTTCTTTGCCATACTGGTCGGCAATATCGGTATACAGGCTGCCGCCCAAGGCCACATTGATCGATTGGATGCCGCGACAGATACCGAAAAAGGGTTTGCCCTGCTCGGCGCACCACTGCACCAGGGTCAGGTCCAACTCATCCTGCTCGGCGTCCACGTCATACACTCGCGGGTGCGGTTCGCCGTCGAAGCGGGCCGGGTCGATATCCGCGCCGCCGATAATTAATACACCGTCCAGGCGCTCGAAGACCTGGCGCATCTGTTCTTGCGATAACCCCAGAGGAATGAGCACCGGCAAAGCTCCGGCGCAATTGAGTGCGTTCAGGTAAGATCGGGGCGTGGTGATGGTATCGCCCTGGCCTTCTTTGCGGGAAATTTTTCCGGTGGTTAAACCAATGAGTGGCGCCATCATAATCTGCCTTTCAATCATAGAATGGAGTCAGCTTGTTAAGCAAAAAAGGGCGCAGCGGATTACACTGCACCCTCAAATTCACATTCGTGAGCCAAAACCGGCAAGAGCAACACGGCGGAGAAAAACTCCCCTCCGCAGGCTTCGCGCGGTTTTTAGAAACGCTGCTTGAGGCGAGCGCTCTTGCCCGTGCGGCCACGCAGGAAGAACAGGCGCGCGCGGCGAACCTTGCTGTGCCGTTCCACCACCACGCGGTCAATGCGCGGAGAGCGGGTCAAGAAGACGCGTTCCACACCAATACCATTGCTGGCCAGGCGGCGAACGGTGAACGTGGAGCTGACGCCGTTGTTTTTGGTGAACAAAACGGTGCCCTTGAACTCCTGAATACGTTCGCGGTTTCCTTCTTTAATTTTCACGTGCACACTCACCACGTCACCGGGCCGCAGGGCCGGGATATTGGGGTTCTCGGGGGCATCCAAAGATTTCAGAATGTCGGTCATGGCTTACCAATCCTTCTCAAGATTTCTTGCTGCCCCACTCGCGGAGCAGTGCAATAGCAACAAAAATCGCCCTTCGGCGCGGGGCAAGATTATAACACGCCTTTCCGGGGGCGTAAAGGACTTGCAGAAATTTCCCTAAAACAGGGTAAAATCGGGACGGGATCCCCATCCCCTGGGCAAGGAACACCTTATGGCCAAATCCGCCGGAAAAATTCGCGCAGCCGAATTATACACCAACCTGGAGCGACTCAGCCGGGCAAAATCGCATTCCGAAAATTCCGATGATGAGCCGCTGGATCTGTCAGCTCTGGCCAACCAACCCATCCGCCTGGCGCTGGACAGCAGCAAGACGCTGCGCATGAAGAAATTTCGCGCCCAGTTGTTTTACCAATGGCTGGCGCAGACTTTTGAACCCTGCCGCGCGGCAGATATTGGCGGCGGCAAAGGCCTGATCAGCTACTTGCTACTCAACAGCGGCTGGGACCCGGTGGTTATCGATCCTTTTGACCAGCCCCTGCCCGACAAATACAAAGATATCACCAGCGAGCGGCGGGTGAAGATTCCGCCTGGTGACCGCGTGGCGCGCATCACCGCCGAGTTCGAGGTGGAACACGCCGAAGGCTTTGATCTGCTCATCGGCATGCACGCCCACGGCTGCAACGCAAAAATCATCGATGCTGCCGCAAAATACGGCTGCGGTTTCGTCTTGTTTCCCTGCTGTGTCATCGACGAGCCCTTCTATCCGCGCCTGGGTGTGCACTGGCTAGAAAGCCTGGCCGATTACGCCCTGTTTAAAAAGCAAGATTTCTTCCCTTTCCGCTTGAATTTTAAGGGGCAAAATATTGGCCTGTGTCACGTGGGCAAGTGTCGGGTCAAAGAAAGTTCCACCACCGGCTGAGCGGTAACCCGAGAGCTTACAAGCCCTCAACAACCTCTGCTTTTATTCGCTAACCCGGCAGTTAATCAGTATAATGGGGATTGGGAAACGTGCATAAAACAATCAAGGGAAGATATGGCTACCAAACTTACCTTTTCGATCATGACCCACATGGCATCGCTAACCACCAGCCTCGAGGATTTTCTGGCCCGGTATGCCAAAACAAAATTCGTCGATGTTACCCTACTCGGTCTCGATTACGCCACCGGCTGGCAAGAATTTGTTCGCAATGCCATTCACGGCTCTAATTTGCAGGTGTCTGAGGTGGGTTCCACGTGGCTGAACGACTTCATTGCTATGAATGCCCTGCGACCTTTCAGCCCAGCAGAAATAAGAAACCTGGGGGGAGCCGGCGCCTTTGCCCCGGCCCTGTGGAAGATAGGCGTCCAGGCGGATCAAAACGTGTTTGCCATTCCCTGGATGACCGACATCCGCTTTGTCTTCTACCGGCGCAGCCAGATGGCAAAAGCCGGGCTGAACCCTGAAACCGCCTTCTCCACCATCGAGCAATTCGACCAAACCTTGCAAGCGCTACAATCCGCCGGAGGTCTGCCCCCGTTTGTTGTGCCCACCCAAAAATCGCATCTCACGCTGCACAACCTGGCCATGTGGATTTGGAGCAAAGGTAAAGATTTTCTAGATGAAAACGGCAAGCGCGTTCTGCTCATGGACCCCGACGTTCAGGACGCGATGCGTTCATACTTCAACCTGGGCCGCTTCATTGTTCCCGAGCTGCGCAACCTCGCCGATGAAGCCTCCGACGCGGTTTTCGCCCAAGGGCGGGCAGCGGTTGTTATTGCAGGCCCCTGGATGCTCAACCTGATCAGTAATTCGCCGGATTTGGCCGCTGATACCGGCATTGCCGTTGCATTCAAACAACCCTATATGGGTGGCTCCAGCCTGGTCATCTGGAAAAACGTTATTCGAGACAGGGAATCCGCCGAATTGGTCGGCAGCCTGACCGGTGCTGAATATCAGGCCGCTTTCGCACACATGGCCGGGCAGCTTCCAGCCCGCATGGACACTTTACAGGAATTTCCCCTGCCCGACCCCTCCTACCAGCAGGTGATCGACTTTGGCTTTAAAAATAGCCGCACGCTCCCCAACCTGCCCCTGTGGGGCATGATCGAGGAGCGCATGGTGAACTCGATTGCGCGGGTTTGGGCCGACTTACTTGAAAACCCCGAAGCCGATGTGGACATGGTGATGAACCACCACCTCAAGCTGCTGGGCAACCGCTTGAACCTGGTGCTTTCCAACAGCTAAAGGGTTGGGGTAATTCTCAACCAGAGGTGAAGGAGTCCGAATTTTCTTCACCCTTTGAGTAGTTAAGCTCTTTCGAGAACAACCGCGGTGCCGTAAGCCAACACCTCGGTCACGCCGTCCATCACTTCGGTGGCATCGTAGTGAACACCAATGATGGCGTTCGCTCCAATCTCTTCAGCGTGGCGGATGAGCAGGTCGTAGGCCTCTTCGCGTGCGTTTTCACACAATTCGACATAGGTGTTTATTCGCCCACCGAAAAGGGTCTCGATGCCGCCAACGAAATTCCCCACCACGCTGCGCGAGCGCACGGTGATTCCACGCACCACACCCAAATAGCGGGCAATGCGATAGCCTTCAAAGCCAAATCCAGTAGTGACCAGGTTGTGATCCATTCTGTTCTCCTTATCCTTTATACGCAGCGCCCCGAGAAAAGTCGCAGGCTACTCTTGAATTCTGCGATAAACGCGCCCTTCGGGGTCCGCATAGACCATTTCCCATTCTCGCAACCACTCCGGGTCGCTCAAGTAAGGCGGGTAATCTTTGGCCACCCCCAGCCAGGGTGTTTTGAAGATCACTAAAAAGTCGGCGCGGCGCGATTGGGTGGTGGAGTTGGTGAACCCCGGCCCGTAAGCGTAATAGGGCAGGCCGTTCTCCACCCACACCACTGAGTCGCGCACATTTTGATGGATATAGTCGTAGGCGCTGAAATAACCACCCGTGCCGACCGGCTCGCGGAACTGATCATACAGCACGATTTCGTTCTTGGGGCGGTATTCCAACACTTCACGCTGCATCCAAAGAATGCCGCCTGCCAGCGCCAGCGCGGCCAACCCCAGCATGCCTGCCGGAACCGCTCGCCGCTGGATCCAGGCGTACAGTTTCTCGATCCAGGGAGCCACCCAAACCACCGGCATGAGGAACATGAAGGCCAGCACCGTGATACCGAATCGCCAGTTGATCTCCGCCGGGCGCAGGGTGTCTTGATAGAACCCTGAAGCAGGGCTTAGGGCAAAGCCTGCCAGCACCAGGAAAAAGGCCAGCGCCAGAGAAGGCGAAATCCAACGCTTCACAAACACCAGGATGAGCGTAACCAAGAAGATCGCCAAAGCAGCGTAAAGCGTGCGGGGAATGTTCTCGAGCAGGTAGGGGTTGGTGAGGTTGGCGGCAATGCTCAACTGCTGGTGAGCCATGACCTTGGGGGAGAACAAATAGCCTTGCACCAGCAAGTTTCGCCCCACCCACAGGATTCCTGGGAGGACCAAAATTGCGCTAAGTACCCACTCCTTCAGGCGGAAGTCGCGTTGGCGCAGGCACGCTCCCAAGTACAGAAGCCAGACTGGCAGCGCCACGAAAAGGCTATTGGGTTTGGTCGCCAGGGAAATCATGGTGGCCATAGCTAATCCCAATGGAAAGACCAACCGCGAATTATTCCGCGGCCCAATCGGCGCGTGCAGCAGCACAGCCAACAAGGCTGCGCCCAAAAACAGATCGTTCTTGGCGACGGTGAAGAACAAGAACTTGAACATCCACCAGAAGTTCGGTTCAAACTCGGGGAAAAAGCCGCTGACCATGACCAGCGCAGACAGAAACAGCGCAAACCCGCTTGCCAGCCCAGTGTAGCGGCGCAGCAACAGCCAGAAGGTCAGGATGAAATATAGGCAAGTCAAGGCGTGGGCCGCACCGAAGCCAAATCCATTGCGCAGCAACAGCGCCGGAAAGGCCAGCAACGATTCGTACCCAAAAGGATATTCGCCGTAGGAGATGGATAGGTCCAGGGCCGAGCCGCTACGCACCATTTCCAGGGCTTTGGGCAGGTGATAAATGCCGGCGTCCCAATGCAGGCTCTCGCTAACCGGGGAATAAGGCCAGCGAGCAATGGGCAGCAAGATCAACAAAACGATCAAGGCCGCGCCGGCAACCCCAAGGACCAGGTCAACCCCGGAACGCTTTTCGGGCTCGCGGCTCAAAATACCCTTAAAGAAACCCTCACTGGCGTTCCAGTACGCTCGCGCAACGATCACAAACACCACCAGGGTCAACAAAACCACCGGCAGAGGTCGGTATGCCCCCGCCACGCCCAGCAACTGTCCCGCCAAAATGACTGCGTACAGCAAAGCCAGGGTCAGCGTGTAAACAGCCCGCGTTAAAGCATGCGGTAAAGAAAAGAAGGTCATGAGTATTCCGTAGGACGAGGATGAGGCTTATTATACCGTCTGTTCCATTTGCGACGCAGGTCTGTCGGGAGGGGTTGTAGGGTAAACGCATCTTATGTCAGACATTCTGCAATTTTTGGAAAACCGAACAACTTTGACACTGCCACCTTTCACCTTTGGGCTTGAGTCCCCACCCCCGCCCCTCCCCTCTGTCAAACAACTCGAAAAATTCAGTTCATGAGCGGGGCTCTCGCCAGAGCGCCGAAACGGCGAGGGGGGAAAGATTTCGCAAAAGTGAGGGGCCGAAAGCCCCTCACTTTTGCAGAATTCTTTCCCTCCCCCGGCAAAGTGCCTGTGTGACCCAGAATCCTGGTTGCCGGGTCGTGTAGCAGGTAGGGTGGGGGAGATACCCAAAACATGGCGAAAAGACACGAGATTTTTAGAACAAAAATCCATGATGCGTTTACCCTGGGAGGGGTTGCCGTCGTGCAGGTTCGCGAGGGCGGCTGACAGGCGGAAGGCAAGAACCACTTTTTCGAATGTGTAAGGTAATTCCAAGTTTTTTGGCTAGACCTACATCCTTGCACACTATATAATACAGAAGGGCTACAGAATCAGTCAGGGGGATGTGTCCCCTTAAGCTGGCTGTGAGATTTTTACGCATGAAAAATTTTTCCATGACAACTCGTTTATATTTGCTGGCGACATGGTCTATGGGCGCTGTTCTGATCGCATGGAATTTATTCCAACTGCGCATCGAAGCCCCCGACATCCTCCTGTTTATTTTCCTGATTGCCGGGGCTTGTTTCTCCCAAATTTTCAAAGTCGAAGGCACCACCGACCGCTCTCATTACGCGATCAGCTTTGTCTTTTACGCCTTTGCTTTCATGCGCCTGGGCGTGCCAGCCACCCTGCTGGTCATCATCCTCTCCAATTTTGCCGAATGGTTGTGGCACCGGCCACCCTGGTTCATTTCATTCTTCAACGTTTGCTGTTATGTCATTGCTATCCAGGCCACCTCGCTGGTCTATACGCTCTTAAATCCCAGCGGCGATATGCAAACCTGGGGCAGCGTGGTCGCCATTTTGGTGGCTTTCCTGATCTACAACCTGGTCAACCACCTGATGGTCGGCATCATCATCTGGCTGGCGCGTGGCGAAACCTTCTCCAAATCTGGGATGTTCGATTGGCTGCCTCTGACGGTGGACCTGACCATGCTGGTGATGGGCGCCAGCTTGAATTATGTGTGGAACTACAATCCCTACGCCATCTTGTTGTTTGCCATCCCGTTGTACCTGATCTACAGCACCCTGCGGGTGCCTGCCTTGCAGCGCAAAGTGGACATCGACCAGAAGACCGGAATCTACAATCATGAATTCTTCATGCAGCAGTTCCACAACGAACTGGTGCGCGCCAACCGCTACGACCGTCCGCTCACCGTACTTATGGCAGACCTGGACCTCTTGCGTGATATCAACAATACCTACGGGCACCTTGCTGGAGATATCGTGATCAAGTCAGTGGCAAAGATTATCCAACAGTCTGTACGGGAGTATGACATTGTGGCGCGCTTTGGGGGAGAAGAATACGGTGTGCTGATGCCGGAAACAAGCCCCGAGGTCGGCGCGCTGCGAGCCGAAGCGATCCGCAAAGCCGTGCAAGAATATGATTTCATCATCGCCACGAGCGACCAACCGATCAAAGTCACGATCAGCCTGGGGGTGGCCGGGCGAGAAAACGCCGAGCAGTCGCGCGAGGAGATTTTGCACAACGCCGATGCGGCGCTGTACCAATCCAAGGCCAGGGGCCGCAACTACACGCACGCCTCGTTGAATCACAACGTGGTGCCGGTCAGCAAAGCGCAAGACCGGGTCAATGCTTCTCCCGATACAGATCAAACCGTAGAAGGGACCGACCTTTCCTCGATCTATAAAGCAGCTCACGCTGGTTTCCACCGGGCCGACCCCGACCATAAAGAAACAGAGTAACCCCTCCGAGTTCGAACTTTAGTTTCCGCTAACTGAAACAACCGGGAACACATCCGGGACTCCGAACCTTACGAAATTTAGCTATTTTTGGCATCAAGGGC
>JAFGLU010000089.1 GCA_016927865.1 Anaerolineaceae bacterium
CCAGAACGAGGATATTAATCGGTATGTCTCGCTTTCACATCGCACTCTTTGATCTGGGCGGCACCCTGATCTACTTTACTGCAGATTGGAACGCAAAAACCATTGAAACAGCCCATTCCCTGCGCGATTATCTGGAAACGCTTGGTTATCGCCTGGACCCGGCTACCTTCCCAGATTACTTCCGCCGGGCCATCGAGGCCAACTACGCCCGCCGCAACGACGAATTGATTGAGCGGCCCACCGCCGAAACCTTGCGCCAGACCCTGAGCGTGTTTGGGTACCCCGATGTTCCCGCCGAGCACATTGCCGAAGGGCTGCGCCGGATGTACGCATTGACCCAGGCGCACTGGTACGGTGAAACAGATGCCATTCCCATGTTGGAGACGCTGCGCTCGCAAGGCTATCGCATCGGATTGATCTCCAATGCCGGCGACGACGAGGACGTGCAAACCCTCATCGACAATGCCGGGCTGCGGCCTTATTTCGAATATATCGTCACCTCGGCGGCAGCGGGAATCCGCAAGCCCCACCCGCGCATTTTCCGCAGCGCGCTGGATTTCTTCGGCGCCAAACCGGAAGAGGCCGTCATGGTGGGTGATTTTCTGGATGCTGACATCCTGGGAGCCAACAACCTGGGCATGGGCAGCGTGTGGATTAAGCGCCGAGCCGCGCCGAGCCACGTAGAGAAATTCCGACCGGTCATTGCGCCGCAGGCCACCATCGAGACGCTCAGCGAGCTGCCGGACCTGCTACAGGGATGGAATGGTAAAGGCCCAGCTTGAGCACAAACCTTAAAGAAACCTTTGAGATTCATTGGGAATCAGAGTGCTGAAGTCCGCATTTTGGGGTGCGAGAGCGGCGAAGCCGCTCTCGCACCCCAAAATGCGGTATCTACCACGGCAACTCCTAAAGAGCCACCTTTGACAAAACAATCCATCATGGGGTATAATCCACCCGCTGGAAAGTGTGCCTTAACCATTTGATATCGTGAGGTGTCACAAGCAGATTGCTCCCGAGTGCTGATAAGAATCTCTTACTCTCATTCTCGGCTGAGCCTGCAAAGACCAGCCGAGTTTTAATGTCCCTAATGAAGGGAGGTGAGAGAAGTGACCGTTGTTGTTTTGCGACCCAATGAATCTCAAGATCAATTAATGAAGAGATTCCGCAAAAAGGTTGTTAAGAGCGGCATATTAAGCACAGTTCGCCGCAAGCGCTGGTTCATCAGCAAGAGCGAACTGCGCCGCGTTGAAAAGAAAAAGGCGATCCGCCGAATTAAGCGGCGCGCATACACCAGGACCTCGGAAGCGTAGATCACGTTTTTCCTGGGACCCGCTGGAGGAAAGTAAATGGCTAAAGAAGAAGAGAAAATTCAGGTTGACGGCACCATCGTAGAGGCTCTGCCCGCTACGCAGTTCCGTGTTAAGCTCGAAAACGGACATGAAGTGCTGGCTTACCTGTCAGGTAGAATGCGCAAGTATTACATTCGCATTCTATTAGGCGACCGTGTGCGCGTGGAGGTGTCTCCCTACGACCTCACCCGCGGACGGATCGTCTACCGCCAGAAGAAGAACGAAACCACCAGCGAAGAGCCTACATAAACCTGGCGTTTTTGCCAATGCAATCAAAACTCCGGCCTTGTGCCGGAGTTTTTTTGTATCGACTCACCGAGGTTGAGGAAAGTTCCCGAACTTTAGATATCGGTGGATACAAAACCCCCACTGATATCTCAAATTCGGATCTTATATTAGAATTAGGATATGACCTTTCCAGCACTGTTCACATTGATCGTCACCCTGATTGCCGCCGTGCTGCTCATCACCGAAAAGGTGCGCCCCGACCTGGCGGCTCTCCTGGTACTGGCGGCGCTGGGCATCAGCGGCGTGGTGACCCCGGCAGAAACCTTTGCCGGGTTTGGCGGGTCGGCGGTCATGACGATCGTCGCCATCTCCATTATCTCCGAAGGCCTGCGTCAAACCGGCGTGACCCGCTCGCTGGGGCGCCTGATGTATCGCATGGCAGGAGCTTCTGAAAATCGGCAGATTTTGGTTGCCGTTCTTACCTCGGCCGCGCTTTCACTGGTCATGAACAACATCGCCGCCGTGGGCGTCTTGCTACCTGCCGTAATGACGCTGGCCCGCCGCGGAAAGATTGCTCCCTCTCGATTAATGATGCCGTTGGCTTACGGCACCGTGCTGGGGGGCATGGCCACCCTGCTGACCACCGCCAACCTGATCGTCAGCGCTGCATTGCGCGACGCAGGCCACAAGCCTTTTGGCCTGCTCGACTTTCTGCCCATTGGCGGACCGATTGTGCTGGTGGGCACTCTGTACATGCTCACCCTGGGGCGAAAGCTTATGCCGCAGCGCAAGGGGGATGGAGACTCCGCCCCGCAGCAACTCCACCAGGCCCTCAGCCGCCTCTACGGGCTAGAACAAAACCTGCACGAGATTGAAGTTCTCCAGATTTCACCCCTGGCCGGTCGCACTATCGCCGACGGGCGGTGGGCGCAATCCACCCATCTGCATATTATCAGCATCACGCGCGGCGAACGAGTCATCCTGGCGCCCAACGCCGAAGTAACAGTGTTGGCCGGCGACCGCCTTTTGGCGCAAGGGCACCCCGACCCGCTCTTGCTCGAAGAATTGGGGCTGCATCAGCAGCACGGCGCGCGCGAATCTCTGGAAGTGACGGATGCCGGCATCACCCTGGCCGAACTGGTTATCACGCCGCACGGAGCATTGGCCGGACGCTCGCTGCAACAGGTGGACTTTCGCGAAAATTACACTCTCAATGTACTTGGCATCTGGCGCGAGGGGCACCCCATTCAGGAAAACCTGGCCGAGCTAAAGCTGCGCGTAGGAGATGCTTTGCTGGTACAGGGCGAAGCTGCGCGTCTGCAAATGCTTCAACACCATCCCGACCTGGTGCTGCTGGAAGAAGACCCCGATGCGGCCCGCCGCCCGCGCAAGTTTAACATCGCGCTTATCATCACCCTGGCCACCCTGGTGCTGGCGGCATTAGACATCTTCCCCATCGCGGTGGTCACGTTTGCCGGGGCCGGGCTGCTGCTGCTAACCGGCTGCATGGACATGAACGACGCATACCACACCATCGAGTGGAAAGCAGTGTTCCTCATCGCCGGGATGTGGCCGCTGAGCACAGCCATTCGCACCACGGGGCTGGCAGATTACGCCATCCAGGGACTGTTGGGCGCGATGGGAGACACTCTCCCGCTGGTGGTGGCACTGGCCCTCATCCTGGTGGCGCTGCTGATCACGCAGATCATGAGCAGCCAGGTGGCGGCATTGGTGCTGGCGCCGCTGGCGCTGGTGGCGGCGAGCCAGGTGGGCGCCGACCCCCGCGCCATGGGCATGGCAGTGGCGTTAGGCTGTTCGCTGTGCTTCCCCACCCCCTTCGGCCACCCGGTGAACATCATGGTGATGACTCCCGGCGGGTACGCCTTCCGCGATTACATGCGCGTGGGCTTACCCCTGACCGTGATTGTGATTGGGGTGATATTGCTGGGGCTGAAGGTGTTTTGGGGGATGTGACCAAGAAGAAAACCCTAAAGGTCTCGGAGACCTTTAGGGTTTAGGTAACTACTCAGCCAGAGGCGGAAGAAACCCGAATTTGAGGTGTATGTGGGGCTCGAAGCGCCCCACATACACCTCAAATTCGGGAACTTTCTCCCACCCTCTGAGCAGTTACGGGTTTTGAAAGATCATCCTTCTATCTCATCTCAAACACCACAGTCACGCTGGCGGTGACGGAGATGGCGCCGGGGGCCATGCCGCTGATCTCTGCCGCAGCGTTGCCCGCGTTCTGCACGCTGTTCTGCATCATCGAACTCCAGCCGCCGCCCCACCAGCTCGAATAGCCCGACCACCAGCCGGTGGAATTCTCAGTCACTTCCAGGGCCGCTCCGGCTGTGCGCCCCAGCGCCGCTGTCATATCGATGGCTTTTTCTTGCGCGGCTTGTAGCGCCATCTCGCGGGCTTCGTCGCGATACTTGCGCAATTCGCTGGTGCGGAACTCCACGCCGTGGACATAGTTCACTCCCGCTTCAAAACAGCCGGTCAGCAGTTCTTCAAAGCGCTCCAGGTCGCGCAGCGTGATGGCGATGGTCTTGCGGGCGTAGTAGCCCAGGAAGTTGCGCTTCTCATAATCGCTGTTGTAGCGTGGCTCGATCTGGATGAACTCGGTTTGGACATCCTTGGCCGCCACCCCTACCGCCTCGGCGGCCTGCAACACCTTGGCCACAATTTCATCGTTCTGCGCGCGGGCCACCGCCAGGCTCAGGTCGTTGGTCTCCACACCCAGCGTCACCACCACCTCATCCGGCACCACGCGCACTTCGGCCTGCCCGCTGACCGTGATCTTGCCCAGCAGAGGCGCGGCGGTTGCCACGTCCTCTTTTGAGGGCGTTTGCGGGACGGGTGTAGCGGTGATCAGAAGCGCTTCTGGCTGGGCAGCGACAGATGTTCCCATCGCTCCGGCCAGCGGGGAAAAGAATGCCCCTAGGACAAATACCAACACCGCAGAAATCAGAATGGAAATGGGTTTCATCTTCAACTCCTTTGGTAACTACTCAGCCAGAGGCGGAAATACCCCAAATTTGAGGTGTATGTGGGGTGCTTCGCACCCCACATACACCTCAAATTTGGGAGTTTTCTTCGACCTCTGAGCAGTTACCTCCTTTGAATATGACAAAAGACCCTAAAGGTCTCAGAAGACCTTTAGGGTCTGACGACAATGTCAGTATACTGCGACTGCCGAACTAGTACAATTTGCTCGCGTCGAAGCTTTGCAGGGCTTTCATGTAGTTGGCGCGCTCGAAAGCGGCCGGCTCGGCCACAGCCTGCTGGCTCATGCTGCCTTGCATCTGCTTGACCGAGGTGTACTCGTAGCTTTCCATCCAGGTCTGCATGTCAGCGAGGATTTCCGCCACCCGCCCGACCCCGTTCTTCAGCAGTTCGGAGGTCAGCATGGTCACGCGGGCGCCCGCCATCATGCTCTTCAGCACGTCCTGGGCAGAATGCACGCCGGTGGTCAGAGCCAGGTCTGCCTTGACACGGCCATAAAGGATCGCCGTCCAGCGCAGTGGCAGGCGCAGTTCAGATGAAGTGCTCAGCTGCAAATTGGGAGTCACCTCAAGGGTCTCAATGTCCAGGTCTGGCTGGATGAAGCGGTTGAACAGCACCAGGCCGTCTGCTCCGGCCTCGACCAACTGCTTGGCCAGGTTGGGCAGCGCCGTGAAGAAGGGGCTCAACTTGACCGCCACAGGAATTTTCACCTGGGAGCGTACGACTTTGACCAGGTCGACATAATTTTGCTCCAGCTCCTGGCTGGTCAGCTCAGTGTCGGTGGACAAATAGTATGTATTCAACTCCAGCGCGTCGGCCCCGGCTTCTTCCATCTTTTTTGCGTAATCGATCCACCCGCCAGCCGAGACGCCGTTCAGGCTGGCGATGACCGGGATACTGACAGCCTGTTTGGCTTTGGCAATCAGGTTCAGGTATTCTTCCGGTCCAATGTTGTAGTCGTCCAGGTTAGGGAAGTAGGTCAGTGACTCGGCATAGCTTTCGGTGCCCCGGTTGAGGAAGTGATCCAGCGCCAGGCTCTCGTGGGCAATCTGTTCTTCAAAGAGCGAATACATCACCACCGCGCTCGCGCCGGCCTCTTCCAGCTTCTTGAAACCATCCAATTTCTTAGAAATTGGCGATGCAGACGCAACCACCGGGTTTTTTAACTTCAGGCCAAGATAAGTTGTGCTCAGATCAGCCATGTGTTTCCTCCACAAATAGGTGTTCAGGGCCGGCCGGATGGCCGGCCCTGGTTCTAACGGTCCGATTATTCTTTGTCTTCGGTCTTATACTGGATGGCAGCCATCTGCTTATACAGGTCCCAGCGCTTGCGAACGTCTTCCTTAGCCGATTCCATCAACATCTCGGCGCGATTCTCGTCTGCCTGGACCAACATGCGGTAACGGGTCTCGTTGTAGGCATACTCTTGCACCGAGGTCGAGGGTTCGCGCGAATCGATGTTGAGGGGGTTCTGCCCTTGCTCGGCCAGGACCGGATTATAACGGTACAGCGGCCAAATGCCCGAGGATACGGCCAGCTTTTGCTGTTCGAGGCCCTTGCGCATATCGATGCCGTGGGCGATGCAGTGGCTGTAAGCAATGATCAGGGACGGGCCGTCGTAAGCATCGGCTTCGAGGAAGGCGCGCAGGGTCTGCTGGTCGTTGGAGCCCATCGCCACGCGGGCCACGTACACATAGCCGTAGGCCATGGCGATCATGCCCAGGTCTTTCTTGGGCAGACCCTTGCCGTTGGCTGCGAACTTGGCAACTGCAGCGCGCGGGGTAGCCTTGGAGGACTGCCCGCCGGTGTTGGAGTACACCTCGGTGTCGAGAACCAACACGTTCACGTTGCGGCCAGAGGCCAGGACGTGGTCGAGGCCACCGTAGCCAATATCATAGGCCCAGCCGTCGCCACCCATGATCCACACGCTCTTGCGCACGAGCATATCCGCCACGTCCAACAGGTAGCGGGCGCGGGGATTCTTAATACCCTTGAGGGCTTCCTTGAGGGCCGCAATGCGGGCGCGCTGCTCGCGGATGCCCATTTCGCTGGTCTGGTCGGCGTTGAGAATGGCAGCAACCTGGTCGTCGCCCACTTCGGGCGCCAGGGCGGTGAGCAGCTCGCGAGCGAACTCACTTTGCTTATCGATGGTCAGGCGCATGCCCATGCCGAACTCAGCGTTGTCTTCGAACAAGGAGTTCGACCAGGCCGGGCCGCGGCCTTCGGCGTTCTTGGCCCACGGGGTGGTGGGCAGGTTGCCGCCGTAAATGGAGGTGCAGCCGGTGGCGTTGGCAATGACACTGCGGTCACCGAACAACTGCGAAAGCAGCTTGACGTAGGGGGTCTCGCCGCAGCCGGCGCAAGCGCCGGAGAACTCGAACAAGGGGCGCAGCAGTTGAGAATTCTTGACGGTGGTCGGTGCGGTGACCGTGGGATCCCCATCGGGCAGGGTCAGGAAGTAATCCCAGTTCTCACGCTCGGCCTCGCGCAACGGAGGCTGCTCGACCATGTTGATGGCCTTGAGGCCCACCTGGGTTTTATCCTTGGCGGGGCAGGCTTCCACGCACAGCGCACAGCCGGTGCAGTCTTCGGGAGCCACCTGAATGGTGAACTTGGTTCCGGGCAGTTCGCGGAATTTGGCGTCCATCGATTTGAAGGTCGCGGGGGCATCCGCCAGCAAAGCGCTGTCGTACACCTTCATGCGAATGACCGCGTGCGGGCAAACCATGACGCATTTTCCGCACTGGATGCAGATATCGGGGTTCCAGGCGGGGATTTCGAGGGAGATGTTGCGCTTCTCATACTGCGAGGTCGCGGTCGGGAAGGTGCCGTCGATGGGCATAGCCGAAACGGGCAGGTCGTCGCCTTCGAAGGCCAGGATGGGTCCCAACACGTCCTTGACGAAGGCGGGCGGGGTGCCCACAACCGCGTCACGGCGCCCGAAGGTCGAGGTGACCTGGGCGGGCACTTTCACCTCGTGCAGGTTGGACAGAGAGTGGTCGACGGCGTCGTAGTTCTTCTGAACCACGGCTTCGCCGCGCTTGCCATAAGTCTTCTTGATCGACTTCTTGATCTCTTCAATCGCCTGTTCGCGAGGCAGAACGCCCGAGATGGCAAAGAAGCAGGTCTGCATGATGGTATTGATGCGGCCGCCCATGCCGGTCTTTTGGGCCACTTCGTAGGCATCGATCACGTAGAACTTGAGGTTCTTCGCAATGATATCTTTCTGCACCTGAACAGGGAGATGGTCCCACACTTCCTCGGGGCCGTAGATGCTGTTGATCAGGAACACCGCGCCGGGCTTGCAGTAGCGGGTCATATCGACGCGCTCGAGGAAGCTGAACTGGTGGCAGGCCACGAAGGAGGCCTTGTCAATCACATACGGCGCGCGCTGGGGCTTGGGGCCAAAGCGCAGGTGAGAGATGGTGACCGTGCCAGATTTCTTCGAGTCATACACGAAGTAACCCTGGGCATAGTTGTCGGTCTCTTCGCCGATGATCTTGATGGAGTTCTTGTTCGCGCCCACGGTGCCGTCGGCGCCCAGGCCGAAGAACACACATTCCACCGTGGTGGGGTCGGTGATGGAGAAGGCGGGGTCGAAGTCCAGGCTGGTGTGAGAGACATCATCGTGGATGCCCACGGTGAAGTGCTTCTTGGGTTCAGCTTTCTTCATCTCGTCGAAGACGGCCTTGGCCATGGCGGGGGTGAATTCTTTGGAGGACAAACCGTAGCGTCCGCCGATCGTTGCGGGCATGCTCTTGAAGGGAGCATAGCCGTCGGCCAAACCCTCGGCCAAAGCCGTTACAATATCCATATAGAGCGGCTCGCCGATGGAGCCAGGCTCTTTGGTGCGGTCGAGGACGGCAATCGAGCGGGTGGTAGCGGGCAGGGCCTTGAGCAGGTGTTGGACAGAGAACGGACGGTAGAGATGCACGGTGACCACGCCGACCTTCTCACCGTGAGCGTTCAAGTAGTTGGCAGTTTCTTCAACGGTATCAGCGCCAGAGCCCATGACAACCACGATCCGCTCGGCATCCGGGGCGCCGGTATAATCAAACAGATGATATTTGCGTCCGGTCAGCGCGGCGAACTGGTCCATCGATTGTTGAGTAAGTTCGGGAACGCGGTCATAGAATGGGTTGACCGTCTCGCGGCCCTGGAAGAACACATCCGGGTTCTGGGCGGTGCCGCGCAGCACAGGCTTGTCAGGGGTGAGGGCTCGGGCACGATGGGCGGAAATAAGATCGTCGTCCATCATCGAGCGCAGGTCATCATCGGTCAACTGCTCGATCTTCTGCACTTCGTGAGATGTGCGGAAGCCGTCAAAGAAATGCAGGAAGGGCACGCGGGCCTTCAGCGTGGTGGCATGGGCGATCAGGGCCATATCCTGGGCTTCCTGAACCGAGGCGGAGGCCAGCAGGGCGAAGCCGGTCTGGCGCACAGCCATCACGTCCGAATGGTCACCAAAGATCGACAGGGCGTGAGCAGCCAGCGAGCGCGCCGAAACATGAATGACCGCCGCGGTCAATTCACCGGCGATTTTGTACATATTCGGGATCATCAGCAGCAGACCCTGCGAAGCGGTAAAGGTAGTGGTCAGAGCGCCGGTTTGCAGCGCGCCGTGCACAGCGCCCGCGGCGCCGCCCTCGGACTGCATCTCAGCCACCAGGGGCACCGTGCCCCACACATTGGGTCGGACTTTGGCGGACCATTCATCCGACCATTCTCCCATCGCAGAGGATGGGGTGATCGGATAAATGGCGATCACCTCACTCAGGCGATACGCGACATGCGCGACAGCCTCATTGCCATCAAGCGTAACCTTTGGACGGTTGGTCATGGATCACTCCTAAAAGAAAATTTTTTGATGTGAACCGGGAACTCCGGATAGACTTCTGGTTGCCGGTATAAAAAAGGGCACTCAATCTAAAGAGTCTATTCGTTTACCAGCCTTCCGGGAAGTAATAAGCGTCTTAAAAATGGGAGTGACCTGTCATAAATCCCTGGCTAATTAAAACCCTAAGAACCTATCCTAAAAATCGGAGAGGGTAGAAAAAGAAGACGTACCCCGTTATAAATAAGGTGCTCAAACCCCAAAAAA
>JAFGLU010000090.1 GCA_016927865.1 Anaerolineaceae bacterium
GCAAACATCGCATTTATCAAATACTGGGGCAACCGGGACCATGCCCTGCGGTTGCCGGTCAACGGATCCATTTCCATGAATTTGGACGGCTTGTTTGCCCGCACCACCGTCACCTTTGTGCCTGGTTTGGAAGCGGACGAACTGATTTTGAACAACCAGCCCGCCGCAGGGGCTTCTCTGGCTCGGGTGTCGCGCTTCCTGGATATCGTACGCGGGATGGCTGGCACGGAATTGTATGCGCAGGTGGTCAGCCGCAATAATTTTCCCACCGGGGCAGGAATTGCTTCTTCGGCTGCGGCGTTCGCTGCGCTGGCGCTGGCGGGCTCGCAGGCGGCGGGGATGGACCTGGACGAAGCAGCTCTCTCGCGGCTGGCCCGGCGCGGGTCGGGGTCGGCTGCGCGCTCGGTGCCGGGCGGCTTTGTGGAATGGCATTTGGGCACGGGTGATGAGGACTCCGTCGCTGCCTCTATTGCCCCGGCGCAGCATTGGGATTTAGTCGATTGCATTGCCGTTGTTGCCACAGGCCACAAACCGGTCGGTTCCACCGAAGGGCACGCTCTGGCGGGAACCAGCATTTTGCAGGCCGCGCGGGTTGAGGATGCGTCACGGCGGTTGGATGTGTGCCGCCGGGCGATTTTGGAGCGAGATTTCATCACTTTTGCCGAAATCGTCGAACAGGACAGCACTTTGATGCACGCGGTGATGATGACCTCCGTGCCGCCGCTGTTTTACTGGGAACCGGCTTCTATACAAATCATGAAAGTGGTTCCAGCCTGGCGTGTCGAAGGGCTGCCGTGCTGCTTCACCCTGGATGCTGGCCCGAACGTGCACGTGCTGTGCCCAGCTGAACATGCTGCCGAATTGGCAAGCCGCCTGGCGCATTTGCCTGGGGTGCAGCAGGTGCTCAGCGCGCGGGCAGGGGGACCGGCTCATCTAGAGTAGAGAAACTCGGAAAAGTGGCTTACAAATGGGGTGAAACGAGCATATCGTTTTGTTCTTTTTTAGTTTTCGTGGGCTCATTTGTGAAAAAATAGACAAAGTTAGTAAAATTCGTGTGAAAATCATTACAAAAGTACTTGTAATGAGTCGTTGCGCATGTTAATATTATTTTAATGTCGAGCTATAAGAGATATATCAGTTCATTCAGCCCATTCGTCAACAAAGTTTAATACATCGCTGCCCGTCTTGTCTGTATTTCCATGGAGGAGTTATGCCACACCAGGGAACCAGTCTTGAGCAAGCGCTTTCCAGGAGAGGGGTATCACGCCGCGAATTTCTCGCTTTTTGCGGGATGATGGCGGCCGCGCTGGCATTGCCGAAGAGAGCCTCGGCAATGATTGAGGAGGCTCTGGCAACCCCCAAGCGGTTGCCGGTGATCTGGCTGGAACTGCAGGATTGTGCTGGCTGCACGGAGGCCTTTTTGCGTTCTTCCAGCCCCACCGCCGCGGAGATTGTTTTGGACGTGCTGTCGGTGGATTATCACGAGACGATCATGGCGGCTTCGGGGCGGCGTGCTGAAGAAGCCAAAGAGGCGGCCATCCAGGCGGGCGGGTATCTGCTCGTGGTGGAAGGTTCGATTTCTCCGGCGGACAATGGGGTGTACTGCTGCATTGGTGGGAAGTCATCTGTGGCTTTGGTGGAAGAGGCGGCGGCCAACGCCGTGGCGGTGGTGGCGGTGGGCAATTGCGCCACCTTTGGCGGCCTGCCCAAGGCCAGCCCCAACCCCACTGGCGCGATTGGGGTGATGGACCTGGTCAAGGACAAGCCGGTGCTCAACATTCCCGGCTGCCCGATGAATCCGGTGAATTTAACCGCTACGGTGGTGCATTTCCTGACCTTTGGGGCTTTGCCGGAGATGGACAGCCTGCACCGGCCGTTGTTCGCTTTTGGACATTTGATACATAACAACTGCGAGCGCCGGGGGCACTTTGACGCAGGCGAATTTGTGCGTGCCTGGGGCGATGTGGGTCACCGGGCGGGCTGGTGCCTGTACCAGATGGGCTGCAAGGGGCCGATCAGCTCGCACAACTGCCCGGCAGTGCGCTACAACGACGGAACCAACTGGCCTATTGGCGCGGGCCATCCGTGCATCGGCTGCTCGGAGCCGGACTTCTGGGATTGGCCGACTTATGAGCCGATCGTGCTGCAGGAGGCCACCCCGCCGCTCACCTACCCCTCCACAGAAAATGTGGTGCGTGAGGTGACTCCGGAGGGCGCGGCCATCACGGGGGGAACCCTGGGTTTGATTGCCGGCGCGGTGGGAGCGTTTGCTTACTCGACCATGACCGGCCGGAAAGAGTCGAACCCGGAGGTGGGCGAGGAGGAAGTGGAAGGGCACGGAGTGGAAGAGCACGAAGAAGCCGAAGAACCTGAAGAATCTGCTGGCAAGCAAGAGTAGCAGGAGGGTAAAGCCATGCCAATCAGCCGGAGAGATTTTCTTAAAACGGCGGGGGCGGGGCTGGGGGCGCTGGTGCTTCCAAGTGCCCGGGCTGACGCGGCGGCCGGCCCGACCGAAGCGGCGGACAGCTTTTCGATGCTGTACGACACGACCAAGTGCGTGGGCTGCCGGGCCTGCCAGAATGCCTGCAAACAGCGCTCTAACCTGCCACCCGAATTCGACGGCGACAAATTGTACGATATGCCGAAGGATTTGAGTGCGGATACCTGGACAATCATAAGGTTGTATAAGGGCAACGACGGCATTTCATTCGTGAAAGATCAGTGCATGCACTGCATTGAACCGGCCTGCGTTTCGGTGTGCCCGGTGGTGGCGTTGGAAAAGACACCCACCGGTCCGGTAGTGTACCATCCCGAGCGCTGCATCGGCTGCCGATACTGCATGGCGGCTTGCCCGTTTGGTATACCCAAAGCACAGTGGCCCGAACCGCTGCCCCTCATCCAGAAATGCGATTTTTGCGCAGACCGCCAGGCGCAGGGGCAAGAACCGGCCTGCAGCGAGGTTTGCCCGACAGGGGCGCTGATTTCGGGCAAGCGCGGCGGGATGCTTTCGATTGCTCACCAACGCATTGATGAGAATCCCATGTATTTAAAGCACGTTTACGGCGAGACGGAAGCTGGTGGGACAACCATGCTGTACATATCACACATTGATTTCGCCAAGCTGGGTTTCCCCGAGCTGGATGACCGCTCACTGCCGGATATCACCTGGCCTTACATGAAGGCGGTACCCTGGGTGGTGGTGACGGTCGCAACCTTGAGCACAGCGATTTATCAATTTACCCGCAGGCGAGAAAAGGTGAAAGCAGCCAACGGCAAGAAGCCGGGAAAGGAGGGTTGAGATGGCACTACGCATGGGACAATTACGTTTGCGCCGTTACCCGATTGGCCCCGGCATGATCTTAGTTTGGGTGCTGGGCGCGTTGGGCCTTTCGGTGGCGGTGTACCGCTGGTTTGTCGGGTTGGACTCCACCACAGCTTTGACTGATGGCCGCGGTTGGGGAATCTGGATCAGCTTTGATATGATGAGCGGCATTGGTTTGGCTGCGGGGGCCTTCACAGTGGCCGCGGTGGTGTATATCTTCAATCTGAAAGAGTTTTACCCCATTGTGCGGCCAACGATCTTGACCGGGTTCATTAGTTACATCCTGGCAGCGCTTACCCTGCTGGTGGACCTGGGCTTTCCGCAGCGCATCTGGCACCTGCTGATCTACTGGAATATCCATTCACCACTGTTCGAGATCGGCTGGTGCGTCATGCTGTATACCGCGGTGCTGGCGATGGAATTCAGCCCGGTGGTCTTTGATGCCTTGGGCTGGAAGGTGCCGCTGAAAATCATTCGCCGTATCACCATTGTGTTGATTGTCGCCGGGGTGACGCTGTCGACCCTGCACCAATCCACCCTGGGCACCATGCTGACCATTCTGCCGCACCGCATTCACCCGTTGTGGTATTCGGGTTTGCTGCCGGTGTATTTTTACCTGACCGCCATTGCCGCCGGATTGGGCATGACTGTGTTTGAGTCCTTCCTTTCTGCGCGAGCATATGGGATCAAGTTCAACTTGAACCTGCTATCCAGGCTCGCCAAGATCATCCCCTACGTGCTGGGCACTTACTTTGTGCTGCGCATGGGCGAGTTGTTCATTACGGGCAACTACATGTATCTGTTGAAGGGCGGCTGGCCGGCGGCGATGTTCATCGCCGAAATTTTGGGTGGCGTGCTTTACCCGCTGTTCTGCTTCATTGACCCTAAGACGCGCGAAAACCTGGACGGAATCGTGTGGGCCTCGGTCTTTGTGATGGGCGGGTTGATTCTGAACCGCATCAATACCACCCTGTCGTTCTTCAGCGGAGATTTCTACCTGCCGGCCTGGTCAGAACTGGCTGTTTCCATCGGCCTGACCTGCCTGGGATTTATTATGTTCGACGCGGCAGTTCGCTTTCTACCCATGTTCCCGGAGCCTAAGCCGGAAGTGACCAAGAGTCTGTGAGAAAAGCGGAGATAAGGAGTGTTCTATGACCAAAGTTGCCATTGACCCGATTACCCGCATTGAAGGCCACCTGCGCATTGAGGTGGAAGTCGATGGGGGCAAAGTCACCAAGGCCTGGAGCAGCAGCACCATGTTCCGGGGAATTGAAATCATCCTGAAGGGACGCGACCCCAGGGAGGCATGGACATTCACACAGCGCATCTGCGGTGTCTGAACGACGGTACATGCACTCAGCTCCGTGCGAGCTGTCGAAGATGCTTTGGGAATTCAAATTCCGACCAATGCCCGCTTGATCCGCAACATCATTGAGGCCATTCAATACATTCAGGATCACGTTGTTCACTTTTACCACCTGCACGCCCTGGATTGGGTGGATATCGTCTCGGCGCTGGACGCCGACCCGGCCAAAACCGCTGCATTGGCGCAGTCGATTTCGGATTGGGGCAAATCCAGCGAAACCTATTTCAAAACCATGCAAGACCGCATCAAGCTGTTCGTGCAAAGCGGGCAATTGGGGCCCTTTGGAAACGCCTATTGGGGTCACCCTGAATACAAACTGCCTGCTGAGGCCAACTTGATGGCGGTGGCGCACTACCTGGAAGCATTGGATTGGCAGCGCGAGGTGATCAAAGCGCATGCCATTTTGGGAGCCAAGAACCCCCATCTGCAAACCTACCTGGTGGGTGGCATGTCTATCCCGGTGGACCCAAACAGCCAGGCAGCCATCAACGCCGATAAGATTGCCCAACTGTTGTCTTTGTTTGCCAAGGCCAAAGAGTTCGTCGAGAAGGTGTACCTGCCCGACGTGCTGGCTGTGGCGCCCTTCTACCTGGAATGGGCCGGGTTGGGCGAAGGGCTGGGCAACTTCCTCTCCTACGGCGACCTGCCGCTGATTGACGGCGCCAACCCGGATAACCCCGGTGACTTATTCTTCCCGCGCGGGGTGATCTTGGGCAGGGATTTGAGCACCGTTTACCCGCTGGACCCGACTCAAATTACCGAGCACGTCAAGCACTCGTGGTTCACCTATGCGGACGAATCGAAGGGCCTGCACCCATCGGTAGGCGAGACCACTCCCAACTACACCGGTCCCAACCCGCCTTACGAGTTCCTCAACACCGAGGACAAATATTCCTGGCTCAAGGCGCCGCGCTACGGCGAAGAGTCGATGGAGGTTGGGCCGTTGGCGCGCATGCTCATTGCTTACGCCTCGGGGCATGAGCGGGTCCAGTACTGGGTGGATGCGGTATTGACCAAATTGAACGTTCCGGCGACCGCTTTGTTCTCGACGCTGGGCCGGGTGGCGGCACGCTGCGTGGAAACCGTGGTGCTGGCCGAACAGTTGGCCCCGTGGACGATGGAGTTGGCGGAGAATATCGGCAAGGGCGATTTGCGTATTCATGAAAACGAGCACTGGCATCCTTCCACCTGGCCCGCCGAAGCGATGGGCTGGGGCTGGTCGGAGGCGCCGCGCGGCGCGCTGGGGCACTGGATTCACATCAAGGATGGCAAGATCGCTAATTACCAGGCCATTGTGCCTTCCACGTGGAACGGCTCGCCGCGAGATTCCAGCGGCACGCCCGGTGCTTATGAAGCGGCCCTGGTGGGCACGCCGGTGGCGGATGCGAACATGCCGGTGGAAATCCTGCGCACCATTCATTCCTTCGACCCCTGCATGGCCTGCGCCGTGCACGTCCTGGATGCAGAGGGGCAGGAAATTACCCGCGTGACGGTAATGGATTAAGTGGCTGTGGCAAAGACACTGGTATTGGGTGTGGGCAACCTGCTCCTGTCGGACGACGGGGTAGGAGTCCATACTATTCAGCGCTTGAAGGAATCTGGAAGACTGCCCGAGGAGGTCCAGGTGGAAGACGGGGGCACCTGCGGCCTGGATCTCCTCCAGTTCTTGGAGGGCGTCGACCACTTGGTGGTGGTGGATGCGGCCCACT
This sequence comes from Anaerolineaceae bacterium, assembly GCA_016927865.1. Classification (GTDB taxonomy): domain Bacteria; phylum Chloroflexota; class Anaerolineae; order Anaerolineales; family Anaerolineaceae; genus Anaerolinea. Next base: position 6,398 of record JAFGLU010000090.1, read on the forward strand.
TTGGCAAGGAGCCCGGGGCGATCCTGCGCATGGAAAACGAGCAGGTGCCCGCTTACCTGGCTTTGAAGACCTCGCCTCACGAGATTGGCCTGCCCGAGCTGATGCTGACGGCCCAGTTGACCGGCATTTACCCCAAACGGGTGGTGGTTTTTGGCGTGCAGCCCCAAAGCCTGGAAACGGGCATTGGCCTGACCGCGCCGGTGGCGGCGGTGGTGGACCGGCTGATGGATGCTGTAGTGCAGGAGGTCAGCGGTTAGAGGTTGGTGTGGGTGGGGGGTGGTAGATGGTGCGGATGCCGTGTTCGCGCAGCCGGTCTACGGCTTCGGGTTGTAATCCGAGGGGGTTGTCGTCCAAAGTGACCATCTCAAGCTTTGGCAGATTTGCCAGTTCTGCGGGCAGGTCGGTGAGTTGGTTTTGGTTGAGGTAGAGATAACTCAAGCTGCTTAGGCCGCCCATTTCGGGCGGCAGGTAGCTGATCTGGTTGCGTGAAAGGGCTAGCCCTTCCAGTTGGGTCAGGCTGCCAATTTGGGGCGGCAGCGTGGCGAGCTGATTGTCAAAGGCGGAAAGGAAGCGCAGTTGGCTGAGTTGGCCGATTTCGGCAGGCAGCGCGGTCAGATGGTTATCGGATAGATCCAGATTGGTCAAGGCAGTGAGATTGCCGATCTCGGGGGGCAAGGCAGTCAGGCGATTGCCGGTTACGTCCAGCACCGAAAGGTGGGGCAGGCTGCCAATCTCCGGCGGCAGGTTCTCCAGGCGGTTGTCCGAGAGCGTCAGGTAGGTGAGATTTTCCAGGCGGGCGATATCGGGAGGAAGCTCTGTCAGGCGGTTCCCGCTGAGATACAGGGAGGATATTCGGGTGAGTTCCCAAACTTCGGGTGGAATTTCTTTTAAGCCTTTGTTTGAAAGGTCTAAAGTGCCACTGTAGTTTTGCTCCCTCGCGGCAGCGGCGATTCGGCCCCTGACAGTGGAGGGAGGGAAGGAGTCCGGGTCAGCGATTAACGCGGTAAAGCTCACCAGACTGATCAGGAGGCAAAACGCGCCGAACCCATAGGCCAGGTTGGTGTGCTGTTTCATCTCACCGCGGTGGGCGGCAACGAATAAGTAAATGCTAAAAACCAGGGTCATCAGTCCAACGCCAATCATCAAGCGGATCTTGTCGGTGAGTAGCAGCGCGCCCAGCCCCAGCCAGAAAATTGTATTCAACACAATAAACCACCCGTCGGGCAAGTTGCGGAGGCGGGTTTTCATGTTTTGGAAGAAGCTGCTCAGGGGCATGGGGGAGAATTGATCCTGGAGAAGAAAGATTGGATTAATTGTACTCGAAGATGGGAATATTGAAGGGTTTTGAAAGCGACCGATGTTCGCTATTGACAAGCGCGAGAAACGGATGTATTATAAAAGCGACCAATGGTCGCTTTTAGGAGGAGACATGCCCAAAGGAATTCCGCTGACTGAAGAAGAAATTCGCCGCCGCAGGCGCGAGGTGTTTCGCGCGGCATTGCCGGTGATGACGCAAAAAGGATTCAGCGCGACCTCCATGCGTGAGATCGCGGATGCGGCTGGAATTGGCAAATCCACCCTTTATGATTACTTTCGTACGAAGGATGAGGTGCTGCTGTTTGCCATCGAAGAGGCGATGGATAGTATGTACAGCGGCGCGTTGGAAATCCGCAATCGGCCCTTGCCCGCGATCGAAAAACTTTATGCGATTATGAAGCAGGAATTGGACACCATCTTGCAGAACAAGGAATTTTTCATGCAGATCATGGTAGAAGCGCAAAAACTGGGTATGCACAGCCAACAGCGGATCATTCAAATGCGCTACACCTACCAGGATTTGATCCGCAGCGTGATTGAGCAAGGTGTGACGGAGGGCAGCTTCCGTAAAGTCAATTCTTTGTTAGTTGCCAGGATATTAATCGGCGCGATGTCACACGTGGTGTATGCCACCCGTCCAACCGGTTCGCCGGAAGAAATGCTCAATGAAGTCTTTGATTTGATCTTCGTGGGCGTCATGGTGCCGGGAGAGGCTGGTTTGGCTGCGCTTCAAGCCCGGCTGGAGGATGCTGCTTAACATCCAGTGTTTTATTATTTTGCCAATAAAAGCGACCAGGGGTCGCTCATGGTTTTGGGAGGTTAGAATGCAAAAATATATACTGCCACTGTCTGATTTGGCCGCCACGCTGGAAAATGTAGGCGGCAAGGGCATGTCCCTGTCTAGACTGGTTCGGGCGGGATTGCCAGTGCCGGATGGGTTCCACGTAACCACGGCGGCTTACCGGGATTTTGTGGAGGCTAACCGACTCCAGCAGCCTATTTTAGCCGCGATGACCGGAATTGACCTGTCCAACCCGGCTGCCCTTGAAGCGGCTTCCGTACAGATCCGCGAATTGTTTGAGGGGGGAGCGGTGCCGATGGAACTGGCAGAGGAAATTCGCGCGGTTTATGCTGGCATGGGTACTGAAAAGGCGGTGGCGGTGCGCTCTTCAGCCACGGCAGAGGACCTGCCGGACGCCTCCTTTGCCGGGCAGCAGGACACTTATTTGAATATCCATGGAGTGGAAGCTGTGTTGGAGGCGGTGAAGCGCTGCTGGGGCAGCTTGTGGACGGCACGGGCCATTGGCTACCGGGCCAGGCAGGGCATTGACCCTGACAGCGTGGCGTTGGCAGTGGTCGTGCAAGAATTGGTGGCGGCGGACGCGGCGGGAGTGATGTTCACGGCGAACCCGGTGAATGGCAATCGCAATGAAGTGTTGATCAATGCCACCTGGGGGTTGGGCGAAGCGCTGGTGAGTGGGGCAGTTACGCCAGACACGCTGACGGTGGAAAAGGCTGGCGGGCGAGTGCTGAAGCGCGAAACTGCCAACAAACAGGTCATGACCGTGCGCACAGAAAACGGAACCGAAGAGCAGCCCGTGGCGGTGGAACTGCAAGGGCAGCCCGTGCTTAACGACGCGCAGGCGGCGGAACTGTGCGCGTTGGGCGTGAAAATCGAAACGCACTACGGCATGCCGATGGATGTGGAGTGGACTCTGGCAGGGGACAGGTTTGCCATCGTCCAGGCCAGGCCCATCACGGCGCTGCCGGATGAGCCGCTGGACTGGACGCTGCCGAACCCAAAAAGCCTGTATATGCGCGCCAGCGTGGTGGATTTGCTGCCGGTCCCGGTCAGCCCGCTATTCGAGTCGATGGGCATTCCAGCTATGGTGAAACAGATGGTGATTGTCGGGCAGGAATTGATGCGCTGTAAACCGATGCTGCCAGATGATTATTTCACCACGCTGAATCGCTATGGATATATGAATGTCAACTTTCCGTTTAAAACCTGGTGGTGGTTGGTAACCGGCATGATCCCTGCCTACCCGCGGATGTTAAGAATTCTAGTACCTTATTGGCGGGATGTGGCGCATCCGCAGTACCAGACCGAGGCGAAGCGCTTTGAACAAATGGATTTCGCGGCGCAATCGATTAACGAATTGTGGAGCAATATCGAAGCGCTGGTTGAGACGGCGATGACCTATGTGATCACCTTGATGTATGCCACTATGGGGGCGGCGGCAGGCGCAGAAGCTTTGGTTACCAAGTTGTACAAGGCATGGGCGCGTAAAGAGGGCGATCCTCCGGCTGAAACGCTGCTGATGGGATGGAACGGCCTTTCTCTGGAGGCTGAAAAATCATTGTTTGATCTGGGCGTGTGGATAGGGGAGCGCTTTGAATTGCGCCAGGCGGTTTTGAACACGGAAGTAGACGTGGTTGTGAAAGCCTTGCAGACCCGAGTGCCGTTGCCAGGTGTATTGGCTGAAGATTGGGCGGCCTTTTCCGAGCGTTTTGAGCAACACTTGAGGCGTTTTGGTTACATCATCTTCCAGTTGGATTTTGCTGCGGATTTACCTGCCGATCACCCTGAGCCGATGATCGAATCACTAAAGATGTATCTACGTGGAGAAGGGGCGAACCCCCACGAGCGGCAGCGCAAGAGCGAAGAGGCACGGCAGCAGCTTTCGGCACAGGCCTTGAGCCGGGTAAAAGGGCTGAAAGGCTGGATTTTTCGTAAAGCGCTCAATTGGGGGCAGGCCCATGCCGAAATCCGCGAGGATGCCCTGGCGGAAATTGGGTTGGGGTATCCAGCACTGCAATCCATGTTCAGTGAATTGGGCGGGCGCATGGTGAAGGCAGGGTTGCTGGCGGAAGCCGAAGATATTTACTGGCTGCAAAAAGGAGAAATTCAGGCTTGGGTCGCCGGGCTTTCAAATGCTCATCCGAAGAGCGAGGTGGTTGAGCGAAAAGATTTCGATCGGCGCGCGCGTCAAGTGACTCCGCCGCCGATGATTCCATTGAAAAAGAAATATATGGGCTTTGATTCAAAGATCTGGATCGCTGAGTCGGAAGACAATCAAAAGCAGAGCGTCATGAAAGGCGCGGCTGCCGGTGGTGGCAAGGTGACGGCTCGGGCTTGCGTGCTGCACGGCCCCGAGGATTTTGGCAAGATGAAGCCCGGCGATGTGCTGGTGGCGGGCACGACTACGCCGGCCTGGACGCCGCTGTTTGCCATGGCTTCAGCGGTGGTGACCGACATCGGCGGGCCGCTATCGCACGGGTCGATTGTGGCTCGCGAGTACGGCATCCCGGCGGTGATGGGCACGGGCGTAGCCACGCGGCGCATCCAAGATGGACAAATCATCACTGTGGACGGAGACAATGGCTTGGTGGTTCTGAAGTTAGGTCAAGAGGATGCGCCAGTTGCTTGGACGGTCGAGGATAAAGTGATCCTGGCTCGCGGAAGTCTGGCGGAACATACTCCGGGGCCGGTTTCACCTCTGTTTGCCACTCTGGGGCTGCGCATTGCCAATGTCGCCACTGAGAAAATGTGGGTCATGATTGGTGGGGAGAAAGTCTTGCAGTACATATCGGGAGGTTTTTACCGCACTGTCAACCAGTATGTGTATGGTGGATTCCGCATGACCGCCGGAGCGATGTGGCATATGAGCTCTATGGGATTTAAACAGATGGGGGGAGTATTAAAAACGAGCTCTGCTCGCTGGCAGAAGGCGCGCCAGGCGTATCAGGCTGCCGTTGAGGATTGGGAAGTAAAAGAATTGCGCGAACTCTCGGGCGCTGAAATCGTGCGAGGAATCGAGCATGTGTTTGGTGAGACAGTAAATTATTACACGGTGTTGCAGTCTGGACCTTTACCTGCGTCATCTGTCAGTGAGATTATGTTGGATCGGGTGTACCGCATGTTTATTAAGCGCAAGCAAGATCCGGAAGCGAGGATTTTCCTTTATGGCTTTGACACCCAGCCTCTGAAGTCGGAAAAAAGTTTGTACGACCTGTCGATGTGGGTCCGCGAGCATAAGGAGATGCAGGCGTATGTTGGAAAGATGCCTGTGAAATCTCTGGCTGAGGATATCAAAAATGATTCTTGTCCAGAACCTGTTACCACAGCGGATTGGGAAGACTGGAAGGCGCGTTTTGCCAGGCACCAGGCCGAGTTTGGGCGCACGAGCTATGGCTTGGATTTCATGGAACCCACGCCGATAGAACTGCCGGAGTTACAATTGGAGACCATTCAACAAATGGCTGCCGGCGCTACGGGTGATCCTTATGAGCGCCAGCGGCAAGCCGTTGAACAGAGGGAGAAGCTTGCTGGTGATGTTTTGCGGCGCACTGTTTGGCCTATAAAGGGTTGGTTTAAGCGATTGCTTCGTTGGGCCCAGGAAACCGCCCCCACTCGGGAAGATGGCATTGCAGATTTGGGTTTAGGGTATCCCTTGCTGCGCAGATTGTTTGGCGAATTGGGCAGACGTTTTTCCGTTAAGGGAGCTATTGATCAGGCTGAAGACATATATGGATTAGAAGAGCAAGAAGTTTTGGGTCTGATCGATTTACTGGACCGGGGTGAGCCGCTTCCGGACCTTAGGCAACAGGCTTCCCGGCGGCTCCAGGCTTACAAAGCTGCTTTCAAACTCTCACCCCCAGTCATGGTGCCGGAGAAAACTCGATGGTCCAAATTAGTAAACAAGGATGAAAAGATAAGCAAAGAAGGCCGGGTGATCCTGGTGGGCACGGGAACCAGTGGCGGAAATGTCACGGCGCGAGCTTGCGTTGTGCTGGGACCGGAAGATTTCGAAAAGATGAAACCCGGAGATATTTTGGTGGCGGTTACGACCACGCCGGCCTGGACTCCGCTGTTTACGCTAGCTTCGGCTGTGGTCACGGATATCGGTGGTCCACTCAGCCATAGCTCAATTGTAGCGCGTGAATATGGCATCCCGGCGGTCATGGCGGTTCGTGCAGCTTCGCGGCGCATCCAAGATGGACAAATCATCACTGTGGATGGAAACTCCGGGACGGTGACGCTTTAGCGTGAGTCTGGCGCGGAAAAGTTAAAAGGCTAATCATGAACACGACGCAAAAGAACGTGTGGATTTTGAGCTTCACCTTGCTGGTGGTGATGCTGGGCTACGGCATGGTCATGCCGGTGATGCCCTTCCTGATCACCCAGTTGGGCGCGGGCGGGAAAGAGATGGGCTGGATGACCTCCAGTTATGCGCTCATGCAGCTCATCTTCGCTCCGGTATGGGGCATCGCCTCGGATCGAGTGGGGCGAAAACCTATTTTGATGCTGGGTATCCTGGGCTATGCGGTTGCGCTGCTCCTGTTTGGATTGGCAAAAACCTTTCCGATGCTCTTCTTTGCCAGGGTGTTGTCGGGTATCCTGTCTTCTGCAACCATGCCCACGGCAATGGCTTATATCGGTGACAACGCGCCAGAGAAGGATCGCAGCGGCGGGATGGGCAAGCTGGGCGCGGCGATGGGGGCGGGCGTGGTGCTGGGACCGTTGGCGGGCGGCTGGCTGTCGGCAGACTCGTTCTCGTTTCCGTTCTTTCTGGGTTCGGGGCTGGCGGTGCTGGCTTTGATTTTGGTGGCGTTGATTTTGCCAGAGGCGCGCGAGAAGGCTGCCCAACGCAAAGAGAGAGAAGGTTTCAGCCTGGTGGCGGCGCGAGCGGTGCTGTTAGGCCCGGCGGGCGTGTTGCTCTTGCTCATTTTCATCTTGGCGGTGGGGTTGGCGAACTTTCAAAGTATCATCGGGCTGTACCTGGTGCAGCGCCTGGCCTTTGACGCCGCCCAGGTGGGCTGGTTGTGGATGGTGATTGGCGGAATCATGATCCTGGCGCAGGGTTTGTTGACCGAGCGCCTGACGAAGTGGGTGGGGGAACGGGTGGTGATCAGCGGAGGGCTGCTGGTGGGAGCGTTGGGGATGGCGGGCATCCTGGTGGCAGTGAACTTTTCATCCATGATGATCGCGGTCAGCATCCTGTGCCTGGGGCTGGCGCTCATGGGCCCGGCAATGAACGCGCACATTTCGACTTTTGCCGGGGAGCATCAAGGCGCGGTGATGGGCCTGAACAGCGCCTCAGCGAGCCTAGGACGGGTGATTGGTCCATTGTGGGCAGGCTGGTTGTACGATATAAATTCAGGATCCCCGTTCCTGAGCGGCACGGGGATCCTGCTGGTAGGCTTTGTTGTCAGCTTGCTGGCTTTACGACCGAAAAAGGAAGAAGATCAACTTTTGGCCGGAAAAGCCGTGCGATAAGCTGCGATGATGCGGTCCCAGGTCTCGTTGGCAGGCTGGTCGATGGTCTGGCGGGCGGGGTCGGCCTCGAACCAGGCCAAAGAGCGGCGCACGCCCTCGGCCCAGGTGACTTTGGCGTCAAACTCGGGCACGAAGCGCTTGATCTTGCTGTTGTCATAGACAGCACTGTGGGCTTTGTCGCCGATCAGGCTGCCCCACATATCCGGGTCGTAGGCGGCAATAAGCTCTGATGGGATGTGCACCAGGTTGGGGCTCACGCCAACGGCACGGGCGGTCTGCTGGTAGATTTGGTCCCAGGTGAGGACTTCGTCGGAAGTGATGTGGAAGGCTTCGCCCAGGGCAGCGGGGTTTCCAAACAGCCCCAGCAGACCTACGGCGAAGTCGCCGTTCCAGGTCACCGTCCACAGGGAGGACCCATCGCCGGGGACGATGACAGGTTGCCCCAGTTTCATGCGTTGGATGACGGTATAAGGGTGGTTCCAACTGCCTACGCACAAAGGAATCTGGGAGGGGCCGTAGGTGAGGGACGGGCGGATGATGGTGATGGGGAAGTTATTCTGGTGATATTCGTCCATCAAGCGCTGCTCACAGGCGATCTTGTTGCGCGAGTATTGCCAGTGGGGATTGGCCAGAGGCGTTTCTTCGGTGACGATGTAGTGAGAGGGTGGTTTTTCGTAAGCGCTGGCGGAGCTGATGAAGACGAACTGATCCGTTTTGCCGGAGAAAAGTCGCAGGTCACGCTCGATGTCGGGTAGGGTGAAGGCGATCCAGTCGACGACCACGTCGAAGTGGTGCACGGCGAGCAGCTGGCTCACGTCAGCCTCGTCAGCGCGCACGTCGGCGGTGATCAGTGTTGCGCCGGCAGGGGCGGGATATTTGGTGGAGGCGGAGCGGTTGAGGAGGTACAGCTCATGTCCGCGTTCCAGGGCCAGGTCGGAGCAGGCCGAGGAGATCAATCCGGTGCCGCCGATGAAGAGGATTTTCATAGATCACTCCTGAAAGGTGAGGTGAATCTAATTATAGCGGAGAAAGAGGATTCTCCACGAACCCTGGCACTTGCATCCACACCGTCCCGGTGTCCTACCGCGAGGGCAAGTGTTACACGAATTTCACGAATAAAGAAGTGAAGAAATTTTTCCGCGAATGTGCGCGAATGGTCTTGTAGGGGTGCAGCGGTGGAAAAAGCCGAGAGAATCAATCGAGGTAGCGCTGCGCCCGTGGGGTAGAAAAGAGGAACCGAGGAGGTGCAGAGAGCGCAGAGGGGCGCAGAGGAGTGAATGAAAGGGAGAGAATAGACGTGGCAGGTTTTCAAAACCTGTCACGTCCGTTGTGCTTGACGATGTCCCTTACGCGATAGTTGGGCCGGTTTGGCGTTTGCGCATCTCTTCTTCTTCATTGGTCCAGTCGAGATGCAAGTATTCCGCCGGGGTATTGTCCTTGCGCCACTCGTGGAAGTCGGCCCAGATGTCATCCGTCCACGGCGAGTCAATTTGTGCAGTCGTGTACGCGCCCTCGCGCAGGCGCTGCAGGCCGAAGCGGTCGCGCACGTTGACCTTTTCGGCGCGGACGCAGCAAATCTCGGCCAGGTGCGGCGGGACGAAGATAACCCCGGCAGGCGTACCCAGGACCAGGTCGCCAGGCATGCAGATGGCATTGCCGATGCGACAGGGGCTGTTGAAACCGGTCAGGGTCACGTCCCAAATGGGCGTGGGGTCGTTGCCACGGAAGTAAATCTGGATGTTGTCGATTTCCATGACCTGCTGCACGTCGCGGATGCCGCCCCAAATGACGGCTCCGCCGCGTTTGGTGCGCCGCGAGATGGCCGTGGACAGGTTGCCGCCTACATAGGTGCCGCCGTAGACTTTGTCGAAAAGATCCACCACCAGGACATCGTCTTCCACCATTGTTTCCAGGGGCCAGGAATTGAAGAAGCCCTTGCGCCCTTCTACGTTGTGGCCGTAATCGAGGAGGGTGGTATCCAGATCGGGGCGCTTGGGCACCATGACGGCGGTGACGGCGCGGCCCACCAGAATTTTGCCGGGTTGGGTGACCTTCCAATCGCCTTGGAATTGGTATTTGTAGCCCTGATCCCAGAGGACACTCCAGGCTTCCTCGGTGGTTACAGCCTGGAAGCGGCGCAGGATGTCATCGGGAATGCGGGGGCGGCCATTGTCGAAACGCTCGCCGGTCCAAAGGGGGGTAATTTGCAGGATGTCTTCGCGATTGTCGTATCTCATGGTTCCTCTGTGGGGTATGGTGGGGATACAAAAATTTTAACACCGAAGGAAAGGAAAAGCGAGGGCTCTCTCAGAGAACCGTTATTCTCGTTCGTCCTTATTCGGCCCGTCATAAGCATGGTGCAGACCTTGATCGTCGCTGGAGAACATGGCCTCCTTCATTTCGCCAATCATGGCGGCGCCGTGACGGTATTGGAAGGGCCACATACTGGTCAGGTGGAAGAAAGCGATGCGGTCGTTGTCTTTGAGGGAGTGGCTCAGGTCGGGTTGCAGGCCGGGCATGGCGCTGAGATCACCGTTGATGAAGGTGATGCCGCGCTCATCAGTAGGCAGGCCGAGATAAGTCAGTAATTCGGCGACCGTGGCGCCTTCGGGGAGCTGAACTTTGGGGTTGGCGTAGCCGGGACCGGCGGAGTCACCGCCGTAGCGGGTGAGGTCGCCGTAAAGCCAAACGTCCAATGTCATGACTGCCATGTTAACCTCCTCCAATGGGGGGAAAGATGCCGACGTCATCGCCGTCGGTGAGAATAAAATTCGGCGGTTGAATGATGCCGTTGACAAAAGCAATTTTTACTGATTCGGCTGGGATTTTGAGCCGGTCAATCAGTATAGACAAATCAGCCCCTTCGGGTAAATCGATCTCGAAGGGGGTGCCGGGCAAGCCAGTGACGGGGGCAAAATTCCCCAAGGTGGCAAAGAGTTTGACTCGCACGCGCATGGGCGAACTCACGGGCAGCGGATGATGTCCTGAGCCCACAGACAGTCGGCGCAGGATGGATTCCAGCCCCAGCAACCCTCGTTGACCTTGCGCAGGTCGCAGGTGTCGCGCAGGTCGCAATCTGGGCAGGAGGGGAAGTGGTAGGATTGCACTTCGCTGCGGAAGCGTACATACTCTTCGGACATCCAGATATCCCCAAGAGATTGTTCGTGGACGCTGCCCAAGATGTAACGACTGACCTGTTTATTCAACCCGTCAATGGCGTAGTAGCTGTAATTGTGGGAAAGGGCATAGCAGGGTGAAACCTTGCCATCCCAGCCGACCACGATAGCCTTGTCCTGGATGAAACGGCAGCGACGTTCGGCCCCCCAATGCATGCGCGGCAGCTCCATGGTGGCCCAACTGACCCAGGCTCCGGCGCGGATGGCCCAACTGGAGGTCTTGAAAGGCTCGATGGGCTCATGCCCGTAAAGCACTTCTGATCGCATGTCCTCTGAGTAGGGCAAAACGTTGCTGACCAGCACGCGGGAGATGTTGAGTTGGGTGGCTAGCACGGCCAGATCTTTGATCTCATCAGCATTGCTTTGCATGATGACGAACTCGACCCCCACAGAGGGGAACAGCGAGCCCATCTCCTCTTTTAGTTCGTTGAGTTTGATGATGTTTTCGATGATGGGGTTCAACTGCGCGCCGCGCACGTTTTCAAAGGTCTCTGGGCGGCCGCCATCAATGGAAACCATCAGGCGGTCGACACCCAGGCGGATGAGTTCGCGGGCGATATGGGGTTTGAGCAGCAATCCGTTGCTGCCCAAGGTGACTTCCAATCCCTTCTTGCGCACGGCTTCGATCATGTCCAGGATGCGAGGATGGGTGAGGGGCTCGCCAAAGCTGGTAAACACCACCCGTTCCAGGCGCGGCAGACTGTCGAGCGAGGCCAGGATTTTTTTGAAGGTATCAGCCTTCATGGGGGCCAGAGGGTCGGACCACACGTTGCGGATGCAGGTTCGGCACTGCAAGTTGCAGCCGGTGGTGGCTTCTATATACAGCTTCTTGGCATCGGGCAGGCGCGGGTGCAGGATGATGTCGCCTTCGCGCTCATCCAACCAAAATTCCATTTCCTCAGGCAGCCGCCGCCGTTCGACAAAATCAGCGGGCAACTGGATATTATTTTGTCGGGATTTTGAAATGAGGGGCATAAAGTCCTGTTGTTAACCTGTAAGGCCGGGGAGGGAGAAAACTCCCTCCCCGGAAAAAATTGGTTTAGAGGTCGCCGAAGACGGAGTCGAGGGCTTCGTCGGGCACGTCGAAGACCTGGTTGTGCGGCGGGAGCGGTTCGGTCTTCATGAATTCAGGCATGCGGTCGGCTTCCTTGCCGATGCCAGCGGCCTCATTGAAGGCGCGCTCGATCTTGAGGATCTTGCCACCATAATCGAGGATGTCCTGCGCGGTCCAGTTGGTGCCCAGAACGCCGTTGCATTCATCCAGCATGCCCTGGTAACCGGCGGCGATGTCGAGGATGGCAAAGGCGATGAACAGGCAGTGTCCGGAGGAGTCGATGAAGGCGGTGGTGGCCTGGAAGGCGCGGCTGAGCGCTGCTTTTCCTTCGGGGCTGAGGGGATCCTGTTTGCCCATGACACCCAGGATTTCGGGGGCGATGGTGTAGCCGGCGGTGTGGTCGGCGCCCATGGTGGTGGTGGCGTAGGTGATGCCGATGCCCTTCACGGCACGAGGTTCATAAGCGGGCATTGCTTGACCTTTGACGGTGGGGATGCGAGTGACTCCGAAGGCCCTGCCGACCATCTCGGCGCCGCCGCCCAAGATGCGGCCTAGCGGGGTACCTTTGCCCATCTGATGGACGAGGTCGATGGCTCCGGCTCCGTCGCCAAAGGGGATGACCCCGGCTTCCATGGCCGCGCCGATGGCAACGCCGGTCTCGATGGTGTCGAGGCCGTAGTTATTGCACAGTTCGTTCATCTCAGCAATCTGGTCCAGGTTGTCAATGCCGCAATCGGCGCCCAAGGCCCAATCGGATTCGTATTCCAGGCAGGAGGTATGCTCGGTGCCATCGGGCTTGTGGAAAGTGTTGGAGCATTGAATGATGCAACCGGGGCTGCAAGCGTGATTGTACAGCTCCTTGCCAATGCGCTGTTTGTTGGTCTCAAAGATGGCTTCACCGGCGATCTTGGGGGCGCCTTCAAAGCGGCCGCTGCTGAAGTTGCGGGTGGGCAGGCCGCCCGCTTCATTCATGATGTTCACCAGGACAGCGGTGCCGTAGGTGTTCAGGCCGCCCTTGGGTTTGGTGATGGCGTGGGTGCGCAAGGCTTCGATCATGTTCTTGCGGCCCTGATCAAATAGGGCATGGTCCACAATCTTCACGCCCGGCGCGCCTTCGCGCTTGAGGACGATCAGCTTGAGGCCTTTGGAGCTCATCACCGCGCCGAGACCGCCGCGCCCGGCGTAGCGGCTGGCGCGCTTGGCCTGGTCGTTGAAGACAACGCCCGAGTTGCCGTAGCCGTGTTCAGCGGCCATGCCGATGCTGCAGATGGAGATGCGATCGCCAAAGCGGGCGTAGACATCGGGGAAGACTTGCGGGAGGGGTTTGCCGGCATATTCGGTGGCGTCGAAGAACTCCACCTTGGGTTTGCTGCCGTCCATGCTGACGCTGATGCCCCAATACTTGCCTTTTTCCTTGGGGAAGCCTTCCACGATGAGGGCCTGGATGCCCATGACGGCGATATCAGCGGCCCAGGAGGTGCCTGCGTTGGCTTCCTTGATGCCGCCGGTGAGGGGCGATTTACCGCCCACCGAAATGCGTGCCGAGGTGGGGGCAGAGGTTCCGGTGACGATGCCGGGGGCAAAGACCAACTTGTTGTTGGGCCCAAGAGCATGGCTCTTGGGGGGAACTTCTTGTGCTACGAGGGTCGAGGTCAAACCGCGCCCGCCTAAGATTTTATAGGCTTCCGGCGCTTCCTCAATGCTGGCAGAAAGGTCAGTCATATTAACGCGTACGAACCACATAGAAAACCTCCTCGATCAGAAATCTGAATTGGGTGTAGGTCGATGGAAGATGGTTTGGGAAAATATAGGAGCGAAGCCTCCTTACTGGCCGTTTTAGAGCAAACGGCGCAAACTTAGACTATCTGGTTTGAACGACAAACCAGAATCGTCCTCCTTTGCGCAACGGCGGGTATGGAAATTGCTCTCCATGCCTTATCGTTCACCTATCCCGGAGGGAGTCAGTGAATCGGAGGGGGGGCGGGTCGTGCTTCCGCATTAAGATTATAGGAAAAGTGGCGTCACATGTCAACAAAAATCGGACTAGTATTCTTTTTGCCGGCGGAACTCAGGGGAGCAGCACTCAAACCAGCCAGGTGATTCAGCGTATAATCGGGAGGACGCAATCTGCGCGGTGACTCGGCGACAAGTGAGGTGCTATGGATCTGATGGCTTTCGGAGAACTGGAAAAACTCAAGCAGGAGATCAACTTTCACAATTACCGCTACCATGTGCTCGATGCGCCGGTGATTAGCGATGTGGAATATGACCGGCTGGTGGCGCGCTTGAAACAGATCGAAGCCGAACATCCCGAGTGGATTACACCCGATTCGCCCACCCAGCGTGTGGGGGGAGTGGTCTCGGAGAAGTTTGCCAAGGTGCGTCACCCCGCGCCGGTGCTGAGCCTGGCCAATTGCTTTGGGGTGGACGACCTGAAGTCCTGGGTGGAGCGCATTGCTAAGATGGACGAGCGCGTGCGTGGAGCGGATTTTGTGGTGGAACCGAAGATCGACGGGTTGACAGTGGTGCTCACTTACCGGGACGGCCTGTTCGTACAGGGCGCGACCCGAGGAGATGGTGAGGTGGGCGAGGATATTACCCCCAACCTGCGTACCATCCGCGCGCTGCCGCTGCGCCTGCCCGTGGACCCGCAAGGCCTCCGGCCGCCGGCTTTGCTGGTGGTGCGCGGCGAGGCCTTTATGATGAATAAGGAGTTCGATGCGCTGAACAAACGCCTGGAAGAAGCCGGCGAGCGCACATACCTCAACCCGCGCAACACCGCGGCGGGCTCGCTGCGCCAGTTGGACACCGGCCTGACCGCCACCCGCCCGCTGACCCTGTTCACTTATGCCATTGTCGCAGCCGACGGGCCTGTGCCGACCACGCAGTGGGGGCAGTTGCAGTTTCTCAAGGCATTGGGGCTGCCGGTCTCGCCGGACGTTGAGCACTTCTCCGACCTGGAGGGGGTGCTGGGGGCGGTGGAGGATTGGCGCGAACGGCGCGATCGCCTGCCTTACGAGGCCGATGGGATTGTGATTAAGCTCAACGACCTCGACCTGGCGGCGGAGCTGGGTTTTGTGGGCAAGGACCCGCGCGGAGCGATGGCTTTCAAGTTCCCGGCGCGCGAGGTGACCACCCGCCTGGCGGATATCGGTGTGAACGTGGGGCGCACGGGCGTGCTGACCCCTTATGCCATGCTCGACCCGGTGGAGATTGGCGGGGTGATTGTCAAACAGGCCACCCTGCACAACTTTGACTACATCGCGGAGAAGGACATTCGCATTGGCGATCGGGTGCTGGTCAAGCGCGCCGGGGAGGTCATCCCCTACGTGATTGGCCCGGTGGCAGAGCTGCGCACGGGGGAGGAGCGGGTGTTTGAGCCGCCGCAGAACTGCCCGGTGTGCGGGCAGCCGGTGGAGCATTTGGAAGGCGAGGTGCCCTGGTATTGCGTGAACCTGGCCTGCCCGGAACAATTGGTGCGCAACCTGGAACACTTCGTCTCGCGGGGGACGATGGATATCGTTGGGCTGGGCATTAAGATCGTGGTGCAGTTGGTGGAGGCCGGGCTGGTGAAATCGCCGGTGGATTTGTACAAGCTGACCAAAGAGGATTTGCTTAAGCTGGAGGGCTTTGCCGAAAAGAAGGCCGAGAACCTCTTGCAGTCCATCGACGCGTCGAAGGCGCAGCCGCTGGCGCGACTGATTAGCGCGCTGGGTATTCACCAGGTGGGCGAGGTGCTGGCAGCCGACCTGGCGCGCTACTTCACCGATCTGGACAGCCTGGCGCGGGCCACGGAAGAAGATTTGCAGATGATCGAAAACGTGGGGCCGAACACGGCCAAGTCGATTGTGGATTGGTTCGCGCGGCCCGGTAACCGGGAGATTTTGGCCGGGTTCAAAGCGGTGGGGCTGTGGCCCGTGAGCCGCCCGGCAAGCGCGGAAGGCGAGAGCGGGGCCAAGACTCTGGACGGGCTGGTCTTTGTGGTCACCGGGACGCTGCCCAGCTTTTCACGCGAGGGCATCAAGGAGTTCCTGCAAGGGCAGGGGGCCAAGGTGACCGACAGCGTGAGCAAGAAGACCGATTACCTGGTGGCGGGCGAGGCGGCAGGGTCCAAGCTGGATAAGGCCCGTCAGTTGGGCGTGCCGGTGCTGGATGAAGCCGCCTTGATGGCATTGATCGAAGAAAGGAAACAAATATAGCTATCCTCATTTTGAAACCTGACCGAGAAAAGCCTGTTGTGCAGGGCCGCCCGTGGATTTTCTCTGGGGCGATTGCCCGCGAGGAGGGACACGCCCTGCCCGGCGAGACGGTGGCAGTGCGCTCGGCGAACGGCGAGTTCCTGGCCTGGGCGGCTTATAGCCCTGAGTCACAGATCCGCGCGCGGGTGTGGACGACGGACGAGGCCGAGCAGGTGAACGTGGGCTTTCTGCGCGGGCGGCTGGAGCGGGCCCTGGCCTTGCGCCGGGCGGTGATCCCGGCGGGGGAGACGGACGCCATGCGCCTGGTGCATGGGGAGTCGGACGGGCTGCCGGGGCTGGTGGTGGATCGATATGCCAATTGGCTGGTGGTGCAAATCCTTTCGGCGGGCATCGAGCGCTGGAAAGACGAGATCATTAGCCTGTTGAGCGAACTCACCGGGCTGGAAAACATCTACGAGCGCTCGGACGTGGACGTACGCAAGCTGGAAGGGCTGGCGGAGCGCACAGGCGTTGTGCGAGGCATTGCGCCAAGCGAGCAGGCGGTTATCACCGAGAACGGGCTGAGGTTCTGTGTAGACATCATCGGCGGGCAGAAGACTGGCTTTTATGTAGATCAACGGCGCAACCGGGCCCGGCTGGCGGCGTATGCGGCGGGGCGCGAGGTGCTGAACTGCTTCTGCTACACGGGCGGGTTCTCGCTGTATGCGCTGCAGGGTGGAGCACGCTCGGTGTTGTCGCTGGACACTTCGGCGGAGGCGCTGGTACAAGGGCAGGCCAATTTGGGCCTGAACGGGCTGCCGGTTGAGCGGGCAGAGTGGCGCGAGGCGGATGTGTTCCAGGCGCTGCGGTTATTTCGTGACCAGGGCCGCTCGTTCGATTTGATCGTGCTGGACCCGCCAAAATTCGCGCCGACGGCGGCGCAGGTGGAGGGGGCGGCGCGCGGATATAAAGATATCAACTTGCTGGCCTTCAAGCTGCTGCGCCCGGGCGGAGTGCTGTTTACGTTCTCCTGCTCGGGGGGGGTGACGGCGGATCTGTTCCAAAAGATTGTGGCGGGGGCGGCGCTGGATGCCAAGGTGGACGCGGCGGTGGTGGAGCGCCTGGCGCAGGGGCCTGACCACCCCGTGGCGCTGAGCTTCCCCGAGGGGGAGTATCTGAAGGGGTTGGTGTGTTTGAAGAGATGAGAAGAGATTCTCCGCGAATAGACACGAATAAGGGCGAATGGAAGAAAAGAAATTTTTCCACGAATGGTCTTGTAGGGGCGCAGCGGTGGTAAGAGGTATGTGAATCACCTAGAATCGAGCTGCGCCCGTGAGGAAGAAAAGAGGAACCGCAGAGGGCGCGGAGAAGTGCAGAGTAACGCAGAGAGAAGAAAAGAGAGAAAGAGAAAGAAAAAGAGAAAGAAAAAGAGAAAGTATTATACTTTTCGCGGACCGCGGACAGAGATAAAACGATGAAACTACCCTCCTTTACCCTCGAACGATATTTTGCCCAATATGAGTTCAGTACCAAATACCTGCTGTGCAGTTCGGACTGCGAGTCGCTGGCGGTGAAGGATTTGCTGGCGCTGGAGCCGGGCGCGGAGGAACGGCTGCGGGGGCTGTGGCTGGGCTACACCGAGTCGCTGGGCAGTCCCAGCCTGCGCGAGACCATCGCGGGCATCTACACGGGCATCATGCCGGGACAGGTGCTGGTGCATAGCGGGGCAGAAGAAGCGATTTTCCTGTTCATGAACGCGGTGCTCCAACCGGGTGATCATGTGATCGTGCAATGGCCCTGTTACCAATCGCTGAGCGAGGTGGCGCGGGCCATTGGCTGCGATGTGACGCCGTGGCGGTTGCGCGAGGAGGACGGGGCGTGGATCGCAGACCTGGATGAGCTGCGCCGGGCGTTGCGGCCTAACACGCGGGTGGTGGTGGTCAACTCGCCGCATAACCCGACTGGCTATCATTTCACCCAGGCCGAGCAGGCTGAGGTGGTGGAATTAGTGGAAGAGCACGGTGCGCTGTTGTTCTCCGACGAGGTGTACCGCGAGTCGGAGCACGACCCCGCCGAGCGGCTGCCGGCGGCTTGTGACTTGAGCCAGCGAGCCGTGTCGCTGGGGGTGATGTCGAAGACTTACGGGCTGGCGGGGCTGCGCATCGGCTGGGTTGCCACGCGCAACGCGGAGGTGTTCGCGCAGATGGCGGGGATGAAGGATTACACCACGATTTGCAACAGCGCCCCCTCGGAACTGCTGGCAGAAATCGCTTTGAAGCACCGTGAAGAGCTGGCTGTGCGGAATGTGGCCTTGATTGAAGAGAATTTGAAGGTGCTGGACGGGTTCTTTGCCCGGCAGACGGGGCGCTTTGCCTGGCTGCGGCCCAGGGCGGGCTCGGTGGCTTTTCCGCGGCTGGTGGAGGGGGATATTGAGGTGTTTTGTCAAAGGTTGGTGACCGAGGCGGGCGTGCTGCTGCTGCCGGGGACGCTGTTTGATGTGCCGGGCGGGTATTTCCGGCTGGGTTTTGGCAGAAAGAACATGCCCGAGGCGCTGGGGGTGCTGGAGGAGTATTTGGGGAGAAGCGAGTTCTCCACGAATTAAAGAGAAGAAGTTTTTTCCGCGAATAATCGCGAATAAAACGCGAATGGAAGAGAAAAGAGTTCTCCACGAATTTAACCAGATGGTTTTGTAGGGGCGCAGCGGTGGGAAGCGGCATGAGAATCATCCGGAAACGAGCTGCGCCCGAGGGGAAAGTACAGCAGAACCGCGAAGGCGCAGAGAGCGCAGAGGAACACAGAGGATGAGGAAATGAGATATGAAGCCGAAGATTGAAGACTTGGGCGAGTGGGTGACCGTTGATGATTACACGGTGCGTGTGGAGAGCGGGCTGAAGGATGCGGTAATCCATGACACGGGAGTGAGACCGCCGGAAGATGTGCGCAGTGTGCGGGTGTTGGTGGCTTACGACAATCCTTCCAGGCAGCCGTTGAAATTTCGGCTGGGACAATGGCAGCTTGTGGATGTAGAGGGGTTCGCCTACGACGCCGAACTGCGCGATCAGTTTTACGGGGACGATGCGCGGATGAAATTGCGCGAAGGGGTGCTTGACCCGGGGCAGCAGGCCAGGGGTTGGGTGGCATTCAAGGTTCCCGAGAAGGCGCAGCCCGCCTATATCCGTTTTCGGGCGGATTATGTAACGCGCAACGTGGTCAATGTGAGGGTGTCGCAACTCGGCCTGGAGAGGGAGACGGATGGACAGAAGCCCGAGGCGCTGCGGTGCCCGGGATGCGGGGCACCTTTGCCGATGGATGGAGGGGCCACAACGCTTTGCGCGTACTGCGGCAGCATGGTGGTTGTGCCGAAGAAGTTGCGCAAAGGGGAGTAAAGAGAGGGCACGGGGGTGATGGCTGGGGCTGCGTGGATTGCGCAATCCCCGTGCCGCTACGCGGAGGTGACCAGAGTGGAGCTTCCTCCTGGAGGGTCATGCAAGCCGATTTGGAGGCTGCTTCGGCGGCTCGCCGAGCCTAGCCTTCTCGCAGGCAGCGACACAATCTTTGTGCGGGGAACGCCGATGGTTCTTGCAGCGTCCTTTTATTCGTACCTGGGAATGATTATAATGAATACTAACAGAGCAAGAATCCAGTTCGTCAGGAATTGGCGTGTAACTAACCACAACTCACAATAAGGAGCATTTATGGCTTTGAAGCATGGCTTTGAACTGCTGCGCGAGGAACAGATTGCTGAGCTGAACTCGACGGCGCGGGTATACCGGCACATGAAGAGCGGCGCAGAGCTGCTTTCGCTGATCAATGACGACGAAAACAAAGTTTTTGGCATCACCTTTCGCACCCCCTCCACCAATTCAACCGGGGTGGCGCACATCATGGAACACTCCGTGTTGTGCGGGTCACGCAAGTACCCGGTGAAAGAGCCGTTTGTGGAATTGATGAAGGGCTCGCTGAACACCTTTCTGAATGCCTTTACCTACCCGGACAAGACCTGCTATCCGGTGGCCAGCCAGAACACGCAGGATTTCTACAACCTGGTGGATGTGTACCTGGATGCGGTGTTTTACCCGTTGATCGGGCCGTACACCCTCAAGCAGGAGGGTTGGCATTACGAGCTGGACAGCCTGGACGGCGAGCTGACCTATAAAGGCGTGGTGTTTAATGAAATGAAAGGCGCCTACTCTTCGCCGGATGGGGTGCTGGATGAGGCGGTGCAGCAGGCTCTGCTACCGGATACGATCTACGGCATTGACAGCGGTGGTGACCCGGCGCACATTCCGGATTTGACCTACGAGATGTTCAAGGATTTCCACGAGCGCTACTATCACCCCAGCAATGCGCGCATTTACTTCTCGGGCAATGACGACCCCGACCAGCGCCTGGCGATTCTGGATGCGTACTTGCGCGATTACGATCAGATCCCGGTGCCTTCGAAGATCGAATTGCAAGCCCGCTTCGACGCGCCGCGGGTGGTGACCAAGCCTTACGAGGTGAGCGAATCGGACGAGAGCCCCAAGGCGATGACGACCACGGCCTGGCTGCTGCCCGAAACCGGCGACGTGGAGCTGACCATTGGGCTGGAGGTGCTCAATCATATCCTGATCGGCACTCCCGCTTCGCCGCTGCGCAAGGCGCTGATCGATTCGGGGCTGGGCGAGGACTTGAACGGGCGCGGCGCTGAGACCAGTTCGAAGCAGATGTTCTACTCGGTGGGTATGAAGGGCGTGCAAGCCGAGAATCTTCCCACGGTGGAGAACTTGATCCTCGACACGCTGAAGAAACTTTCCGAGGAAGGCATTGACCCCGACACGGTGGCGGCTTCGTTCAACACGGTTGAATTCATCCTGCGCGAGCGCAACACCGGGCGCTTCCCCCGCGGGCTGATGACCATGCTGCGAGCGCTGGACACCTGGCTGTATGACGGCGATCCGCTGGCTCTGCTTCGCCTGGAAGAGCCGCTGGCGAACATCAAACGCAAGCTGGCCGGGGGTGAGCGCTACTTCGAGAACTTGCTGCGCAAATATTGGCTGGAAAACAGTCACCGGGTGACGGTGCGGTTGGAGCCTGACGCGGGGCTGGCGGAGCGGCGAGCCGAGGAAGAGAAGGTCCGCCTGGCCAAGGCGCGGGCGGGAATGACAAAGGCTGATTTGGAAGGTGTGATGGCCGACGCGGAAGAGTTGAAGCGCCGCCAGGACGTGCCCGACAGCCCCGAGGCGCTGGCCACCATCCCCAGCCTCAAGCTGGAGGACATCGATCGCGAGATCCGGCGCATTCCGGCGGAGGAGATTGGCGAAGCCCCGGCGAAAATACTCTATCACGACCTGTTCACCAACGGGATTGTGTACTTTGATTTGGGTTTCAACTTGCACACCCTGCCCAAGGAATGGCTGCCTTACGTTCCGTTGTTTGGGCGGGCCTTAACCGAGACAGGAACAAAACGCTCCAGCTTTGTGCAGTTTTTGCAGCGGATTGGGCGCTCGACGGGCGGCATCCGCCCGCAGACGATGATTTCGGCGGCGGTGGGTCGACCTCAAGCGGAAGCGTGGTTCTTCTTGCGCGGCAAGGCCATGCTGGATCAGACCGGCGAGCTGCTGGATTTGATTAAAGAAGCTTTGTTGGAGGCGCGCCTGGATGACCGCGAGCGCTTCCGGCAGATGGTGTTGGAGGAAAAATCTGGGCTGGAGAGCGGCCTGGTGCAGGCGGGACACAGGGTGATCAACCTGCGCATGAAGGCGCACTTTGACGAAGCAAGCTGGGCCGTGGAGCAGATGTACGGCGTGAGCCAGTTGTTCTTCCTGCGCGCCTTGCTGGAAGAAGTTGACAAAGATTGGGCCAGCGTGCAGCAGCGCCTGGAAGGCATTCGGGCGGGGCTGTTCCGCCAAGGCAATGCGATTGCCAACGTGACCCTGGACAGCGCCGGTTGGAAGACGGCTCGCCCGCAAATTGAGTCTTTCCTGGGCGGGTTGCCGGGGGGGAAGGGCGTGATCGTGGATTGGAGCGGGGCCGTGGAGCGGGGCGGCGCGGGCGAAGGCCTGACCATCCCTGCCCAGGTCAATTACGTGGGCAAGGCGGGCAGCCTGTTCGAGGCGGGTTATCGCCTGAACGGTTCCGTCCTGGCGATCTTGCAACTGTTGAACACCACCTGGATGTGGGAAAAGGTGCGCGTGCAGGGCGGCGCATACGGCGGGTTCGCGGCTTTCGAGCTGTACTCGGGCGTGTTCTCGTACCTGTCGTACCGCGACCCCAATCTGCTGGCCACGCTGGATACCTACGACAAAACGGTGGACTTCCTGCGTGAGTTGAAAGTGCCGCCGGAAGAGTTGACCAAGGCCGTCATCGGGGCGATTGGCGAGCTGGACGCCTACCTGCTGCCGGACGCCAAGGGTTTCTCATCGCTGACGCGGCATTTGATCGGCGTGGATGATCGCTGGCGGCAGCAGTTCCGCAATGAGCTGCTGGCGACCGGGCCGCAGGACTTTGCCGCGCTGGCCGAGGCGCTGGCGGCGGTGCGCGAGCGGGGGCTGACGGTGGTGCTTGGCTCGGAAGGGGCCTTGCAGGCGGCCAACGCCGAGCGGGAAGGGCTGCTCAAGATCACCAAAGTGCTGTAGCGAGTTAGCGAATCAAACCTGACAGGTCTTGGAGACCTGTCAGGTTTTTTGAATCATTCAAGTGTCGGGGGAGGGTCAGATGAATATTCTCAAGAAGGTTGTACGGGTGATGGCTGCGGCATTGATCGCAGCGGCGGGTTGGGGGAGCGTTTGGACAGGACAAGTTGCCCAGGCGGCGGGAACGACGTATTACGTCTCGACCAGCGGCAATGACAATAACAACGGCCTCTCGACAGCAGCGCCATTAAAGACTATTAACAAGGTGAATGATCTGGCGTTGCAACCGGGCGACACGGTCTTGTTCCGCTGCGGGGATACCTGGCGGGGAGAAATGCTGCGCATTACGCGCTCGGGGCTGGCGGGCAGCCCGATCACCTTTGGCTCGTACCCCGAAAGAGATTGTGCCAACCAGCCGGTGATTTCGGGGGCGCAGCCGATCAGCGGGTGGGTCATCGCCGATGCGGGTACCCCTAATATTTATGTGGCCGATTTGTGGACGGGGGATAATGCCGGCAAGTTTGGTAACGGCATTAACCAGTTGTTTCGCGATGGCGTGCGATTGGGGATTGGGCGCTGGCCTAATATCGACGAGCCGGACGGGGGGTATTCGGAGATCGATGGGCAGCCGGGAGCTGATCAATTTACGGATAGCCAACTTCCGGCGGTAGATTGGTCAGGCGCGACGGCGCACATTAAGGGCATGCGCTGGTATATCCTCAACCGGCAGGTGACCGGCGACAGCGACAACACTCTGACGGTGGGGAAAAACCTGGAATGCTATAACCCGGATATCAATGAAGAAGAACCCTGCGCCGGTTGGGGATTTTGGCTAGACAGCCACCGCGCAACGCTTGATCAAGATGGTGAGTGGTATTATGACGATGCCACAAACATGGTCTATCTATACTCGACCTCGGGAAGTCCGACCAATGCCGATATGGAAGGATCGGTAAAGTATATTGAATCGGGTAATCCTTACCTGGGGGGCATCATCCTGGGTAGGAACCTGCAGGAGCATATTTCCTACGTGGTGGTGGAGAATTTCGAGGTCAGCAAGTGGTTTGAAAGCGGGATTACCACCCCGGTGAATTTGCGCGCCGATGAAAATTACCAGATTGTTTTGCGCAATAACACGATTCGAGACGTGAACGGCACAGGCATTCGACTGGCGACCTGGGTGTACGATGCGGAGCGCTTTAGCAGCGGCCCCAGCGGCTGGCGCGGGGGTCGATACATCACGGTGTCGGGCAACACTATTGAGCGGGCCAACCACATGGGCATCGACTCGTTCGCGCGCCTGTCGACATTCGAGCACAACACCATCCGCGACGTGGGCATGATTGCCAACTTAGGGCAGAGCGGGATGGGCTGCGAATTTGACGACGGTGGCGGGCAATGCACGGAGGACGGCGACGGTATCCGTATTAAGGTGGATCAGCGCGACTATACGGGCCACAGCAACACCATCCAGTTCAACCGCCTGGAGCGAATTGGCTATAATGGGATGGACGTGTTCGGCTACGGCAACACGGTCTACCGCAATGTGATCAGCCAGCCGTGTTTTTCCAAGGGCGATTGTGGCGGGTTGCGCAGCTTTGGCAGCGATGACCTGACGGACACCTCGGTGTACGATCTGAACATCCGCGAGAATATCATTGTGGACTCGATCGGCAACACCGACGGAGCGCACTCGACCTATGACGAGTTATTCGGCTTTGGCCTGTACATCGATAACGGCTCGCGCAATGTGACCGCGCAGGGTAATGTTATTGCCCGCTGTACGGCAGCGGGGATTTTGTACCAGCGCTCGACCGGGTCGGTGTTGAACAACATCTTGTTTGACAATTTCTACCCCAATTCGTGGGGCGCGCAGTTGGTGGTCACGGATTCGGGAGCATATGTGGGTACGCACACGGGCAACACCCTGCTGGGAAAGCATGCGGATACCTGGACGATGGACCTGGATGGGAAGACCAACCTGGGGACTTCGAACAACAACGGCTTTTACCATGCCTCGCGGACGAAGGATATCCGTGCAGGGGGCATCGAATACAAGCTGACAGACTGGCAGACGGCATCGGGGAAGGATGGCAGTTCGGTAGAGCGGGTGGATGCGCTGCTGGGCGGGGCGGAAATCTTCTATAACGACACAACCACGGTCCAGACAGTGTACCTGAAAAGGCCGTATGAAGACCTGGCAGGTGGCAGCGTGCCAATGATCATCACCCTGCAGTCGTTCACGGCGCGCATTTTGGTGCCGGTTGGCGACCCCATCGCGAACTTGATCATCACCAAGAGCGCGCCGAGCGGGGTGGAAGAGGGCGGCAGCATCGAGTACCGCCTGACGGTGACCAACAAGGGCGGCGCCGCGGCCAGCTCGCTGGTCGTGCGAGACATTGTTCCGGAAGGAACGGTCTATGCGAGTGGGGGAACCCTCTCGGTCGACGAGGTTTCTTGGAGCCTGGGCAGCCTGGCGGCGGACGCGTCGGCGGAGTTCACCTTCACGGTGACGGTGCAGCCGGGGGTGAAGGTTGTGCGCAACACGACTTACAGCGTGGAGGCGGCTGAGCTGGCGCCTGTGACCGGCAGCGCGGTGATCACCATCGTGGATCCAGAGTTGACGTTCCTGCCGGTGGTGCGGCGGTAAGGAGAAAGCGTTCAGTTCGGATCAGGCCGGGGCAGCCAGTGATAGCGCCAGAACCTGGGTAGTAACCGGTTGGCGGATGTGTTCCGCGGCGACCGGGCATTTGACTTTGAACAGGAAGAATATGTTGGCCGGGTAACTGCTGAGCGATTCGAAGTTGCCCTGGCCTTTGGCGATGACCAGATCGGCGTTGTCGATGAGATGGCGAATCTCGGGGCGGCAGTCGGAGAGAATGGTGCCGGGCGCGTCGGAGCCGTTGTCGATGACGCGGACAAGCTGATCGAGGCCGACGGCTCGGGCTTCCTCCAGGGTGGCGTCGTTGATGACGGGCGAGCCGCGCACCACCAAGGTGACGCGCTCGCGGGGGAGCTGCTCTACCAACAAGCGGTCAAAGGCAATTTCGCCGGCATTGTCGGTCAGGTAGACAATGCTTTGGGCAGTCTCTACAAAGTGGTGGAATTTCTCTGTCTCGCTGTAAAAGGGAGCAGTGAAGGCTTCGTTTATTGCCTGGAGAACATCCTGCTCGGTGATTTGGCTGTGGATGGCCACGTCGATGTGGTTTCCGGCGATTGCTATTCTTGCTGCGGTGATTAATGGATCGTTGGAAGCGGCGATTTCGGCACGTAGGGCGGGTAGCAGTTCCAATGCCGCCTGGTTCGTGCGCTCTTTGAGTGCCCGGTATGGATCTGACAGTCCGGTGATCTCGCGCAGTCGCCGGTGAATGCGTTGGGCGAGTTCGGGGGGAGATTGACTGAGATCCATGTCGCCGGTCCAGCGCAGCACTTCACGCAGAATCTGTTCGTGTACGGTGGGATTGGGGGAAACCATTCTGGCAGCGTCGAGAGTCTGCCGGAGGATACAGGGAATGCAATCCAATGAAGTTTTCATGGTGATCCTGAGCGTGGAAGGTGTGGCTTGCAAAACCGCCTGGACGAATGCCCAGGCGGTTTTACGAGAGTGGAGATGGCGGGAATCGAACCCGCGTCCGAAAGAATCGACCCGCGAACATCTACGAGCGTAGTCGGTTCCTGTTCTTACCGGCCGGCCTGGAACCAACAGAAGGCGCGACCGGGCATTCACTCAGGCCCGAAAGCCCTCTTTCGTCCGGTTCGTGACCCTCCCGGGCGGCATCCTTACTTTGTTGCGCCTGCTCGACCTCCGGTAAGGAAGCGGGGCTGGCAGACGTCGCCCGTGAGGGCGATTTGCCATCTCAAGCTACACTAGGCAGCGAGAGGGAGGGCAGAGTAAGTGCGATTGGCACTTGATTTTTTGCGCGGAGTTAACGAGTTCGGCGCCGCTCGGCTCGCAGTCCGGGACCAGCCTCTCCCGTCGAAGCCTATCATCCCCGGATGCAAATGTATTATAGCACAACGCAGATGGATATTTCTCCACGAATGACACGAATAGGGAAGATAAAGAAAGTTATCCGCGAATGGTGCGAATGTGCGCGAATGGTCTGGTAGGGGCGCAGCGGTGGGAATAGTCAACTGTTTATACCAGAGTCGCGCTGCGCCCAGAAGGGAAGAGAGAAGATCATCGCTTGAAAACAGAAAATCAAGGTAAAATTAGACGCTCGCACAAGCGGGAAATTTTTCCAGCGGAGGTGACGGATGATCACGATCTACAAGAATACAGAATCCGGACTGGAAGTTATTCCCGAAGTGGTCACCGGTTGTTGGGTGAGCGTGATTGACCCGAGTTCGAATGAGATCGAGACCCTCACCGCGATGGGCGTGCCGCAAGATTTCATCACCTACCCGCTGGACCTGGACGAGCGCGCCCGCTCGGAGCGCGAGGACGACGGCACGCTGCTGGTGGTGCTGCGCGTGCCGTTCTTTCAGGGTACCAAGACGGATATTCCTTACATTACCATCCCACTGGGTATTATTCTGACAAATCGGTTCTTGATCACGGTTTGCCGGAGGCCCCATGAGATTTTGCAAGATTTAAGCTCGGGAAAGGTGCGCGGGCTGTCGACCGCCAAGCGCAATCGCTTTGTGCTGCGCATCCTGCTGATGGCTGCGACGCGCTACCTCAATTATCTGCGCGAGATCAACCGCATTATCGAGATGCTGGAAGACCAGATTGTGCTGGCTTCGCGCAACCGTGAGATGCTGGAACTGCTCAAGTACCAGAAAAGCCTGGTGTACTTTACCACCGCGCTGCGCTCGAACGAGTTAATGTTAGAGCGATTGCAGCGCTGGCAGGTGTTCAAAGCTTTTGCCGACGACGAAGATTTGCTGGAAGATGTCATCACCGAAAACCAGCAGGCCATCGAAATGGTGGGGATATCCACTACCATCTTGAGCTCGACGATGGATAGTTTTGCCTCGCTGGTTTCGAATAACTTGAACGAGGTGATGAAATTCCTGGCCTCGGTCACGGTGGTGATGAGCATCCCCACGATTGTGACCAGCTTTTTTGGAATGAACGTATCTTTACCGTTCCAGGAGCACCCGTGGGCCTATATTTTTATTATTGGCTTGTTTGTGGCAATGGCGGCTGTGGTGGTGGCGATCTTCTGGAAACGGGATTGGTTTTAGGGGAGGTTGTACAGTCCCTGTGCAGCCGTGAATAAAGGCTGATACAATCCCGGTATGCAAGAAAAACCGGCACGCCTTCGACCCAACGGACACAAACCGACCCCGGCAGACTTTGCCGGGTTTATTCGCTTTGAAAATTTGACCAAAGGTTACCTTGAAGCAGGGCGAGAACGGCTCGTGCTGCATGATGCCAACCTGAGCATGGCTCAGGGCGAATTGATCGCCATTCTGGGTAAGAGCGGCAGCGGTAAAACCACCCTGCTCAACCTGATCAGCGGCATTGACGAGGCCGAGAGCGGCGAGGTTTACGTAGGCGGGCTGCGCCTGACGGGCATGGGCGATCGCGAGCGAACGATGTTCCGGCGGGAGAAGATCGGCTTCATCTTCCAATTCTTCAACCTCATCCCTACGTTGACAGTGTGGGAGAACCTGACCCTGCCGCTGGAACTGAACGGGATGCTGGACGGGCCGGGGCGGCAGCGGGCGGAAAGCCTGTTGGCGGAGGTGGGCCTGCAGGGCAGAGAAAAAACCTACCCCGACCGCCTCTCGGGCGGAGAACAGCAGCGCGTGGCCATTGCCCGGGCGCTGGTGCATGACCCCATGCTGGTGTTGGCCGACGAACCCACCGGTAACCTGGACGAAGACACGGGGCGGGTGATCCTGAACCTGCTGGACCGGCTGACGCGCCAGGCGGGCAAGAACATGCTGCTGGTGACGCACAGCGCCGAGGCTGCCGCTATTGCCGACCGGGTGCTGACTCTGCACGAAGGGCGGCTGGTGGAGGTTGAAAAATGAAGTTTCGCGTGCTGCTGCGGGTTGGGTGGCGTTACTTATCCCGGCACGCCTGGCAGAGCGCTTTGATGGTG
Organism: Anaerolineaceae bacterium; assembly: GCA_016927865.1. Taxonomy (GTDB): domain Bacteria; phylum Chloroflexota; class Anaerolineae; order Anaerolineales; family Anaerolineaceae; genus Anaerolinea. The sequence continues at coordinate 35,073 of JAFGLU010000090.1, forward strand.
TTGGGGATCGCGTTGGGCGTGGCGGTGGTGGTGGCGATTGATTTGGCGAATGCCAGCGCGGGGCGGGCCTTTGAACTGAGCACCGAGGCGCTGACCGGGAAGGCCACTCATCAAATCACCGGCGGGCCGCAGGGGCTGGATGAACAGGTGTATGTGGACCTAAAACGGGGCGGGTGGAGCGAACCTGCTGCGCCCGTGCTGAGCGAGTACATTTCATCGGACGTGTTGGGCGGTGTGCCCATTCAATTGCTGGGCATCGATCCATTTGCCGACGCGCCTTTCCGCGACTTTTTGGGAGAGCAGGGCGGCGCGCCGCTGGCGGAGCTGACCGCATTCCTGACGCGGCCGGGGGCCGTGCTGCTGGCCCGCTCCACGGCGGAACGGTATGGGCTGCAAGCCGGGCAGGCCTTTGATATTACCGTCAACGGGCGGAACAAAACGGTGTTTGTGGCCGGGCTGCTGGAGGCAGAGGATGATTTGTCCAGGCGCGCCCTGGAGGGCGTGCTGCTGGCCGACATTGCCACGGCGCAGGAATTGACCGGGCGGATGGGCTGGCTCAGCCGGGTGGATATCATTCTGGATGCGGAACGGCCCGAACTGGCGGGGCAATTGGAAGCGCTGCTGCCGCAAGGGGCGCTGCTGGTGAAGGCCGAGGCGCGCAGTTCGGCGGTGGAGCGCATGACCGAGGCTTTCCGGCTGAACTTGAGCGCGTTAAGCCTGCTGGCCCTGGTGGTGGGGCTGTTCTTGATCTACAACACGATGACCTTCTCGGTGGTGCAGCGGCGCGGGTTGTTTGGCACGCTGCGCTGCCTGGGCGTCACCCGGCGGGAGATCTTCGCGATGGTCCTGGCCGAAGCGGCCCTGGTGGGTGTGCTGGGGGTGGTGCTGGGCATTGGCCTGGGCATTGCCCTGGGAAAAAGCACGGTGGGCATGGTCTCGCAGACCATCAATGACTTGTATTTCACCACCACGGTGCGGGACACGGGCGTGCCGGTGGAAAGCCTGGTGAAGGGGGCGCTGGTGGGGCTGTTGGCGACGGTGCTGACTGCGGCGCTGCCGGCCCTGGAAGCGGCCTCGATCCCCCCACGGGCGGCGCTGCTGCGCTCGGGGTTGGAAAGTAAGGCGCGCAAATCCAGCGGCTGGGCGGCGGCGGGTGGTCTGGCGGTGCTGGGCGCGGCCCTACTGGTGTTCCAGATTCCCTCCATCAGTTTGGTGGTGGGGTTTGGCGGGACGCTGCTGACCGTGCTGGGCGCGGCGCTGCTTTCTTCGGCGGCGGTGGTGGCCCTTGTGTGGCTGCTGGCTCCGCTCACGCGGCGGCTGTTTGGGCTGGAAGGCAGGTTAGCCCCGCGCAACTTGCTGAATTCGCTCAGCCGCACCTCGGTGGCGGTGACCGCTTTGATGGTGGCGGTGGCGGTGACCATCGGGGTGGGGATTATGATCGACGGGTTCCGCAACACGGTAGTGCTGTGGATGGAGCAGACCTTGCAGAGCGATATTTATCTCTCCGCGCCGACCTTCACTGCCACTACGCCCTCATCACCGATCGATGCGGGGATTCTGGCGCGGCTGGAGGCCTGGCCCGGCGTGCGGCGGGTGGATTTGACCCGCTCGACCACGGTGATGGCGCGGCAGGGACAGGTGAACCTGACGGCCGTGCGCAACCCGGATGTCGGTCAGGAGCGCGCCTTTGTGACCCTGGAAGGCTCGCAGGACGATGTGTGGGAGGCGATGGGGGCGGGCGGGGTGCTGGTATCTGAACCGCTGGCCTACCGCCTGGGGATCGAGGCGCCGGGAACTGAGATCGAGTTGGAGACGCCCGCCGGTTGGCAGGGCTTCCGGGTCATCGGAGTCTATTATGATTACGCATCCAGCGAAGGCTTGATCCTGATGGGCATGGATGTCTACCGCCGGTTGTGGGCGGATGAAGCCGTCACGGCGGTGGGACTGCGCCTGGAGCCAGGGCAAGATGCCGACGCGGTGACGCGGGACATGCAGGACGGGTTGGGCAACGGACAGGAACTGCTCATCCGGCCGAACAAAAATCTGCGCGCCGACGTGCTGGAGGTGTTCGACCGGACGTTTGCTATCACCGTGGCGCTGCGCGTGCTGGCGACGGTAGTGGCTTTCATTGGGGTGTTGAGCGCACTGCTGCTGTTGCAACTGGAAAAGCAGCGCGAAATTGGCATTCTGCGGGCGTTGGGCCTGACCGGCGGGCAACTGCGCAAGATGGTGCTGGTCGAGACAGGCATGATGGGCTTGATGGCCGGGCTACTGGCGGTGCCGGTGGGGTACGCACTGGCGATGATCCTGATCTATGTGATCAACCGGCGTTCGTTTGGCTGGACCTTGCAGGCTTCGGTGTCCATCGAAGCGCTGGCGCAGGGGGTGCTGGTGGCGCTGGTGGCGGCGCTGCTGGCGGGAATCTACCCGGCGCTGCGCATGAGCCGCATGGCGGCGGCGGAGGCGATTCGCTATGAGTAAGATGCGCTGGTGGGGCTGGGCGCTGGTGGTGCTGGCGGTTGCGGCTGCCGGCCTGGGGTTGGCGCTGCGCCCCCGGCAGGCGGGGAGCGTGCAGGCTCGGCTGGAAGGGCTGCCGCCCGCAGAAGGAGCCTTTGCGCGGGCGGAGGGGCCGGTTGAATTTGAATTTCCCAAGGATCACGGCCCGCACCCGGATTTTCAGACGGAGTGGTGGTATTACACGGGCAACTTGCAGGCGGAGGATGGGAGGCGCTTTGGCTACCAGTTGACTTTCTTCCGCCGGGCGTTGAGCGCGCCCGAGGTGCGCAGTGAGCGAGAATCGCCGTGGGGCGCCGACCAGGTGTACCTGGCCCATTTTGCCCTTACGGACGTAGAGGGAGGGCAGTTCCATGCCGAGGAGCGCTTTGAGCGCGGAGCGGCGGGGCTGGCGGGGGCTGAAGGCGAGCCAGGGTTCGCCGTGTGGCTGCAGGATTGGCGCGTGGAGCAGACCGGGGAGGATTCCTACCGGCTGGCTGCCGCGCAAGAGGGCTTGTCCATTGCGTTGGAGTTAACCGACCTCAAGGGGCCGGTATTACAAGGGCAACAGGGCTACAGCCAAAAGGGACCCGAGGCGGGCAACGCTTCGTATTACATCAGCCAGACGCGCCTGGAAAGCAGCGGCACGGTGCGCGTGAATGGCGAGGATGTGGCGGTGCGCGGGTGGAGCTGGATGGACCATGAATTTAGCACCAGTGCGTTGAGCGCGGGGCAGGTGGGTTGGGATTGGTTCTCGATCCAGTTGGATAACAACCGCGAGATGATGGTGTATACCTTGCGCAGAGCGGATGGGAGTATTGACCCGTACTCGAAGGGCACGCTGATCTTTGAGGACGGCGACACGCGCACACTGACTGCTGAGGAATTCAGCATTGAGGCCACGGAGCAGTGGACAAGCCCACACAGCGGGGCCGTGTACCCGGCGGGGTGGGTGATCCGTGTGCTGGGCGAGGACCTGGAATTGGCCGTTGAGCCGCTGCTGGCGGACCAAGAGTGGCGGGGGAGTTTTGTGTATTGGGAGGGGGCGGTGAAGGTGGAGGGGAGATGGGGTCAGGTCGCGGTGAGCGGGTTTGGGTATGGGGAGCTGACCGGGTACGGGCAGAGTATGGAAGAAAGATTTTGATGCGTGAAGAAGACCCTAAGAACCTATCCTAAAAATCGGAGAGGGTAGAAAAAGAAGACGTACCCCGTTATAAATAAGGTGCTCAAACCCCAAAAAA
>JAFGLU010000091.1 GCA_016927865.1 Anaerolineaceae bacterium
ATAATGATGGTCGTGGAAAACCAAGTTTATCTTCTTCGAGGCTCTTCCTTTTCCCAGATTGTCCGAACTTTTGTCCGGACTTCAGTGTTGTTGTTTCTTCTGTCCCTCTCCCCGCCGCTTCGGCGCCCTGTCGAGGGTCCAGGAGAGGCTAGGTGAGGGTAAGCCATCACCCACCCTGACCTCAAATCATGCTAGACCGAGATTCACCCGCGCCGCTTCGGCCACCCGTAGGGGTGCCAGGGAGAAGGCTGGGATGAGGGTAGGACTAGATCCACCACCATCTAAAATCAGAGCCTGCACAGATTTCAGCCCCCAACCCTCAAATTCGCCTCACCACCATAGCAAATTTCCAGAAATTGCCTCCGATTCACACACAACGTATAATATAATTCATTTGGCCTTCGGGCCGCATCACGGGATTACCATTGAGGAGAACGAGTCATGCCTCTTGATATTATTGTCGGAACGCAGTGGGGCGATGAAGGCAAAGGCCGGGTGGTCGACATGCTTTCAGCCCGCGCGGATTACGTAGCGCGCTTTAACGGTGGCGACAACGCCGGGCATACAGTTACCGTCGGCACGCAGACTTTCAAGCTTCACCTCACCCCTTCCGGAATCATCCACCCCAACACGATTGGCATTTTGGGCAACGGCGTGGTCATTTACCCCGAGACGCTTCTGGCAGAGATAACCATGCTGCGCAACTACGGCGTCACCGTTGACCCCACCCGCCTGCGCATTTCGCACGCTGCCCACCTCATCACCCCCGGTCACCGCGCCCTCGATCGCGCCCAGGAGACCGCCCGCGGTAAAGACCAGATTGGCACCACCGGGCGCGGAATCGGCCCGGCTTACACTGATAAAACCGCCCGCCGGGGCATTCGCATGGAAGAGATGCTCGACGAGAGTGATTTTCACCGTCGCATGGTCGCCCACATCGAAGAGGTCAACCAGACTCTCGCCCGCCTGTATGAAGTTGAACCGCTGGATCCCTCTCCCATTGCCGACCAGTATGCCGACTACGCTGAAAAGCTGCGCGATTACATTGGCGACACCTCCGCCCTGGTCTGGGAAGCGCTGCGCCGCGGGCAAAGCGTGCTGGCTGAAGGCGCCCAGGGTACCCTGCTGGACCTCGACCACGGCACCTATCCCTTTGTGACCAGCTCCAGTCCTCTTGCCACGGGCGTGATGGGCGGCCTGGGTATTGGCGTGGGGCACGTTGGCCGTGTCATCGGCGTCACCAAGGCCTTCCAAAGCCGCGTGGGTGCAGGGCCCTTCCCCACCGAGGTGCAGGGCGACACAGCCGTGCGCTTGCGCGGAACGGGCGCCAACCCCTGGGACGAGTTCGGCACCACCACGGGCCGACCGCGCCGGGTGGGCTGGCTGGATGGCGTCCTGCTGCGCTATGCGGTGCGCATCAACGGCCTGACCGAACTGGTGGTCACCAAGCTGGATGTGCTCAGCGGGCTGCCCGAAGTGCGCGTTTGCGTGGCATACCGCGCCAACGGGCGTGAATATTCCGACCTGCCCCTCGGCCCAGCCGACCTTTCGCCTTTTGAGCCGGTCTATGAAGACATGCCCGGCTGGGATGCCGACCTGACCGGTGTGCGCAGTTGGGGCGACCTGCCCGCGGCGGCGCAAAACTACTTGGCGCGCATCTCAGAGTTGAGCGGCGTGCCGGTCTGCCAGGTGTCGGTCGGTCCCGAACGGGAACAGGTGGTGGACGTGTGAAGTTTGGCCTGATCGCGGCGCTGGTCTTGTTCGCCGGTGTGCTGGGCGGATGCCTGCCCGCCCCCTCAACGCCGCTCGTCTCAACTTCGACCCCCACCCCTACCCTGGAGCCCACCACCACCCCGGTGTGGTTCCCAGCCACGCCAACCTTCACCCCGCCCCCTCTGCCCACACCCCGCCCCACCGAGCAACTGCGCCCCGGCGTGGGGCAGCGCGTGCTCACAGACTCGTTCTCCGGCAGCGGCTGGCAAACCGGTGATTTGCAAGGTGGCCTGGCGGCATTCGGAAAATCCGCTCTCACCCTGTCTACCTCCGGTTCCCGGAACTCCGTGCTCAGCCTGCGCGAAGGCGAACTGCCCGGCGATGCCTATCTGGAGATCACCGTGACGCCCAGCTTGTGCCGCGACGCAGACGCCTACGGGCTGCTCCTGCGGGCAGCGTCTGTCTGGACGTTCTACCGCTTCCTGATCAATTGTGATGGGCAGGTGCGCCTGGAGAAAGTTTTGCCCGAAAGGACCACCGTCTTGCAGGATTGGACCCCGGCGGGCGCGGCATTGCCCGGCGGTCTGCTGCCCGTGCGCGTGGGGGTGTGGATGGCAGGCCCCGAGTTGCGCCTGTTTGTCAACGGCGAGTTTGTCTTCTCGGCCCGCGACCGCGTGTTGCAAGACGGGCAGTTGGGCGTGTATGCGCGGGCTTCGAGCAGTTCAACCCTCACCGTCAGCTTCTCCGACCTGCAAGTCTATGCCATAGACCTGGCCCAGGTCCCAACCCTCACCCCCACGGCATCCTCTACCCCCTGGCCCTAGCTTCCCCTTCTCCCATCCTGCTCTTCCTTTTTCTTTTTTCTGCTCCGCGTTCCTTTGCGCCCTCTGCGCCTCTGCGGTGCCTTCTTTCCCTTATGGCATCGTCAACGTACCCTCGGTCACCAGCACCGACGCCCCGCCCACGCGCACCTCGCTGATCTGTCCGTCCGTTTTGTCCAGTTCCAACTCCAGGATACTCGGGCGGCCCATCTCGAAACCCTGTTCAATGACCTTGCGCAGCGTGCCCGTTTGGGTTGCGTCCCTGGCCCCCAGGTAGCCCGCCAGCGAAGCCACAGCCGACCCGGTCGCGGGATCTTCCGCAACCCCCAGTGCCGGGGCAAACATCCGCGCGCGCAGGTCCGAGCCGGGTCGCTCGGGATCAAAGGAGAAGAAGAACACCTCCTTGGCCCAATACTGCCCCAGCACGAAGTCGTATTTGTAGCGGTCCAGGCGGATTTTCTCCAGCACGGCCCGGTTTTGCACCGGCACGAACAAGAAAGGCACCCCGCAGGAGAAAGCTTGTGGCGCATAATCCCCGCCCAGCAGGTCGGATGCTTCTAGCCCAAAAGCCGCCGCAATGCCCCCGGAGGGCGGCGGGGTGGGGCCTTCTTCGGGCAGGCGGGCGGCGGTGAGCTGAGAGAAATCCGGCTTGCCGTCGCTGGCGCGGATGGTCACTGGCACCGGCCCCACGCCTTCCTCGAAGATCACGCGGGTGACCTCGCCTGTCAAGGGAATCTCGCCGCAGGAGGCCAGCACAAAACCCGCGCCCACGGTCGGGTGTCCGGCGAAGGGCAGCTCCTTGCCGGGTGTGAAGATGCGCAGCCGGCGGGTGTGTTCAGGCGAATCGGGCGGCAGGACGAAGACCGTCTCAGAGAAGTTGAACTCGCGGGTGATGGCCTGCATTTGGCCTGTATCCAATCCGCGCGCGTCCGGCAGAACAGCCAGCGGGTTGCCGCCGAAGGCCCGGTCGGTGAAAACATCAGTAGTGAAAAAGTGGTATGTTCTCATTATGGCTTGATGTGCTGTCCTTCATAGGTAGTGAAGCCCTCTTCGAGGATATCGGCAGCTTCTTCCACGCCGCTGCGGGTTTGCTCAAAGTTGAGCGAGCCGCGCAGGTAGCCGTCGCGGGCCGAGCGGTAGCGCGCTTCGGCTCGGCCGAGCATGTTGCGGATATGGGCGGCCAGGGCCGGCTCGGTTTGCGCGCGGCCCTCCCAGTAGCGTTTCAAGCTGTTATAGGCTTCGTCCACGCTGCCGGTTTCCCGGCTTTCCTGCTCGGCCTGGCGGGCGGCCTGCACCACGCGGTCTGAGAGCTTGTCCAGCTCGTGGTAGATCTGGTCCAGCTCGCGCACCAGTTGCACCGAAGGCCAGTGTTGGGTGCGCAGGCTGCTCATGCGCCGATCGAGGGTATCCAGGCTCTGGCGGTCGTTTTCCAACGACACTTGCGTCACCCGGCTCCACTCTCGCCGCCCGCTGGCCAATCCGCCGGCGTTTTGGAAGGCCAGCCGGGCTTCTTTGAGGGCCGCCGAAGCCTGCTCGAAGGATTCTTCTACGGGCCCGGTCTTGGCGGTGAGGGCACGCTCAGTTGTTTCACAAGCCACCCAATCGTCACTGCAGCGTTTGAGTTGAGTGGCTGCCTCGCTGAAGCCCAGCAAGCTGGTCACCGGTGGGGCTCCGCTCAGGCGGCGCAGCAGTTGGCGGGCATTGTTCACCTCGGGGTCGTCGAGAATCGCGATTTGATCGAGGCGGCTTAAGCGGCCTTGCAGCCGGTCGCGGAAGCGGTCGATTCCGCCGAGCATGCGCGCAAGCCAGTCATTCAGCGAGCGCTGCACGCGCTCCACGTCTTTGCTGGCAGCCACTCGCTTGCTTTCAAGGGTGCCTTCCTTGGTGTGCTCCAGAGCCTGCAAGCGGGATTGCAGCGTGCTTTGGAAAGTGGACACCTGGTTTCCGGCGGTTTCCTGCAGGAAAGCGTTGTTACCCAGCAGTAGTGAGGTGCGCCCAACCACAGCGGCAGCCTGCTGCAGCGTCTCGCGCAGTTGCTGTTCAGTTTCGAGAACACCTTCCAGGCGGTCGGCAATGCGCGCAGCGCGCGGGCGCAGGTCCAGATGGCGGCGGAGGAGCAAATCCATGGCATGGATGCGCTCTTCCAGTTGAGATTCCTTTAGCGCGGTTTGGGTGTCTTCGGGAGCCAGACGGGTTTGCAACTCGTTCAACGCGCCGATCTGGCGGCTGAACTTCTTGACATCATCACGCGGGTCCCAGTTGTGCTCGTCGTAGCGGTCGACATAGGCTGCCAACTCGCCGGTCTCACGCAGCCACTCCAGGCCACCGGTGATTTCGGGGCGGTTTAGCAGGACCAAGAGGTGGTTGTGGCGCTCGAGCAGTTGCCGGGCCTTGGACAAGAGGACTTTTGTTTGGGCCAGTAAATCGTTGGCGGTTTGAATACCCTCGGTCAATGCTTCGGGGGTACGCGCCTTTTCAAGGCTGCCCAACTGGCTGCGCGCCGTACCGATCTCCTCTAACAGCGGGCGGCTGAGATCCCACTCCACGGGGTACTCTGCGCATTGCTCGGCTTCCACGCTTTCCAGGCACGCATCGGTTTCTTCAAGGGCAGCGTCCAGTTCCTTGAGGTTCTGCCGCAAGATGTCCACGTTTTGCCGGGCGCGGCTGAGCTCCTGCTCGCAATCTTGAACCACCCGGTTCCAACGCTTGAGTTCGCCTTCTTGCGGCTTCAAGTCTCCAGCGTCGGGCGCGGCCCGTTTTTCGGCGTGGGCCTGGAACTTGTCATCCACCGACATGACCTGCTTAACGAAGTCGTTGACGATCAGGCCGGGGATGGGCTCTTCCAGAATTTGTTTCATCAAGTTGAGGTTGCGCCCCAGGTGCTGCTCTGCGGCTTTCATCTGGTGGTAAAGCTTGTCGGTTTCGAGCAAGGCCTTGCGGCGCCCAAGCAGTTCGGCTTCTTCGCTGCCTAATAGCTCATACACATGCGCCGCGCCTTCTTGTTCTTTTCGTGTGTCTGCTTCAGAAGTGCTGCCGGGTTTGAAATGCTCAGGCACCCGTTTCAGGTCGTATGCCAGCACCGATAGATAATCCTCGCTCTCAGCGATCACCTTGCCCTTGACCCCGGCTTCCTTGAGGCGATTTAGCAGCTTGAGCATTTCTTCGTAGTAGCCTTCGGTCTGGGCTTCCAACTGGCGCATTTCGTCGGAAATGTGCTGCAAGCGCTGGCCCGATAAGAAGGCTTCATCCATCTGAGCGGTCAGATCGGCGACAGCAAGTTCAATATCCTGGCTCATGCGTTGGGCGACCAGCGAGTTGGGCAGCACGTTGATGGCGGCATTCACCGGGGCATCGGGGACTGCATGGGTGCGCTCCAGTTCGTCCATGGCGGCGTTGAGGGCCAGCAGATCGCTGCGGGCTTGCTGGAGTTGCTTGTGGAGTGTCTCGGCGGCGCCCCGGTAGGGCTGCAAAGGTTGATCGCGGTATTCGTCGTAGATTTCTTGCAAGCCGCCCAGGCGCGTTTTCAGCCCGCGCACGTGTTCCTTCAGCGCATCCAGGCGGGTCTGGTTTTTCCCGCGCAGCCAGCGCAGTCCTCCCAGGATCGCCAGCACGGTGATCATGATGACCAGCCCCAGGGCCAACCCGGCAAACAAGAAATCGTTGATCGTGATTGCCATGTTTAAATTATAGCATCCTAGCAAAGAAGCGCCGCCGTTTAAGCAAGAATAACCCTGGAAACGCGTATCTACTCACCGGAGTTGAGGAAAGTTCCCGAATTTGAGGCGTATGTGGGTGCATTGCACCCACATACGCCTCAAATTCGGGTTTCTTTTACCTCTGCGTAGGTAGCTACTAAAACGCTGTACGATCCGAGCCGAGCGTCCAGAAGCACGGTAGTTCACGTTATAATAAAGGAAGCTGACATACAGCAGGAGGCTGAGATGAAATTCCGGAAGATCATACGCTGGATTGGGTTGTTGGCCTGGATGATGGCGCTGCTCCTGGCGGCATTCCAAGCTCCGGCGGCGCAGGCTCAAAGCGGCAGCCCAGTGGCGGTGGTAGTGCGCCTGGAAGGGCCCTTGAACCCAATCTGGGAAGAGATGATCGACCGCGGCATTAAAACGGCCCAACTGCGCGATGCCGAAATTGTGGTGCTGTCGCTCAACACTCCCGGCGGCAGCACGGAGTTGATGAGCAAGCTGGTTTCGCAGATTCGCAACAGCCCGGTGCCGGTGGTGGTGTACGTGGCCCCGGCCGGGGCCATGGCCGGTTCGGCTGGAACGCTGATGACCCTGGCCGGGCACGCCGCTGCGATGGCCCCCGAGACTGCCATCGGGGCAGCCAGCCCAGTGGGCGGTTCGGGTGAGGATATCGGCGAGACGATGGAGACCAAGCTCAAAGAAATGTTCAAGGCCACTGTGCGGTCTTTAACGACGCGCCGCCCTGAGGAGGCCACCCGGCTGGCCGAAGCCGCCATTGAAGATGCGCGGGCGGTGTCCTCGGACGAGGCCCTTCAGGTGGGCCTGATCGATTTCGTGGCCCGCGACCTGGGCGACTTGATGACCCAATTGGACGGCTTCAAGATCTACCACCTGGACAACGAGGTGATTCTGAAAACCGCCGGCGCCCTGGTGGTGGAAATGCAGCCGACCTTGCTGGAGCAGCTCTTGCAGCTCTTGACCAACGCCAACCTGGTTTTCATTTTGCTGAGTGTGGGCGTGCAGGCCCTCTTGATCGAGCTGTCCAGCCCCGGCGGGTGGGTGGCGGGCTTCATCGGCGCGGTGTGCCTGGCGCTGGCGGTGTTTGGCCTGGGCCTGCTGCCGGTCAACTGGTTTGGGATCATCTTTCTGATCATGGCCTTCGTCCTGTTCATTCTGGAGTTGAAGACGCCCACCCAAGGTGGTTTGACCGTGGCGGGCGTGGCAACGTTCATCGTGGGGGCGCTGGTGCTGTTCAACTCGCCCAACGTGCCTGATTTTCAGCGCGTGTCGGTGCCGTTGGTCATCGGCACGGGCATTGCCATTGGCGGGCTGTTCTTTGCAATCATGACCTTTGCCTTGCGCGCGCTGCGCGTGCCGGTGGTGACAGGTATTGAAGCACTGGCGGGTAAGGTGGGCGTGGCGCGCACCGATCTGGCTCCTGACGGCTCGGTGCAGATGGGCAGCGAGCTGTGGACGGCGGTGCTGGATAACCCTGCCGAAAAGGCGCCCAAGGGCAGCCGCGTGGAAGTGGTCGGTCGCGAAGGCGTCCAACTTCGCGTCCGCAAACTTGACAACGAAAATTAATGTTTTATATTTGTGTGAATTCGTGAAATTCGTGGAGAATTAACGCTTCTCCTTTATTGGAGGTAATTTATGCAGCCGACCCGCGACCGGGTGAACCCTGAAACAACCGACACCACGCCCCTACGCCGCCCGCCCTGGATTCGCGTGCGCGCGCCTTCCGGTGAGACGTACGAAAAATTGCAAACGCTCATGCGTCAGAAGGCCTTGCACACTGTCTGTGAAGAGGCAGGCTGCCCCAACATGGGCGAGTGCTGGGGTTCCGGCACGGCTACCTTCCTGATGATGGGCGACGTATGCACGCGCACCTGCGGCTTCTGCGACATCAAGCACGGCCGTCCCGCTGTGCTGGACTTTCTGGAGCCGGAGCGGGTGGCCCAGTCGGTGAAGGCCATGAATCTGAAGCACGCCGTCATCACCAGCGTCAACCGCGATGACCGCCGCGACGGCGGCGCGCCGATTTTCGCCATGCTCATTCACCGCATCCGCGAGATCCATCCCGGTTGCTCCATCGAGGTGCTCATCCCCGACTTCAAGGGTAGCGTGGAAGCCTTGCGCATCGTGGTGGCAGCCCGTCCCGAAATCCTCAATCACAACGTCGAGACGGTGCCGCGGCTGTTCAAGAAGGTCCAGCCGCAGGACCGCTACGAGTGGGCGCAAGCCACGCTGAGCAACGCCAAGCGCATCGACCCCGACGTGCTGACCAAATCGGGGATCATGCTGGGCCTGGGCGAGACCATGGACGAGGTTAAAGAGGTCATGCGCGACCTGCGCTCATGGGGCGTGGATATCCTGACGATCGGGCAGTATTTGCAGCCCAGTCGCAAGCACCTGCCCATCGACCGCTACTACACGCTGGAAGAGTTCGCCGAGTTGAAAGAATTTGGCCTGGGCATCGGCTTCAAGTGGGTAGAAAGCGCCCCCCTGGTGCGCTCGTCCTACCACGCCGGGGAGCAGGTGCGCGCCCTCAGCACGGTGCACAAGAACCTGTACGGGTAGAAGTTTTGGGCTATTCAGAAAACCCTAAGGGTCTCCGAAGACCCTTAGGGTTTTTGTTTAACCCACCAAGATTTCGACTTCTGCCTTTGGCAATCCCTCGCCTTCGGCTTTCAGGCGCAGCGTGCCCGGCTTGCCGCTGGTTTTGACCACCACCAGGGCCCGCCCGCGGTGGGTGGTGCGCGTGTTGCCGCGATAATCCTCCGCGCTGATGGGATCCGGGCTGCCCACGGCGGCAATTTCACCGGGGCCGCTCAGGTGGAAGTTCAGCGTGCGGTCGGCGTTGGGTAGCACCCGCCCGGCCGCGTCGATGATTTCCACCGTGACGTAGCTCAAGTCGCCGGGCTCGGCCCGCAGCGCATCCCGGTCGGGGGTCAGGCGTAGGCTGGTGGCGGGGCCAGTAGTGCTGAGCGTCGCTTCCTGCGTCTGCGCGCCCTGGATGTAGCCAACCGCTTTCAACTCGCCGGGTTCGTAATTCACCTCAAAGCTGACGAGGTACTTATTGGCTTTGCTGGCTGGTTTGCGCCCCATCGACTGGTCGTTGAGCAGCAGTTCAACTTCGTCGCAGGAGGAATACACATCGATTTTGAATATCTGCCCCTCGCGCCCAACGTGATTCCAGTTGGGCCACACATCCGGCCAGCCCCAGGCAGAAACATCGGGCGTTTTGCCTTCCGGCATGGGCGGGTGGACGGCAATGTACTGCGGGGCGACGGGATTCCACAGAATGTCGCGGTAGTAGGACTGGGGCCGCTTGAAGCCGCAAATGTCCAGGTCGCCGCAGTTGGCCTGGTGCCACGGGTAACGGCCCAGGAAATCCTTGATCTCCTCATCGAAGCGAACCCGTCCAATGCCCGACTCGCCCAGGTAATCGAGCGAAGTCCAGACGAAGTCGCCCAGCACGTAGCTGTGATCGAGGACGGCCTGCCAGTTCTCGAAGGCCTCTTTGGGGAAGGACTCGGTGCCGATCATCATGCGTTGGGGATGGCGGGCATGATCCGCCTCATACTGCTGCCACTGGTAGTTGTAGCCGCCCACGTCCAGCGCGGCGAAGACCGGGTCGGTGTCGTTCCACACGCGTAAACCGTCCCAGGTGCTGCAAATGGCCCCGGTGACCGGGCGGGAGGAATCGAGGGCCCGCACGCGCTCGGCCAGGCGGCGGGCAATCCCGACGCCATCCGAGCGGCCGTCCCGTTCCATCACCTCGTTGCCGATACTCCACAGGATGATGCTGGGGTGGTTGCGGTCGCGCAGCACCATGCTGTCGAGGTCGCGCTGCCACCAGTCCTCGAAGACGGTGTGATAGTCATAGGCGTTCTTGCCGATGCGCCAGCAATCAAAGGCTTCGTCCATCACCAACATCCCCAGCCGGTCGCAAGCATCCAGCATGGCGGGGGCGGGCGGGTTGTGGGCGCAGCGGATGGCGTTGAAGCCGCTGGCCTTGAGCACTTCCACCTTGCGCTCTTCGGCGCGGGGGAAGGAAACCGACCCCAGCACGCCATTGTCGTGGTGCACACATCCACCCTTGAGCTTGATGGGCTGGCCGTTGAGCAGCAGGCCCTGTTCGGCGTCGAAGCTCAGGCTGCGAATGCCAAAGGGGGTGATGGCCTGGTCCAGCACCTTGTTGCCATCCATCAGGCTGGATTCCACCTTGTAGAGGGCTGGTGTTTCGGGAGACCATAGGCGCGGCTGCGGGACGTGAATGTTTTGAGCGCTTTCGGCGCGCGCGCCTGCTTCAATGGTGAGGTGCTTCTCCAGCGTGGCCACCACCTGCCCGTCGGGGTCGTAAACGTAAGTGCGCAGGGTCACGTCCTGGGCCTTGTCGGTGGCGTTGACCAGGGCGGTTTGAATGCGCACGCCGGCCGAGGCAGCACTGACCGAGGGCGTGGTGACGAACACGCCCCAGTGATCTATGTGCAGCGGCTCGGCCACCATCAACCACACCGGGCGGTAGATGCCCGAGCCGGAATACCAGCGGCTGTTGAGTTGGGCAGAGTTGTCCACGCGCACCTTGAGGGTGTTGGGCTTGCCGATGTTAAGTCGCGGGGTCAAGTCCACCTGGAAGGTCGTGTATCCGTAAGGATGGCGGTAGAGCAGGTGCTCGTTTAGCCAGACCTCGGCGTTCATGTAGACGCCCTCAAACTCCACGAACACCTGCTTTCCCTGCCAGGATTCCGGCGCGTCAAAGGTCTTAAGGTACCAGCCGGTGCCGTTGGCGAAGAACCCGCCCGCCGCGCGGCTGGGGTTGCCGGGGCTGCGCGGCAGCTCTGGCGACCAGTCGTGCGGCAGTTCCACTTCGCGTAGGTCGCTTTCGGCGGGGGCTTTCCACACGTCGGTGGAATCACCCAGTGTGAAGTGCCATGCGGCGTTAAATGACTGCTTATTCATTCAACCTCCTTTGCGATTACTCAGAGGGTGAAGAAGGCTTCCGGATTTTTGGCGCAGGCGCCAAAAATCCGGGACACTTCCACCTCTGGTTGAGAAGTTGCTTTCCTTTTATTCAGGCAGGGTTGTGGCTCCTTGGACGGGCACCACCGGCTGCAAGTTCTCGCCAAAGACCAGCGACGGGAACATGCCTTCCACGGTGAAGATGAGCTTGTCGGTTGCCTTGATCGCCGAGGCGTTCACCAGGGCCATTTGATACTGGAAGTAGTTGGGGTTGGCGCTGTAGATGGCAGCCAGGGCCAGTTCGCGGGCCAGCTCGGCATTGGCGCGTTCAGAGGCTGCGGCAGCCAGGGCCTTGTTGATTTCCAGGTCGCGCTGTGCCGCGAGCAGATCGTTGTTC
Organism: Anaerolineaceae bacterium; assembly: GCA_016927865.1. Taxonomy (GTDB): domain Bacteria; phylum Chloroflexota; class Anaerolineae; order Anaerolineales; family Anaerolineaceae; genus Anaerolinea. The sequence goes on from JAFGLU010000091.1 coordinate 11,598, forward strand.
TTTTGCGCTTCAATCACAGCGCGCTCGGCTTCCAACTGCTGGCGGGTCAGTTCGGCCAGCAGAGTTTTCTGGCGGGCCTCTTCCTGGATGCGGGATTGCTCGACGCGGATGACTGCTTCTTGCTCAGCTTGGCGGGCTTCGCCCTCGGCCACGGCGCGCAGTTCATCCTGCACGGCTTTTTCGGTCTCCAGGCGGCTCTTGGTGATCGAGTCGAGCAATGCCTGCACTTCCTCTGACATGGTCACGTTTGGCACGGTCACGTTTTGCACATCCAGGCCGTAAGAGTCCGCCAGGACGCTCAGCTCCTGATCGACACACTTACGCAGATCGTCGCGGGCGGTGCCGATGATGGCTTCGCGGAAGGGGCGGTTGCCCACGCACACCTTCATGGCTTGCGCACTCAGGTCGTTGGCCACTGCCTGCAAGGCTACGTCGCTGGTGTAAATCTGGCGGTAGCGTGCCCACAGGTCGCTGATCCGATCGGCTTTGGTGAAATCGGGACGGAACAGGCTGCCCGAAACGGTGACGCCCAGGCGCTGGTTGTCCGAGGTGATCAGTTCAGGGTCGGTGACGCTGAACTGGTAGGCCTGGGTGGAGTACGTCTCCATCCGCACGAACAAGCCGAGGTCGGAATAGACGCCGGGGGGCACAATTTCCACGATGCGCCCGCCCTGGATGCGCACGCCGATGAAACCCGGCTCGACGCGCTTGAACAGGTACATGTGGGGCTGGGCCAGCGCATAAAGCACTGCCAGGCCAACAACCACCAGGACAGTGGTCACGATGAAGCGGGCACTGCTGCTGACCGCTCCACGACGAGAAGAAGGTTCGCGATTCATCATATGAAGTAACTCCTAACCCATGCGAAATACGGCATCAACTGCCAGTTCAAATAATAATCGGCGGGCTTCGACGCGGCTGATCCAGCCGCGGTGATCCCAGCCTTCGGGCACCACCAGGTCGCCGCCGTAAACGATTTGGCCAAAACTTACCCCGCGGAACTGGGCCACGGCAAAGAAGGCCGAGGCTTCCATTTCCACCACGTCGCAGCCTTCTTCCATGCGCCGGGCGCGCCGCTCGGCCGTTTCGCGGTAGAGGGCATCGGTGGTCCAGGTTTTACACAGGCGGTAATCGATTCCCTTCTCTCGACAGGCGGCTTCCAGGGCGGCGGTGGCAGCCGGGTCGGGATTCGCCTCGCGGGAGGGGGACAGATAGTGGTACGAGGTGCCCTCATCGCGCACGGCAGCGGTAAGAATTGCCGGGTGACCCACGACAATATCTCGCTGCAGCACACCAGCCCCGCCGCAGGCCATGAAGTAGCGCCCGCCCAGGGCGATCAGCTCCTCGGTGAAGCCTACGGCTAGGGGCGCGCCCACGCCGGGGTGGGCCACCAGAGTTTCCTTTCCGTGCTGGCGCAGCACATAGACCGGGTTTTTGCCACACTCCGAAATCAAGGAATACACTTTTTCCAGACGGCCTTCGGCAACCAGCGCATCGAGCACATCTAGGAAAAAGCACAGCACCACCCGCTGCACCGGCGGGCCCTGGAGCGGCTCCAGGTGTGGCTCGATGATCGCCTGGCGCGCGCGGTCAAATTCAATAATAGGGGCGGTTGGGTGAAGTTCCATGCGATTAAGTGTAACATAACGGCAAAAGAAATTTATCAATAACTTGGCAAGGTTCGCAGGGTGATAGGTGAGACCCGAACTACGGTTTGGAGGCGGACAGCGGGTAACGAATCCGTTTCAAGCTTATGGCTGATGGCTAAAAGCTTACGGCTTCCTCTTGTTACCGATCCGTAACAGCCTCGTAACAGCGCGGTTGCCGGGGCGGGATATAATCAAGGCATGGGAGACCTGAATATGAACGATTCCCAAATCCGCCTTTTGCTGGCCGATGATGAGTCGGCCATCACCGCTAACCTCAAGCCGTTTTTTGAGCGGGCCGGCTTCCTGGTGACTGCCGTGGGAGACGGTCAGGCTGCGTTGGACGAGGTGGCGGCCAACCCGCCCGACCTGCTCATCCTGGATGTGCTCATGCCGCGCCTGGACGGGCGCGCCGCGCTGCGCAAGCTGCGCCAATCCGGCAACTGGACCCCTGTGATTCTGCTCACCCAGGTGGGCGAATCCACCGAGCGGGCCATGGCCCTGGAAGAAGGCGCCGATGACTACCTGAATAAACCCTTTGACCCGCACGAGCTGCTGGCGCGCATCAAATCGGTGCTGCGCCGGGCACGCCCGGGGCAGCCTTCATTGGCTTCGAGCTGGCGCCTGGTGAGCGACAGTTTAACCTTGGATCGCCGCGCCCACCGCGCCCTGCTCAATAACCAGCCTCTTACCCTGACGCCCAAGGCTTTCTCGTTGCTGGAATATCTCATGACTCACCCCGACGATTTGCTGACCCGCGAACGCTTGCTGGATGTGGTTTGGGGTTGGGACTATCCCGCCGGAACCCGCACCGTCGACACCCGCATGGCCGAATTGCGCCGTGTTCTCGGCGACGATCCAACCCAGCCGCGTTATATCGAGACTCTGCCCGGCGAGGGTTATCGTTTTATCGGTGTGGTGAGGGCCGAGCCATGAAGCTGCTGCGCTGGCTGCTGGCCTTGCTCCCTCTGGGAATTACGATTCCCGTGGCACTGGTGCTGCAACTGCTCGCGCCCGACTTGCCTCGTGTGGTGGTGCGCGCCGACCCAGGCACCTGGTTGATCTTGTTGGGCGGGGTGGCGACGCTCTTCTTGCTGGCGCGGGCCTGGTTGCGGCGCAGCAGTGAGAAACAATGTTTAGAGGTGATCAATGCCGAGCGGCAGCAATCGGAAGAAGCCCGGCGCAGATTTTACCGCCGCCTCGACCATGAGCTAAAAAACCCGCTCACCGCCATGCGCGCGGCGCTGGTGAACCTGTCTGAATCGTCGGGGAGCATGGCCTCGCAGGCGGCTTTTTCCGATGTGGAGCACCAGGCAGAGCGCCTCAGCCGGTTGGTGGCCGATTTGCGCAAGCTGGCCGAGCTGGAAGTGCGCCCGCTCGAAGAGTACCCTGTGGACATTCGCGACCTCCTCGAAGAGACCATCGACGCGGCTTGCCTCCAGCCGGGCAGAGCCGGGCGCAGCGTGAACTTGATTGCAGCTCAGGTGCCCTGGCCGTTGCCGCCGGTCACCGGCGACCGCGATTTGCTGGGACTGGCCTTTTATAACCTGTTAGAGAACGCGCTCAAGTTCACCGGTCCGGCCGATACGGTCGAGATTCGCGCGGCGGAAGACGGGCGCAATTTAACCATCGAAGTAGCAGACACCGGGCCGGGAATCAGCCCGGATGATCTGCCGCGGGTGTTCGAAGAACTGTACCGGGGAGCCAATGCGCGCGGGGTGGAAGGCAGCGGCTTGGGCCTTTCGCTGGTGCAGCGCATCATTGCCCGGCACGGTGGCGAATTGATGGTGCGCAGCCGTCAGGACCAGCGCCACGGCACAGTCTTTACCGTGCGGCTGCGGGTGGCCAGAGACGCGGGCATTACCAAACCCACTGTTACCAAACGGTAACAGCCCTGTGATATCCCCGTAACAGCGAGAGGTTATGATGCTCAGTATCTACTCGCTCTTTAGGTGAAAAGCGCACGTCGCCAAAGTTGGCGAGTAGGTACGCTTATTCTGGGACGCCAAGGCCCGCTTGTTTGAGGTTTTATGAAACGTATCCTGGGTTGCAACATTACCATGTTCCTCTTCACCGCAATGCTGTTGGCCGGTTGTGGAACCTTTGAAGTGGTCATTGAGCCTATGGTTGTTCCGCCAATCGAGACGCCCGCCACCACCCAGGCCGCCCCCGCGGTGGTCACTGCTACCCCCACGGATGAAGTCGTGCCCACCATCACCGCCACCGTGCGCCCCACCGCCCAGGTCGTCAAAGGGCGGGCCGCTGCTGGGTTGACCGTGCGAATCGGAGCATTGAATATGTTGGATGCGCAAAATGGCTGGTGCATTGGCACGGTCAACTCCGGCCCCGATGACCACATCTTCCGCACCATCGACGGCGGCAGAACCTGGCGTGACTTGACCCCGCCCGTACTTCCCTCCAACCTGGGGGAGAATTCGCTGGCAGCCACAGGGCACTTTATCTCTCCGATGCAGGCCTGGGTGGTGTTCTCTCCACGTGATGCGGCCCCGCCGTCGGGCAAGGTAATAATCTGGTCCACGATCAACGGCGGTCAGACATGGGACGAAAGCGAGCCCCTGGATTTGAGCGGCATGACCACCGAGTTCTTCATGGCTGATTCTCTGGGCTTCAGCGACCGCTTGCACGGCTGGCTGCTGGCGCATCTGGGCGCAGGGATGAGTAAGGATTACATCGCCATCTTCACCACCGCCGACGGCGGCAAGACCTGGCTGCGGGTAGCCGACCCCGATAATATTAATAGCTTGATGAGCTGCTCGAAGACCGGACTGGCTTTCACCGACCCGCAGAATGCCTGGCTGGTGGGCGACTGTCCCGGTTTAATGCCCGGCCTGTTTGCCTATCACAGCAGCGACGGCGGGCAGAACTGGAGCCAGGTGGCTCTGCCTGCTCCAGCGGGGCAAAGCGCAAACCTCTTTTCTCGCGTAGAAAGCGGCTGCGGCTTCTTGGGCATTGCTCATTCCAGCGCTGAGGCTATAACATTCACGCTGCGCTGCCAAATGTACGAGACATCCAAACCGGTGAGTTGGTTGTATATCAGCCGGGATGGCGGCATGACCTGGAACGCTCAGGGGTTGCCGGCGCCTTATGGCTCTCTCAACTTTCTGGATGCGCACAGCGGCTGGTTGTTGGGCGCCATGAAGCAGTACGACCCAGAGGCGGGCGCTGAGCTGTTCCGCACGGTCGACGGTGGCTTGAATTGGGTCTCGGTGCTGTCGGTGGGTTGGTTGGGAAAACCGGTTTTTGTGGACAGTGAAAATGGCTGGGTGGTGGCTCAGGCGGGCGGCACCAGTGCTCTGGTGAACACCACCAATGGCGGAACCTTTTGGCAAGAACTTTACCCGGTGGTTGGACCATGATTGGGGCAACTTCCGTCAACGAAACTTGGGGAGCAAGCGCTATGGTTGCGATGAACTTGACATCTACATTCCTGGATGAGTCGGCCTTGATCCAGCAGGCCCAACGGGGCAGTCTGGAAGCCTTCAACCGGCTGGTGCTCAATTATCAAGACCTGGTCTTCAGGGTGGCGTGCCGCATTCTGCAAGACGAAGCCGCTGCCGAAGATGTCTCTCAGATTGCCTTCATGCGCGCCTATCAAAAACTGGCCTGCCTGTATGGCAGTTCTTTCCGGGTTTGGCTGCTCAAAATTGTCACCCACCTGTGTTATGACGAGCTGCGCAAAAAGAAGCGCCATCCGCTGGTGCGTTTTGTAACTCTGGCACATGAAGAGGACGAGGAAGCTCCCGCCGAGGAGTACCTGCCGGCTGCGGATCCTGGCCCGGAGCAGGTAGTGGTGAACCGCGAAGAGCGCCGTACGATCGAGCGCTGCCTGGCCTCATTACCCGTGGAATACCGCCTGGCGCTCGAAATGGTCGACATCCTCGGACTCGATTATGCGCAATCGGCCCAGGTGATGGGCTGCCCGATTGGCACGGTGAAAAGCCGCCTGGCCCGTGCGCGGATGCAAATGCGCCAGAAGCTGTCCGAACACCGACCGGCCTAACCACCAGGTCCAATTTCTACCTGGAGTTATCTTTCAAAACCTTCTACTGTAGCCCGGGGTATCCCTACCCCGGGTCTTGCTGTCAACCCGAAGTGATGAGGTCCTTCCACAACCCTACCCGGCTGTGGCCGCTGGCGTACCAGCCCGGCATCTCGCAAAAGACGGTGTAGCCCTGCTTCTTGTAGAAGCCAGGGCCTTCATAGCCCGCCGTCCAGGTCCAGATGTGCTCGGCCCCGACTGCGGCGGCTTTTTGCTCCAATTTTTGCAGCAGTTCCGCACCCAACCCCTGTCCACGGTAAGCTTTTTCAACGAACAGGTCGGTCAGATAGAACCAGCGGTAAGAGTCGTTGGCCAATCCGCTGGCGCAGCCGATGAACGCTTCGCCGTCCAGAGCCACAAAGCCCAGCCGCTGTGGAACAGTGGGCGGGACGCCAAATTCGAGGCCGTGTCGATCAAACCCTGCGTTCATTTGCGCCAGTTCGGCAGATGTCATATCTCGGTCGATGAGTTGAATGGGCATAAACGCGTTCCTTCCGGAGGTTGATTGGCAACCCTTCTCAAAAACTCTTGTAGCGGCGAGGCGAGATTCGACTCGTAAACTGACCATGCCCTGTTAGCCTCGCCGTTGGTTTTGAATAGTGTAGGACAGGGAACCCTCACCCTGAATTTATTGTACAATCAACTCTATGGCAAACACATCAGCGATTTTGGGGATCTTAGTAATTGTGGGCATTGTGGGCCTGATTATCCTGGGTGTCATCATGGTGATCTGGGCACAACGTCGCAAGCTGTCCTCGCGCGATGAGATGGCCGCGCAGATGGCCTTTCAGCGCTTAACCGATACCGCCGAGCTGCTGGAGCGCGTCCGCAGCCTGTACATGAGCGGGCGGTCGAACGCTTTGCGCATCGAGTTCGCCTACTGGCGTAAGCTGGGCGAAACCACTTTCTATTGGTTCAGCCTGATGGACGACAGCGGTGAAGATTCGACAGCCCTGGGCGAAACCATGCTCTTGGCGGCTTCTCCAGAGTTGAGCGTGCCGCGCCTGTCCGTTTTTGCCATGCCCGAAATCCCCGGCAAGGTTGGCGGGATGGTGGAGAATTTGCTCGACATGGTTATCAACAAAGCCCTGTCTCGCGGCGGACTGACCCGCGTGGATTTCCCGGAAGACGAAAAATTCGCGGAGCGTTTTGTGGTTGGCAGCTTAAATGACACCGCCGCCCGCACGTTCTTCGACGATCGCCGCCGAGCCCTGTTGCTGGGCATCCCCGTTCCCGCGGTGCACATCCAGGCTGGACGGGATATGGTTTGGGTGCAACCTCTCAATATCACCTCCGGCGGCCAGAAAGTGGAACTGTCCGACCGCATTCGCCAGAACATTGAACTGACCCAGCGCGTGATGGTGATTTTCTCGTAATTGCTCAGGGAGTTGGGAACTCTTCTGCGGTTGCGTTTCTCTTAAAATTCACCGGCAGCCGCGGATGTCGAGCAATTGTCGCCAGTAGCCGTCTTCTTTTACTTCATCCAGAACAACGACGCATTGCCCTTCTAGCGCCGCCTGCTTATCTGGCGGAAGGTTATGCCAATAGCTCTCGTCTAGATAGATGTACCAGTAACCCTGGGCGCGTAATGTAACCGGGTCGGGGTTGGTGACCAGCGACTGGAATTCGGGCTTGTGGTCAAACCAGGTCGTTGCTGCATTTGTATGCCGTCCAAAAATAGCTACTCCACGGATTGGTTCGGAATCAAAGACCAGGGCATCCGGCTCTAACTGATTCCAATACGATTTGACAATCATAGTGTCGAGTTTAGTCAAGAAATACGAATAGACCGGGCGTTTTGCAGCAGGGAGTTGCAGGAAAAACATCAATGCCCCGCTGACCATGGTGAGCACGGCCAGGCTTAACACTGCTGCGCGAACAACCCCGGAGCGCCGCTGAAGCCACCAATACAACAGTGGGGTCGCCAGGATCAGCGATATGGGGAGAAATGAGTACAATCGGTTCGTATTACGGATCCCCGTTGAGCCGGTAAACCCTACCGCCAAGGTCGCCAGGCTGATGATGGCTTCGGCAGCCAAAGCTGCCTCAAACCAACGTTCCTGTTTTAACGCTTTCCAGCCCCACACGGCGATGAGTGGCAGGATAAAAGGTAAAGGCCCCATTTCAAGGACGCCGGCCAGAAGGGTGAGAGGATGGGTTAAGGGCATCGCACCTAGCTGGGTAGAGACAATTGCGGGCGGCCAAAGGAGTTGGAACCCGATCGTCTGGTACGAAACCGTGGGGAGGCCGAGGATGACTTTGCGAATCAACCCGGAAATCACATCGCTCCAGGCGCCGCCTTGCACGGCAATGATGAACCAGGCAGCCACCAAAGTGAGCCACCAACACCATAGATTCGCCGGCAGGCGCAGGCTGCGGTTGTGAATGGCCCACAGGAGCGTAATCAACGCCCATCCCATCAGGTTTAGCAAGAGGCTGGTTTCTCCCAATAACCCCGTGGCCGAGATCAGTATCGCCAGGACAACAAAAGCAATCTTATTCCGAGTTCGGTTAAAGGTTAGCAGAAGCAAAAAGATGACCGCCAGGATCATCAAGCCAGTGCTGATGTGAAAAGACAGTACTCCGGGTGTGAGCAGCCCGTTGGCAAACGCAAACGGAAGGGGGATAGGTCCGCCGCCTTCAAACGCCCACACATTTCCCAATGCCCGGGTCAACTCCGGCCCGCTCTGAGCGCCGGTTCCCAGCAACTCCATCCTTTGGCTCATGCGACCTAATAAATTGTCGGGCAGAAAGAGAAGCATCCAGCGCATTCCAGAAGCGAACAAAACCAGCGCCCCGGCGAATAATCCAGCCTTAAGGCTTCCGGTTACACGCCGCGTCCATTGGATGCCCAGAATAACTGCCAGGGCCAGCGAAACGCTCCGTGCCAGGTCCCATGTATTCCAAAGATACCAATGCCCGACATTCATTACCTGGGAAGCCAGGAGATGCAGTAAGTAGTGGTAGCCGTATGGAACGGCGGGGTCCAGGGCAAAGCGGGGCGGAATTTCTCCGGTTGCCATGGTGGAAAGGGTGGTCAGGTTGACAAAATCATCAAAGATCGCCATTCCCCGGCTGATGGAGAAAAAGATTGCTAGCAGCACCGTGAACCCCAGCCAATGCCAGGGAACGAATTGAAGTTTCAGCATCTGCCGGAAGCCCCGTGCAGCAGCCAGCACAAAGCCTAACCCAAAAACAAGGCCAGCCGATAACCAGGATGCCGTCAGGATCGGTAAGGTACGGGCCAGAAAATTGAAAACAATCAACTCCAGCACCAATCCCAGGCTGAATCCAACCAACCCCTCTTCCTCGGGCGCCAGGCGGAATGCGCCGCGTGCCACCCAACAACCGCCCAATGCCCAAAGACTGGCCCAACCCAGTATCTGCGCAACTTCAATGAGGTTCTGAATCGTTGGGCTCATGCCAGCCTTCGCTTAGTTGTTGCAGGGCGCGCCGGGCACACGTGGGATCAGGATTTGAATCTCGCTGAGCGGCAGGCGGTCCAGCTCGCAATAGTAGGTCATCACCGGGATGGCCACCGCGTCGGTCCAGGCGTTGTGTTCCTCGGGGAAGCCCGCCTCGGCATCTTTATAGCTGGTGTTTTGCACTGCTGAAATGATGATTCCAAACTTGTGTGCTTGCAGGTCTTCGGTGAACTGCTCCAGGAAGGCCGTGTTGCGTGACATGGCCATTTCCATCAATTCAACGGTCTCGTAGTCGGCTTCCAGGGGCACATCCTGGATTTCACCAAAGGTGAGCAGTTGCCGGTTCCACATGAACAGTACGCGCTGTCCCGCCTGGGCGGCCGGCTCTGCGATACTGCGCAGGGTTTGCAATTCAGCCTGTTCGGCTGGCAGGTCGTGATAGCGCACCGGCGCGCCGCTCATCACCAGCGGGTAGAAAGGCAGCACTGCCACCAGCAGCACCGGGGCCAGCGGCAGCCGCTTTTGCGCTACCAATTGCTCATCCACGGCCAGACCGCCCCACACCAGGGCAACCCAGGCCACCAGCAGCACCAGGTAGGCGTCCATGTTGTGCAGGTTGCTGCCGCCGCCGATCTTGGTACTCACCACCACGCCCCCGGCAAACAGCACCAGGGTCATGCCCGCCAGGGCCAGCCCGCGCCACAAGTGCACCTTGCGCAAATTCAACGCTACCAGCGCCAGGGCCGGCAGGGTGAGCAGAACGATCATGGGCAGGATTCCGGGTGGGTAGGTGGGACTGGGCATCAGGCGGTACCACAGCAGGTCGGAGGTGAAGCTGGAGCCAAACGCCGAAACGTCGGGCTGTTTGGATATCAGCGCATAAACGGCCTGGGCAACCGCCGCAGCGCCGATACCCGCCACGCCCCAGAGGAGTGGCGGGCGGAAGTAGCGCCACCACTTGCCACCGTAAGGGGTTTCCAGCAGGTAGAGGGTGATGCCCAGCATGGCGGGCACGGGGAACCAGTTGACGCGGCTGATTCCGGCCCACAGCGAGGCCAGCAGGATGACGACCAGGGATTTGCCGAAGCGTTTGCTGTCAAACCCGGCAAAGACAATACAGACCATGACCAGCAGGTGATAATAAACCGGGCCTTGGAACAAGAATAAGAACGCCCAGGCTCCAAACAGCCAGCCCAACACTGGGCGAGCCGGCTTGAGCCGCCGCGCCAGCAGATACGCCGCCAGCCCGTTCATGCCCAGCCACAACGCCACCTGCCAGAAGCGGTGAAAGGCCAGGGGCAGGAAAGGAATCAGGTGGGGCAGGCTGAGCAGCAAGTAGCGCGAAGGGTGCAGGAAGGGCCAGGGCAGGTCCTGGCCGTATAGGCGCTGCGAGTAGAATAACGAGCTGAAGTAAAAACGGCTGCCTTCCGACCAGCCCAGGGTGAAGGGCGAGGCGGACAGTTCGGCGGTGAAGATCAGGGCGCGGTAAACGACGCCGGTGCAGAACAGCGCGCCCAGCAGCGCCTCGACCGGGCGAAGGGTGGGGAAGGCCGCTTTGACGAACAGCGCTGCCGCCAGCGAGCACAAATAGATTAATCCCAGGCGGGCCCACACGCCCTGCACGGTCTGCTCCAGCACCAGCAGTTCGCGGTGCGGGGCAAACACCACCAGCATGACCACGCCGATGAAAGCCAGGGCGGGCAGCAGGTTGAGCAGGCCCAGGCGGCGCAGCGCTGCTGCGGCTCGCTCCAGGCGGGGCAGCAGCCGCTCCCAGGGGCGCAGCCAGGTGAGCACTGCCCAGGCAATGCAAGCCACCAGCAAAGCGATCTCGACCCCGGCCAGCAGGCGCATTTTGAGTGAGATGCTGAACCAGGCCCGCTCCTCGGCCCCGGTCAGCAGGCTGTCCAGAATGGCCGCCGCCGCGGGGACAGTTAAAAGTGAAACAACTCTCCAGAAGAGCTTGTCAGCGTTGATTTTCATGCCTGTTCCTTGGCTGCTTCCGGCAGCGGATTCTTGCGCGACGCGGCGATGATCGCCGGGGCGAACAACGCGCCGGGCAGGCTGACCAGCACCGTGATGGCGCGCACCAGCAGGGCCAGGGTAATGCTGGCTTCGGTCGAGATGCCGCCCATGTTGGCGTACAGCAGGGTGGTGGACACTTCTTGCAGACCGTAGCCGTTGATCGAGACGGGCATCAGGGTGACGAAATAGACAAACGACCATATCCCGCCGATTTGCAACCAACTCACCGGTTCGCCCATGCCGTCCAGCAGCAGCCAGATGGTGGTATACAGCGCGGCTTGATGGACGAGGGTAAAAAGTAATGAACGCATCAAACTGCCGGGTTGCTTCAACCAGGTGGCCATGTCGGCCAGTGTGCGGCGCACAAATTTGACGATCTTTTCCCAGCCCGAGCGCAGCATCCCGGCGGCGGGGATGGCCGCGAAGCCGAAGCCCCACAGCAGGGTGGTGGGCTGTTGCAGCAGGGCAGGCAGGCCGATTTCGGCCAGGCGGGCGAAGGCGATGGGCAGGAACAGGGCCATGCCGGCCATACCCACCAGGCGGTCCATGGCCAGCGAGGCGGTGGCGGTGGCGGGATCGATGCGCATTTGCACTGCCCCAAACAGGCGCACCACGTCGCCGCCGATGGTGGTGGGCAGGAAGTTGGAGGAGAACAGCCCGGCGTAGGTGATGCGCACGCTTTCGCCGGCGCGCACGGGAGCGTTGGACGTGCGCAGCAGCACGTGCCAGCGCAGGCCTACAGCGGTGCGCGAGACGAACATGAGCAAGGTGGCCAACGCCAGCCTGCCAAGAGAGATGCGCCGGAAAGCTGCCAGCAGTTCTTGCCAGTCTTGCTGCAACATAAGGATGACCAACAAGGCCAGCATGAGCAGCGTGCCGCCCAGGCGCAGCCAGAAACGCGCTCCGCGGGATTCTCCGTTCATTCGTCTTTGGGCGTGGTGTTAATCGCGGTGCGGACGGTGTAGGTGGTCTTGCCCTGCGATTCGTGGTAGGTGCGCACCAATAGCTCGGCAATCAGGCCCATGAGGATAGACTGGAAGCCCAGCACCGAAAGCATGATGGCGATCTGGAAGAAGGGGGAGGTGAGCACGCCGATTTCAAAAGCCAATCGCCGCACTGCCAGGAACAGCAGAATGGCCAGGCTGAATAGGATGAGGATGATGCCAGTGCCGCCGAACAGGTAGATGGGCTTATTGGCGTAGCTGAGCAGGAATTTGACCGTGAACAGGTCCAGCACCACCTTGAGGGTGCGCTCCAGGCCGTATTTGGCCTTTCCGAAGCGGCGCGGGTGGTGGTGGACGGGCATTTCCAGGATTTTTGCCCCCACTGAATGGGCGTAAACGGGGATGAAGCGGTGCATTTCGCCATATAGGCGGAAACCGGTCAGCACCTCGCGGCGGTAAGCCTTGAGGGTGCAGCCGTAATCGTGCAGGTGCACGCCCGTGACCCACGAGATGAGCCCATTGGCCAGGCGCGAGGGCAGCGTGCGCGTAGCAAAGTTGTCCTGGCGCTTTATGCGCCAGCCGGAAATAACATCGTAGCCCTCATCTAGCTTTTTTAGCATGGTGGGGATGTCGGCGGGGTCGTTTTGCAAGTCGGAGTCGAGCAGCACGATGATATCGCCGCAGGAGTAGTCGATTCCGGCGGCAATGGCTGCGGTTTGACCGAAGTTGCGGCGCAGCAGCACGGCGCGCACGTGCTCGGGGTCTTTTTCGGCCAGCTCGGTGAGGATTTGCGGGCTGCGGTCGCGCGAGCCGTCATCCACCAACACAACCTCCCAGGTCAGGTTGAGCGGCTGAATGGCGTCCATGACAGCCTGGTAAAGCAGGGGCAGGTTTTCTTCTTCGTTATAGACAGGAATTACCAGGGAAAGATCCATGATTTGAGGTTCATCCAGTGACAGAGCAGGATCGAAAGAGGAGGTTCCAATTCACGGCAATTATAATCTAGATTGTAACTACTCAGCCAGAGGCGGAAGAAGCCTGAATTTGAGGCGTGTGTGGGATGCAAAGCATCCCACACACGCCTCAAATTCAGGGTCTTTTCCCACCCTCTGAGCAGTTACTCTAGATTTGGGGTGGTATAATCTAGCCGTGCTCCCTGACCTGCAGTTGAACGATCTTGTGGTTTTACGCAAGCCGCATCCCTGTGGGGGATACGAGTGGAAGGTTGTGCGCCTGGGCGCGGACATTGGGCTGGAGTGCTGCCAGTGCAAGCGTGTGGTGCTCATCACTCGCCGCGAGCTGGCCCGCCGGGCAAAAAAAATCATCAGCGGAGGACAAAATGACCCCCACCCCGGTTGAGCCCCGGCGGATTTTGTTTTTGTTCTCCGATACAGGTGGAGGGCATCGCAGCGCCGCCGAAGCGATCATTGAAGCGCTGGACCTGGAGTTTCCGGGCAAAACGCGCTGTGAGATGGTCGATTTTTTTAAGTTCTATTACCCGCCCCCCTTTAATTACGCCAGTCGAATTTACCCGGTACTTTCGCGCATGCCCCAGTTGTGGCAAGCGGGCTACCGCCTGACTGACGGCTCGCGGCGGACGCGCTTCTTGAATTACACGTCCTGGCCCTACATCCGCCATGATTTGAGCCGCTTAATCCCCGATCATCCCTGCGACCTGGTGGTGTCTGTTCATCAGTGGATTAATCACCAGATGGCCAAGTTGACCATCAAAGAGAAGCTGCCCTTTGTGACGGTGGTGACCGACTTGATCTCGACGCACGCGGCCTGGTACTCGTACCGCGCCACCCAGGTGATCGTCCCGACCGAAGCGGCATATCAACGCGGTTTAAAATCAGGCCTGCGCCCCTATCAACTGACGGTCGCTGGAATGCCGGTGGCAGAGCGTTTTTGCAATGTGAGCGAAGACCGGGACGCCATCCGCGCGCGGTTGGGCTGGGCCGCCGGCCGCCCGGTGGTGCTGCTGGTGGGCGGCGGCGAAGGCATGGGCCCACTGGAGGCCATGGCAACAGCGCTGGACGAAGCGCATTTGCCGGTCAGTCTGGCGGTCATTTGCGGGCGCAACGAATCCTTGCGCGAGCGCTTGGGCCGCCGGAAGTGGTCCATCCCTGCCCACGTCTACGGCTTTGTCACCGAGATGCCCGCCTTCATGCGTGCTGCCGATATTCTCGTCACGAAAGCCGGGCCGGGAACGATTTGCGAGGCTTTCATCGCCGGGCTGCCGCTGATCCTTTACGGG
>JAFGLU010000092.1 GCA_016927865.1 Anaerolineaceae bacterium
AGTAAATTAGAAGATTGGCTTTTTTTATTCTACTCGCCTTTTCCTTCATCATCAAAAACCGGAAGTTATTTTTACACGGCTACTAAGACGTATGCTCAGTTGATAAACCAGAATTTGGTAAACGCCTATACCGAGTATAAGCAGTTACCAATATTATTAGAAAACGAGGCCGAAATCTTAAAAGCCAAAATAAAGAGCCTAAAGAAAAATTAAACTGTCTGCCAAAGACTAGGTGGGAAGGATTCTGATTCTTTTACTTAACTTCCATCAGATATTTTTTGACAGATTGGGGTTGTCGAAACTCCCATTTGAATTACCTATAATTATTATATATAATATCTCTATCCTGTCGGCTGGATGGGCCTTGTGCTAAAAAAATCTGGGTGGTTCGTTCTGCTCTTTTTCCTGCTTTTCCTCTCCGCTTGCGCTCGGCAGGAGGCGCCTACTCCGGCCCAGCCCACCGCTTTGCCCACCCCTGCGCTCTCGACGCAAGCCCCGACGGTGACTCCCATGCCAACGACTGCGCCCACTGAGGTTCCCACGGTTGAGCCGACCGAGGCCCCCACGGAAATCCCTACCGAAACCGCAACCGAGCCTACGCCGCCAACCGAGCCCACACCCGAACCGACCGAGATTGCCGCCACCGAAGAAGCTCCGGCGGGGTGTGTGAACAAGGCCGCTTTTTATGGGGACGTGACCATTCCGGATGACACGGCGTTCAAGCAAAACGTGCCCTTCACCAAAACCTGGAAGGTGCGCAACGAGGGCGACTGTGTTTGGGAAGGCTATAAAATTTCCTTTGCGGGCGGTTCCTCGCTGGATGGGCCGCTTTCCAACCCGCTGCCGGTGATTCAACCGGGCGAGGTGAAGGATATCTCGGTGGAAATGAAATCGCCGCCGCAGGGCGGGCTGTTCACCGGTTTTTGGGAACTGGAGGATGCCGAGGGGAATCGTTTTGGCTTCAACTCCAGCGGCAAAGACCTGATCTGGGTGCAGATTTCGGTGAGCTGGTACGCCGAAGGTGGGGGCGGGCCGCTGGTGCCGGTGACGGATGGCTGTGCCCCGCCGGTGGATGAGAGTTTTGAGGTGGCTATTTTGGAGCTGGTGAACAACGCCCGCGCCCAGGAGGGGCTGCCCGCGCTCGCGCTGAACAATGAGCTTGTCGCGGCAGCGCGCGCGCATAGCACCGACATGGCTTGCTACGGCATCCGCGACCACACCGGCTCGGATGGCTCAAACTGGTACCAGCGCATTGCCGCGCAGGGCTATACACCTGGGTATGCCGGAGAAAATATCTACTATGGGCACCCCGATTATGGGGCAGATGTGACGGGGACCTTCACCTGGTGGATGGGCAGCACGGTGCACCGCAATAATATTTTGAGCAGCAAAGCCACTCAAATTGGCATTGGGCATGTTTACGAGACTTCTGGTGACGCGTGGGGGTTCACGACGCTGAACATTGCCAGACCGTAGCGCAAGCGGTGCGGCGAATTCTGATATACTTTTGCTATGGAACGCCGCTTTTCTTCGCTGACGCTGCGTGAGATTGCCTATAATGAAGCCGGACTGGATTACCGCTACAGCCCGCACAGCCACAACGCTTACCAGTGGTATTGTGTGGTCTACGGCGGCGTGGACCAGACCGTGGAAGGGTACGTCTACAACCTTGGCCCGGAAGAATCGCTGCTGATTCCGCCGGGGGTGGTGCGCTCGCCCTGCGCGCGCGAAAAAGCCCCGGCTTACCTGTTCGCGGTGTTTGACAACCACAGCCTGCAATTGGACGCCATGTGCGGGCGGGTGCTGCCCACGCCCCGCGACCTGCTGCCTGATTTGCATGCGCTGGCCCGCGAATTGCGCCGCCCCGAAGCTAATACGCATGAGATGGTCGAGGCGCTGCTGGTGCGGTTGTTGATCGGCCTGGGGCGAGTGGTGACCCAGGAAGAGCGGGCCAACCCGGCGCGTGCCTCGGCTTTGAACATCCTGCCGCAGCAAGAGGTGGTCGAGCGCGTGGAGGCCTTCATGCGCCGCAACATCCAACAAGATTTGTCCCGCCAGGAGCTAGCCGACCTGGTGCACCTATCACCCGCGCACCTGGCGCGCATCTTCCAGCAAGCCACCGGGCGCACGTTGATCTCGCGGCTGCTGGAATTGCGCATGGTACAGGCCAAGCAACTACTGCTTAACAGCACCCTATCGATCACTGAGGTGAGCTTGCAGGTGGGATATCATTCGTTTAGCCATTTCAGCCGGGCGTTTAAGGAGATGGTGGGAGTCTCGCCTTCGGATTACCGCCGCTCAGGGGGCAACACCTGGCGAAAGCCAGTGTAGTCGGGTAGTAGTCTGGTAGGTTGGATTGAGGGCGGACTTTACACAACCATAAGGAATCATTTCAACGGAATTGCCCCATTGACCGCCCGAAATCCAACAATCCCAAGAGCTGTCGGATTTCGCTTAGCGCACTGAAGGAGAGGGAGCGGGCTCTACCGCTCAATCCGACCTACGGTCCTAGTCATCCCATTGACCGCCCGAAATCCAATAGTCCCAAGAGCTGTCGGATTTCGCTTGGAACACTGAAGGAGAGAGAGCGGGCTTTACCGCTCAATCCGACCTACCCAACCTGGGAGGGTTGGCGTGGAGAAACGTTTGCCTGGCGCAACTATATGCGCGTTTGAGGCAATTTTTGATTCCTGCTTTGTAGTATAGTAAAGATAAGAAGTTCCCAATCTTTCTTTATCAACAGGAGTGTCGAATGAGCGAGCGAAAGGTCAAACTGGCGATTATCGGCGTCGGTTCGATGGGCAGCATGCACGTCAAGGATCTCACTTCGGGCCGGGTGTCGAATGCGGAGCTGGTGGCGGTGTGCGATATTGACAAGGCCAAGGCGGACCGGTTCGCGGCAGAGGCGGGGGTCCCGGCATTCTACGATTACAAAGATGTGCTCGGGATGGAAGGTCTCGACGGCGTGGTCATTGCCACGCCGCATTACGACCACACCCCCATTAGCATTGCTTTCATGCAGGCGGGCAAGCACGTGATGACCGAAAAACCGGTGGCTGTGCATGTCAAGGATGCGCGCAAGATGGCCGCGGCGTATGAAGAGGCCAAGAAGCAGTACCCGGACCTGAAGTTTGGAATCATGTTCCAGCAGCGAACCTACGGCTTTTGGCGCAAGATCAAAGAAATGATCGACGGGGGCGATTTGGGCCGCCTGATGCGCGCCACCTGGATCATCACCGACTGGTACCGCACGCAGGCTTACTATGATGGCGGCGGCTGGCGGGCCACCTGGAGCGGAGAAGGCGGCGGTGTGCTGCTCAACCAGTGCCCCCACAACCTGGATCTGTTCCAATGGCTGGTGGGCATGCCCAAGCGTGTGGCGGGGTTTGCTCACATCGGCAAGTATCATAACATCGAGGTTGAGGACGAGGTCACCGGCTACTTTGAGTACGAGAACGGCATGGTCGGACACTTTTTGACCACTACAGCCGAATCGCCGGGCACCAACCGCCTGGAGATCATCGGCGAGAAGGGCAAGCTGACCTTCGAGGACGGCAAGCTGCTGTTTGACCGCAACGCGGTGTCGATGCTGGAGGATATTCGTGTCTCCACCAAGCCTTATGACAAGGTGGAGCATAGCCTGGAAGAGGTGCCCTTCACGCATCACGGCGAGTTCGGGCACCGCTTCATGCTGGAGAACTTTGCCTCCGCCATTCTGGACGGCACCCCGCTCATCGCTGAAGCGCCGGAGGGCATCAATTCGTTGACCTTGAGTAACGCGGTGATGATGTCTACGTTTGAAGGCAAGACCATTGACCTGCCCTTCGACGAGGATGCCTACGAGGCCAAGTTGAAGGAATTGGCAGCCAACTCCACTTTCCACAAGGTGGTGCGGGAAGGCGAAGCAAAGGACATGTCGAAGTCCTTCCGGTAAAAAGCGAGGCGCGATGAAAATCAGCTTTATGACCCTGGGCTGCCCAAAATGGGACCTGGACACGATCTGCCGGCGCGGGCGAGAATACGGTTTTGACGGCGTGGATTTTCGCGGCTATTTGGACACCATTGACATTACTACGCTGCCCATGTTCACCAGCGGGGTGGCAGCCACACGGCGGCAGTTGGACGAGGCTGGGCTGGTGGTGAGCGCGGTGAGTTCGAGCATCAGTGTGTGCGCCGCAGAGCGGCGGGAGGCCAACCTGGAAGAAGCCCGCCGCACCATCCCGGTGGCCCGGGCATTAGGCGCGCAAAATGTGCGCATTTTTGGCGGTGGCGACCTGGCTACCAGCCCGCGGGAAGAATTAGCCAAAGTCGGGCGGGAATGCATTGAGGCTATCCTGAATTTGGACGGCGCGCAGGAATTGCACTGGCTGTTTGAGACGCATGACCTGTGGATCAAGTCCACCGACTGCACCCTGCTGCTGGACGCTATCCCCAATCCGGCCTTTGGCGCGTTGTGGGATATGGGTCACACCAGCCGGGTGGGCGGAGAAAAACCCGCCGACACCTACGCGGCTATTGGCAAGCGGGTGGGCTACACCCACGTCAAGGATGCCGCTTATGACCCGCAGCATCCCCAGGCCATGCAAGACGGCTGGCGTTATGTGTTTCCGGGAACGGGCGTGCTGCCTCTGGCTGAGTCGATCCACCTTTTGAAAGCCAATGGCTATGACGGTTGGGTGCAGTTTGAGCATGAGAAACGCTGGCATCCCGATTTGGCCGAGCCGGAAGAAATCTTCCCGGCCTTCGTGCAGTGGGTGAGGGGTGTGCTGGCATGAGCGCCGCGTGGAATTTGCCCGAAAACCGTTATTTTGACCCCGACCCGGCTGTGCAGCGGGTGGCGCTGGAGATTTTTGCCGAGATCGAACAACTGCCCATCGTCAGCCCGCACGGGCACGTGGATCCGCGCCTGTTTTCTGATCCGCAGTCCAGCTTTGGCAGCCCGGCGGAACTGCTGATCATCCCCGATCACTACGTCTTCCGCATGTTGTACTCGCAAGGGATGTCGCTGGAAAGCCTGGGCGTTCCACGCCAGGATGGCGGGCCGGTGGAAAGCGACCATCGCAAGATCTGGCAGCGTTTTGCAGAGCATTTTCACCTGTTCCGAGGCACGCCCTCGGGCATGTGGTTGGCGTACGAGTTCAAGTTCATCCTGGAGGTGGATGAGATTCTAGACGGCGAAAACGCCCAGCGAGTCTACGACCAGATTGCCGAGCGACTGGCCTCGCCCGAATTCAAACCGCGGGCGGCCTTCGAGCGGCTGAACATCGAGGTGCTGGCCACCACCGATGCCGCCTCCGATTCGCTGGCGGCCCATGCGGCCATGCGCGAGTCGGGCTGGCGCGGGCGGGTGATCCCAACGTTTCGACCCGACGCGGTGGTGAATTTGGACACCGAGGGCTGGGCTAGGCAGTTGGAGTCCTTGCGCAAGGCCAGCGGGGTGGACGTGCACGACTACGGCTCGTTCCTGGCAGCGTTGGAAAACCGGCGGGCTTTCTTCAAGGATATGGGCGCCACCGCCACCGACCACGCCGTTGTTGTTCCGCGGCTGGCCGAGCTGCCCGAAGCCGAAGCGCAGGCCATTTTTAACAAGGCGCTGACGCAAGGCTCGGTGAGCGCTGCCGAAGCGGCGCGCTTCACCGGGCATATGCTGGTGCAAATGGCCCGCATGAGCTGCGAGGACGGCCTGGTGATGCAATTGCATCCGGGCTCATTCCGCAACCACAACCCGAGCGTGTTCGACATTTTCGGGCGCGACAAGGGCTTTGACATCCCCGTGCAGACTGAGTACACCCACAACCTGCGTCCGCTGCTGGAGCAGTATGGCGACGACCCGCGCTTGCGACTGATCCTGTTCACTTTGGACGAAACGGCCTACTCGCGCGAGTTGGCCACCCTGGCCGGGGCTTATCCCGCGCTGCGCCTGGGGCCGCCCTGGTGGTTCCATGACAGTTGGAACGGGATGCGGCGTTACTTTGACCAGGTGATGGAAACGGCGGGCATTTATAACACCGCCGGGTTCAACGATGATACGCGGGCCTTCCTCTCCATCCCGGCGCGGCACGATGTGTGGCGGCGGGCAGCGGCCAACTGGCTGGCAGGATTGGTCGCGCGCAGCGTGGTCGGCATGGGCGAGGCGCGCGAGATGGCCCAGGAAATGGCCTACCGCCTGCCCAAGCGGGCTTACCGGCTGGATGGCGACGCGTAACGTGGAAGCAACTGGACGAATTCGCTGAATTCCCCTCAACCAACGGAGGTGTTTTTTGAATCAATCTTACCTTGTAAAAATGTTTTCATTGGAAGGCAAAGTGGCAGTTGTCACCGGCGGAGCGGGCGTGCTGTGCGGAGCCATGAGCGTGGCACTGGCTCAAGCCGGGGCCAAAGTGGCCGTGCTGGATTTGCGCCCTGAGAAGGCCCAGGAGATCGTGGATCAGATTCGGGCTGTGGGCGGCGAGGCGATCGCGCTGGCTTGCAATGTTCTGGAAAAGAGCAGCATAGAAGCCGTCTGCCAGGAGGTGCTGGCAAACTACGGCAAGGTGGACATTCTCATCAACGGGGCGGGGGGAAATCATCCCAAGGCCACCACCAACGCCGAGCAGAACTTTTTTGATCTGCCCGCCGACGCAGTGCGCTCGGTGTTTGACCTGAATTTCCAGGGTACGCTGCTTCCGAGCCAGGTCTTTGGCGTGCAGATGGCCAAGCAGGGCGAGGGCGTGATCCTCAACGTGTCCTCGATGAACGCTTTCCGCCCGCTGACGCGCATCCCGGCCTATTCGGCGGCCAAGGCGGCGGTGTCGAACTTCACCCAGTGGCTGGCGGCGTATCTGGCCATGGAATATTCGCCCAAGATCCGAGTGAACGCCATTGCGCCGGGCTTCTTCTTAACCGATCAAAACCGCTTTCTGGTGACCGAGGAAGCCACCGGCAACCTGACCCCGCGCGGAAAGACCATCGTTGGGCATACTCCTGCCGGGCGCCTGGGCGCCCCCGAAGATTTGCTGGGCACCGTGTTGTGGCTGGTGTCTCCGGCTTCGGCGTTTGTCACCGGCGTGGTTGTGCCGGTGGATGGCGGTTTTAATGGATTCAGCGGCGTGTAAATTTGAGTGGAGGAAATGCAATGACCAATATCCCTGATGCGGCCAAGCCGCTGGTAGAGTTTAAAGCAGAGAAAGCCTTCTTTGTCGGCATCGACTCGGACGGCTGCGCCTTTGACACGATGGAAATCAAGCACAAAGAGTGCTTCTGCCCGGAAATTATCCGGCACTGGAACCTGCAAGCCGTCTCCAAGTATGCCCGTGAGGCCGCCGAGTTCGTTAACCTGTACTCAAAGTGGCGCGGAATCAACCGCTGGCCCGCCCTGATGATGGTACTGGACCTGCTGCGCGAGCGTGCCGAAGTGCAGGCCCGCGGGGTGGAGATCCCCTGGGCCAACAAGGTGCGCGATTTTATTGCCTCGGGTTTTGCGCTGAGCGACAGCGGCTTGAAGAAGTACATGGTCGAGCATCCCGACCCCGAATTGGAACAGGCGCTGGGGTGGACCACAGCGGTGAACCAGCAGATTGGCGACATGGTGCACGGCGTTCCACCTTTTCCCTTTGTGCGCGAGGCGCTGCAAATGATGAAGGCCGAGGCCGATTTGATGGTGGTGTCGGCCACGCCCACCGAGGCTCTAACACGGGAGTGGAAAGAGCACGACATTGCGCGTTACGTGCGTTTGATCTGCGGGCAGGAGATGGGCAAGAAGGAAGATCACCTGGCCCTGGCAGCCAAGGGAAAGTACATCGATGGGCACGTGTTGATGATCGGCGACGCGCCCGGCGATTTGAAAGCAGCGCGCTCGATTGGAGCGTTGTTTTTCCCCATCAACCCCGGCGAAGAAGAAGCCTCGTGGGAACGCTTCTACCGCGAGGGCTACGCCCGCTTCCTGGGCGGAACCTACGCCGGAGCGTATGAACAGGCCTTGATTGCCGACTTCGACAAGCGCCTGCCCGACACGCCCCCTTGGAAGAAATAACCCATGGACGCCAATTTTCGCCGCAAGATGATAGCAGGGGAGACATTGTTAGGCACCGTCCTGGGCATACCCTCGCCCGAACTGGCTGAGATTTGCGCCGGGGCCGGGTTGGATTGGCTCTTCGTGGACATGGAGCACGGGCAGATCGACGCATTGGGCTTGCAGCGCATTGCGCAAGCCACTAAGGGCAAATGCGCATGCCTGGCGCGGCTGCCGGTGAATGAGGACATCTGGTTCAAAAAGGCCCTGGATGTGGGTATCGCCGGGGTGATCGTTCCGCTGGTGAACAGTGCCGCGGACGCTCGCCGGGCGGCGGCTTCCAGCAAATACCCGCCAATGGGCACGCGCAGCGTGGGCCTGGCACGGGCGCACGGCTATGGGCCGGGCTTCAAGGAGTACGTTGAGCAGGCCAATGAAAGCACCACTTTGATTGTGCAGATCGAGCACATCCGCGCGGTGGAAAATGTGGAGGAGATCATCGCCGTGCCCGGGGTCGACGGGGTGCTGGTGGGGCCGTTTGACCTCTCAGCCAGCCTGGGCGTGCCGGGCAAGGTGGATGACCCGCGCGTGACAGCGGCCATCGACCGGGTGGCGCAGGTGTGCCTCTCGCGCGGGACGGCCTTGAGCATCTTTGCCGGCGACCTGGGCTTTGCCCGGCGCTGGATGGCGCGCGGCTTCCACATGCTGGCTGTGACGAGCGATATGACGTTGTTCAGCCAGGCGGTGGGCGGCATGATCCGCGAAATGAAAGAGGCCTAGATGAACGGCTTGGAGAAGGCTGACGGATTTCTGAGCGAGCAAGAGATCGCCGAGGTAGTGCGCGAGGGGTTGGGCACCCTGCCGCTGGACGGCAAGCGCGTCCTGGTACTCATCCCAGACGGAACCCGCACCATGCCTATGCCGTTAATGTTCCGCTTGCTGCAAGAGACGCTGTTGGGGCGGGCCGCGGCACTGGATTTCATCGTGGCGCTGGGCACCCACGGGCCGATGGACGACGCGGCCTTGAGCAAGCTGGTGGGCGCGCCGGTGACGGATGGGCAGGCGGGCGCCAGCCACATTTACAACCACCTGTGGATGAATCCCGAGACTTTTGTGCACCTGGGCACCATCCCGGCGGCGGAGATTGGCCGCCTGAGCGGGGGGCTGCTGGAGATGGACGTGCCGGTCACGCTCAACCGCATCGTGCTGGAATACGACTTCCTGCTGATTTGCGGGCCGGTGTTTCCGCACGAAGTGGTGGGGTTCTCTGGAGGCACGAAGTACCTGTTCCCCGGCATTGCCGGGGCGGAAATTATCAACTTCACCCACTGGCTGGGAGCCTTGATGACCAATTTCCGCATCATCGGCGCGGGTTACACCCCGGTGCGAGCGGTGATTGACAAGGCGGCGGCTTTTGTCGACCGGCCCATGGCTTGCCTGGCGCTGGTGGTCAGCCACGGGGGCACGCACGGGCTGTTCTGCGGCACGCCGCAGCAGGCCTGGAAAGCGGCTTCGGCGCTTTCGGCTAAGAAGCACATCCTGTACCTGGATGCGCCTGTCCGGCGGGTGTTGTCGGTCATGCCGCACCTCTACGACGATCTGTGGACCGGGGCCAAGGGCATGTACAAGATGGAGCCGGTGGTCGCTGACGGCGGCGAGGTGGTCATCTACGCGCCGCACATCAACGAGGTGAGCTACACCCACGGGCGGATTCTGGACGAAGTGGGCTATCACACCCGCGATTACTTCGTTAAGCAGTGGGAGCGCTTCAGGGGCTACCCCTGGGGCGTGCTGGCCCATTCCACGCACGTCAAGGGCATGGGCGAGTACGACGCCGCGAGCGGCGTGGAGCACCCGCGCATCCAGGTGACGCTGGCTACGAGCATCCCCGAAGAACGCGCCCGACGCATCAACCTGGGCTATCTCGACCCGGCCAAGGTTAAGCTCGAGGAGTGGCAGGGGCGCGAAGCGGAAGGTATCTTGGTGGTTCCCCGGGCAGGTGAAATGTTGTACCGGTTAAAAGAGAAATGAGGAAGGCCAATCGATGTAGGTTGGGTTGAGTGGGATGAAGCAAGACTAAATTTTCCGGTCATCGAAGCAGAACCCAACATCCCGAAGTTTTGTCGGGTTTCGGGGCAGTTGACGGATGATCAAAGGGTCGAAATGTTGCCCCTTAACCCGACCTACGAAAAGCAAATGCAAGAACAGTTCTCTGCATGTTTGGAGGTTTTCGATGGAAAAAGCAGCAATTGGCGTTATCGGGCTGGGGGTGATGGGCCACAACTTAGCCTTGAATATGGAACGCAACGGCTTTGCCGTTGCGGGGTACGATTTGGATGCGGCTAAGATGAAGGGGTTTCTGGAAGGCAAGGCCAAAGGCAAGCGTATTGTGGCCGTGGATTCGCCCGCGGCATTGATGGCGGTGCTGGAAAAGCCGCGCCGCATCCTGATGATGGTGCCTGCCGGGGCGGCCGTTGACAGCGCCATTGCGCACCTCAAGCCGCACCTGGAAGCCGGGGATATCCTCATCGACGGGGGTAACTCCTTCTTCCTGGACACCGAACGGCGCAGCACCGAGCTGGCTAAAGAAGGCTTCAACTTTGTGGGCATGGGCGTTTCGGGCGGCGAGGAAGGCGCGCTGTGGGGGCCGGCGCTGATGCCGGGCGGGCAGGGGGAGGCCTGGGAAGCATTGAAGCCCATCCTGCGGGCCATTGCCGCCAAAGCCGAGGACGGCGAGCCGTGCGCGGCGCATATGGGTCCGCGCGGGGCGGGGCACTATGTCAAGATGGTGCACAACGGCATCGAGTACGGCGACATGCAGTTGATCGCCGAGGTCTACGACTTGCTGCACCGCGGATTGGGCTTGAGCGCAGCGGAACTGCACGAAATTTTCGCCGAGTGGAACCAGGGCGAATTGAAGTCTTACCTGATCGAAATCACTGCCGATATCTTTGCCCAGAAAGACGACCTGACCGATCAGCCGCTGGTGGAGATGATTTTGGACGAGGCCCAGCAAAAGGGCACCGGCAAGTGGGCCAGCCAGAACTCCCTGGACATCGGCGCGCCGATTCCGACCATCAACGCGGCGGTAGAAAGTCGCATTGTCTCGGCGCTGAAGAGCCAGCGCGTGCAAGCCAGCAAGGTGCTGCGCGGGCCGGAAATCCGCTTTGACGGCGACCGTAAGGAGCTCATCGAGGCAGCGCGGGCGGCGCTGTATGCCAGCAAGATCACCTCTTACGCCCAGGGGATGGGGCTGCTGCGGCTGGCTTCGGACGAGTACAAGTACGACCTGGATTTGGGCGCGGTGGCGCAAATCTGGCGGGCGGGCTGCATCATCCGCGCCAGTTTACTGAATGACATAACGAATGCGTATAGGCGAAACCCTGCTCTGGTTAATTTGCTGCTGGATGACGCTTTCCGTGAGGCAGTCGAGTCCAGGCAGGCGGCCTGGCGCAAGGTGGTGCAGACGGCGGTGGGCATGGGTATCCCGGTGCTGGCGATTAGCGCCTCCCTGGCCTATTTCGATGCGTATCGCAGCGAGCGCCTGCCTGCCAACCTGACCCAGGCCCAACGGGATTACTTTGGCGCGCACACCTACCGCCGTACCGACCGCGAAGGCGTTTTCCATACCGAGTGGGGGAAGTGATGTAGGCTGAAAAATAAGAAACCCGAAATTGAGGTGTTTGCGGGCGCTTCGCGCCCGCAAACACCTCAATTTCGGGAACCTTCTGTACACGCTGAGGTATTGGGAGTGAAGTTAGAACGAAGGAGTTGAGAGAATGCCAAAAAACGTAATCGTGGCGCAATCGGGCGGGCCCTCGCCGGTAATCAATAACACCCTGCGCGGGATCATTGACACCTGCAAATCGATGCCGGACCGCTTCGGGAAGGTATATGCCGGGTGGCACGGCATTGAAGGCGTGCTGAAAGAGGAACTGCTGGACCTCACGGCCCAACCGGAGGAGGAGATCGCCATGCTGGCCACCACCCCCGCAGCGGGCAGCATTGGCACCTGCCGCTACAAACTCAAGTCCAAGCAAACCGAAGACTTTGAGCGCGTGATCGACATCTTCAAGGCGCACGATGTAGGCTATTTCTTTTACATCGGCGGGAATGACTCGATGGACACGGCACACAAAGTTGCAAAAATGGCAGCGGAGCGCGGCCTGGAATTGGTGGCGACCGGTGGCCCAAAGACCATCGACAATGACGTTGGCGACAGCGAGTTCAAGTTGATCGACCACACCCCCGGCTACGGCAGCGTGGCGCGCTACTGGGCGCTGAATTTGCAGAACGCCAACGAAGAAAACGCGGGCTCTTCTCCAGCCGACCCGATCCTGGTGGTGCAGGTGATGGGCCGCAAGATTGGCTTTATTCCGGCGGCGGCGCGCCTGGCCGACCCCAACCGGGAGATGCCTTTGCATATCTACCTGCCGGAGGCCGGGGTGACCCTGCCCGAGATGGCCGACTTGATCAACGATGAACTGCGGCGCAGCGGGCGCTGCGTGGCTGTGGTCAGCGAGGGTTTGGACGTGGGTTCGCTGGGCGAGCTGCGGGACGGTTTTGGGCACGTGGAGTATTCCGCCAGCCAGATGACCGCGGCGCAGATTGTGGTAAACTATCTCAACAGCGTGGGTTTGGCGGCAAAGGGCGCCGCTCGCAGCAACATCGCCGGTACCGACCAGCGGCACAATATGATCTACGCATCGACGGTGGACCTGGAAGAAGCCTATAAGCTGGGGCAGCAAGCGGTTTTGGTGTCAGATCAGGATGGTAGTGGGTACATGAGCACGCTCCTGCGAAATCCAGGGCCGGTGTACAGCGTGCGATATGACAAGGCGCCGCTGGAACTGGTGGCCAACTCGGAACGCAAGTTCCCGGCAGCCTGGATTGCGCCCAACCGGATCGACGTGACGGATGATTTTGTGCGCTACGCGCGACCGTTGATTGGCGATTCTTGGCCCAGTATCCCGATGGTGGACGGCAGGCAGCGCTTCGCCAGGTTGCAACCCATCTTTGCTCCTCAACAACTGCCCGGTTACATTCCACGGGCTCAACGATAAAGAAACTTCCTTGAATTGAGAATGTCATTGCGACCGAAGTGATCTCCAAACTAGCAGGAGATTGCTTCGGTCAGAGCGGGAAAACCGTCCGCTCCGCCCTTGCAATGACACCCCTTCAGTTTTTGGATAGGTAAGATAAGAATTGCTCTTCAGGAGATAGGTATGGCGTTAACGCTGGAGGATATTGCCAGGATGAGCGGGGTGTCCCGTTCGACTGTGTCGCGTGTGATCAATGAAGACCCCAATGTGAATGAAAAAACGCGCCAGCGGGTCCGGGATATCATCCAGAACATGAACTTCCAGCCCAACCTGGCGGCGCGCAGCCTGGCGGCAGGTAAAACCAACGTGCTGGGGCTGGTGATTCCGGTGGGCGTGCATGCCATTTTCACCGATCCATTCTTCCCTTTATTTATTCAAGGCGTTTCTGCCACCTGCAATGCAACCGATTACTCGGTAATGTTATGGCTGGCCGAACCGGAATATGAGCGGCGCACCATCCTGCAAATTTTGTACAACGGGCTGGTGGACGGGGTTATTGTTGCGTCTACGCTGACGGATGACGCGATTGTGGAGCACCTGGCAGAGAGTAAACAACCATTCGTCATGATTGGTCAACATCCAAACATGCCAAATTTGAATTTCGTTGACGTTGAAAATCGGATCAGCTCGCGCAACCTGGTGATGTACCTCTTTCGCCTGGGATATAAGCGCGTGGCGATGATCACCGGGCCACAGAACATGATTGCCGGGGTGCATCGTTACCTGGGATATGAGGATGCTCACCGGGAGGCTGGGCGGGCTGTTGACCCCGACCTGGTTGAGAACGGAGAATTTAGTGACAACAGCGGTTATTTTGCGATGAAGCGCTTGTTGGGGCGCAAGCCGGATGCTGTATATGCTGCATCGGACGCAATGGCTCTTGGGGCCATGCGCGCCATTCAAGAAGCCGGCCTAAATATTCCCAAGGATATTGCCGTGGCCGGTTTTGATGATATTCCTGCGGCTGCCAAGGCAAACCCACCGCTGACCACAATTCACCAGCCCATTCTCAAGTCGGGTATGGCGGCGGCGGAGATGCTTATCGATATCATCCACCATCCGGAAAAGCAACCCTGTCACCGGATTTTACCCACCGAGTTGGTAATTCGCCAGAGCTGTGGGGGCTTGATTAAACGTTCATAGGTGGTCTATGGCTGGATTTGATCACTTCGGATTTTTGGCGCCTTTCTACGAGCGGGTAATCCGAGGGCGTCTATCGGATGCACTGCGCGAGCACCTGGCGATCACGCCTAGCTGCATGGTGCTGGATGCGGGCGGCGGCACGGGGCGCATTGCGCAGTTGCTGCATACTGAGACCGATATCATGGTGGTGGCGGATGCGTCACTGGGTATGTTGCGCGAGGCGGGCCAAAAAGAAGGCCTGCGCCCGGTGGGCGCCGAGATCGAGGGGCTGCCTTTTGCCGACGGGACGTTTGACCGGGTGTTGATGGTGGATGCGCTGCATCATGTGCGTAACCAACGCGAGACGGTGGCCGAGATGCTGCGCGTGCTCAAGCCGGGTGGGCGGCTGGTGATCGAGGAGCCGGATATTGAGTCAGTTGCGGTCAAGCTGGTGGCTCTAGCAGAAAAGCTGGCCCTTATGCGCAGCCATTTTCTGCGCGGCGAGGAAATTGGTGCTCTGATGGACAAATCGGCAGGAGATGTCCGTGTAGATCGCGGAAACCACACGGTTTGGGTGATGTTTGATAAACACGGATAATGTTCAACCTGAACTCGATTGCCCATCTTGCGCCGCTGGAGGCATTGTTTGACCAATTGGTGAATGACCGCCCAGGACTGATCCTTGTGGCAGGGGCTGATTCGCGCGGGCTGCCGGAAGGCAGCGGAGCGCGCGTGCTAGCGTCGGGTCGCGGGATGATCTTTCGTATCCTGCTGCAGCGCCTGCTAGAAGCGCACCCGAACATGCAAGGGATGATTTATTCCGCGGGAGAGCCGTTCAAGCCGCCGAGAGAGTTGAAGAAACGCTTAACCTCCATTAAGGGCATACCGGCGGCGACCTCAGCGGCTTTGCGCGGCAAGGCCGGCTTGATGGCTCTGGAAATGCTCTCGGCGGAGACCGCCGAAGCGGCAACCCAGGCGGCGCTGCAGGGCGTGCGCGTGCTGGCACAGGTGGACACGGTCCGCCGGGGGCCGGGAGTGGCGCGGCACCTGGCTTCGTTGGATTTGAACGAGGCGCAGATTGGAGCGCTGACCTGGGTGGTTTCCGTGCTGCGGGTTCCGGCGCTTTGCCCGTATTGCCGACAGGCCAGCCCGGTGGAAGGGAAAAATTGGTACAAGCCGGGCGCTTGCGCGCGCTGTGGGTTCACAGGACGCTCCGGCGAGGTGATGGTCTTCGATGTCTTCCGCAATGATCCCAATTTCGGCGACCCGATGACCCAACGCAGCTTGCTGCCTGCCGCCGAGTATGCCCTGGGGCTGGCGGAAGAAGGCTACCTGGCGCTGGAAGATGCTTACGACCTGGACACGATGCTGCTGCAGGATGCTTACCAGGCTTTAACCGAAGAGGAGAATGCGCTGCGGGTAGGCAGCCGGGCCATGCAATCGAAGATGCTGGAGATGGAGGTGGCTAACCGCATCCTGGTCCAACGTACCGAAGCGCTGGTCTCGCTGCAGCAGATCAACGAGACCTTGATCACCCTGGCGTCGGTGGATGAAATTGCCCGCCGGGTGTGCCGCTTTGCGCACGATCTGTGCGGGGCGGAACGGGCAGTGGTTTACC
Source organism: Anaerolineaceae bacterium (assembly GCA_016927865.1). Lineage (GTDB taxonomy): Bacteria > Chloroflexota > Anaerolineae > Anaerolineales > Anaerolineaceae > Anaerolinea. The sequence continues at coordinate 15,833 of JAFGLU010000092.1, forward strand.
TGCGCCATTCCTGGCAGCAGGCGCGGGTGCTGGCGGTGTTGGGATGGGACGGGTCTCAGATTGGGGCCCTCGTGGATGCGTCCCAATTACCCGTTGTGGAAGCGGGTGATACTCAGCCCTTTGCCGCTGTCCCGCCTGGACTCGGTGGCGAGGATTGGCGTTCGATTCCGGTCGGGTTGTGCGTGCCGCTGGCGGCGCAAGGCCGCTCGGACGGCTGGATGATTATTCAGACCTGCCACAAGAAGAGTTTTCAACCGGGCGAAATGGCCATGCTGCGGTCTTTCGCCAACCAGGCAGCCCTGGCCATTCAACGCATGGGCCTGGTGGAGCAATTGCAGGCCAAAATTGCTGCGTTGGAAGCCGCCCAAGCGGATTTGGTGGTCAAAGAGCGCCTGGAACGAGAACTGCAATTGGCACACGAGGTGCAGCAGAGCTTTTTGCCCAAGGAATTTCCGGCGGTGCCGTGGTTAGCGCTGGCGGCGATGAATTTTCCAGCCCGGCAGGTAGGAGGGGATTTCTACGATGCTATCTGGCTGGACGATGAACATATCGGGCTAGTCATGGCGGACGTGTCCGATAAAGGCATGCCCGCGGCGCTGTATATGGCTTTGAGTCGCAGCTTGATCCGAGCAGAAGCGCAGCGAGAGCTGGACCCGGCCCGAGTGCTGCGCTCGGTCAACCGCTTGTTGATGGAATTGGGTGATTCGGGCATGTTTGTGACCGCGGTGTACTGCGTGATTGAGCGCAGCAGCGGCAAGATGTGTTATGCGCGAGCAGGCCACGACCGACCGGTACTGCTGCGCGGGGGAATAGCGCGCGAACTGAGCGGGACGGGCACCGCCCTGGGGGTGGTCGAAGACGAGCGCTTCCAATTGAAAGAGGAGTGCGTTCAACTGGAGCCGGGCGACTGGCTGGTGCTGTATTCGGACGGCCTGGTGGACGTGCGTTCACAGGCTGAAGAGCGCTTTGGGCGGGAGCGGCTGGTGGCGCTGTGGGCAGGCGATCAATCAACATGCGCGGCGGATTTTTGCGCGCGCACTTTCACCGCCTTGACCTCTTTCCAGGCAGGCGCTGAACAAGCCGACGATATGACCTTGCTGGTGGCAGAGTTTAGACCAGTTTAGACCGTTTCTGTTGAGATGGTTGCAGCGCAAGCATTCGATTGCGCTCGCTTACGCTCGCAACCATCTCAACTTTTAAGAAATGGTTATCTTCTCACCAGCGGTAAGAATATCTTGTGGGCCACCGTCCAGGTGAACGTGGCGGGGGTGGCATCTACATGGCCGAGTTCGTCGATGGCGTGGACTTCGAAGGTGTGTTCGCCGATGGCCAGACCGGTGTAGGTCTTGGGGCTGGTGCAATTCTCAAAGGCGCCGCCATCCAGGCTGCATTTGTAGGTCAGGTCGGCAGTTGAGCTTTCGTTGTCCAGACCGGTAAAAGTAAAGGTAGCCGAATCGGTGGACGATAGCGCCGCAGGCCCGCCGGTGATGGTTGTGGTGGGGGCTTCATTATCCAAGAAGTAGGTTTGGTCTGTGCCCGGTTCGGTGGTGTTGATGGCGTTTCCGGCTTCGTCTTCAATGCCGGGTGAGGTGGAAAAATTCAAGCCGACCTCGCCGTTGAAGTTTGCCAGGTCGCCGCCCGAGACGGTCACGAGATAGGTCGTGCCCGAGCCGCTGACGGTGCTTACCGAGGCTGTCGAGTCACCATCTACAGCGAAGCTGGTTGTGCCCACGTTCTCAACGGCTTCGGAGAAGGTGACCTGGAAGACGAGCTCGTCGGCATTGGTCAATTGGGCGGTGGGAATGGAGCGGACGAAGGAAGTTGCTGTGGGAGAGGTCAGGTCGACTACCCAGGTAAAAGTGGAGGGAGATGCATCGCTATTGACCGCTTCATCGATGGCGTAGACGGAGAAGGTGTGAGAGCCTTCAGGCAAACTAGAGAGATCGACCGGGTTTTCGCAGGTCGCAAAATCAGCAGTGTCCAGCTTGCACATGAAGCTCAGGTTGGCCGGAAGAGAGTGGTTGTCATCGCCGGAGAACTCGAAAGTGGCGTCTGGATCGTTGGTAAGGGCTGCCGGGTTGGCGGTAATTGTCGTGGTGGGCGGGGTTGTGTCGATGAACCAGGTGAAGCTGTCGCTACCTCGGTTTCCAGAGCCGTCAACGCCATAAACACTGAACGTGTGTGAGCCTACGGCTACACCAAGATATTCCATTGGGCTGGAGCATGTCGTTTCGGGAGATCCATCCAGCGAGCAAGTGAAACTGACGACGTTTTCGCCTATGAATGTAAATAACGCTGTGTTACTGTTGGTGGGGTCTGCCGGGCTGCCAGTGATAGTAACATCGGGCACCGTTGTGTCAATGGTCCAGGTGAATGTGGCGGGGGTTGTGTCGGCGTTTCCGGCTGCGTCAATGGCATAAACATAGAATATGTGAGAACCTTCAGGTAGCCCAACCAAACTTAGCGGGGTGTTACAGTTGGTATAGGAGGCATCGTCGAGCTTGCACATGAAATCCATGTCGGCTTCAAGGGAGTGTGTATCGGAGCCGGAGAAGTTGAAATCAGCATCTGGGTCGTTGGTGAGGATGTCTGGGCCAGAGTCGATGATTGTATTTGGAGGGGTTATGTCCACGAACCAGGAATGGCTGGCGCTGTCGGTGTTCCCAGCCGGATCGGTAGCTGTGATGGTGAAAGTGTGTTCTCCTTCGTCCAGGTCAGAGAGGTTGAATGGGCTAGAGCAGGTCGATTGACTTTGGCTATCCAGCAGGCACGAAAGCGTCGCAGTACTATCTGAGTTGGTGAAGATGATCTGTCCACTTGTTTCGTTGGTGGGGTCGGCGGGTCCAGATGTGATGACAATGTCAGGCGGGGTAGTGTCAATAAACCAGGTGTAGGTGGCGGGGGATGCGTCAGGGTTATTGGCTTCGTCAATGGCGTAGACGGAGAAGGTGTGAGATCCGGCAGGCAGAGGACCTAAGTCCAGCGGGCTGGTGCAGGCTGCGAATGCGGCAGAGTCCAGGCTGCAATGGAAGATCAGGTTAGCGGAATCCGTGTGGTTATCCGTTCCAGAGAAGGCGAAGGTAGGTGATGTGACGTTGGAGGGATCAGCCGGATTTGTGGTGATGGTAGTGTTGGGATCGGTTGTGTCGATGAACCAGGTATAGGTGGCTGGG
>JAFGLU010000093.1 GCA_016927865.1 Anaerolineaceae bacterium
CTGATGGAAAAGAAGGCGAAAGAACTTAACCTGGGCCGGTCTTGGCCCGTTGCCAGTTCTACCCCGAATTATTGAGATGATACACCGGTGCCAAATACTCTGGGAATAAAAAAGCCTACAATGCCCAGTCCAATGCCGCCCACCGCGGGCTTCAGGTAATTGGGGAATTTCCAGTTATCGAAAATATCTTCCATGAAATACAGTGTTTTCATGAAAAGTATGGCCCCAAAACCAGCCACAATCCCCAGTCCCAGGTAAAGCGGAAGCTCCCAAGGGCTTGCCAGCGTATACGCAGGGACAGTGAAAGCGGGATAGTCACCCAGGATGGCCCGGCTGACCACGCTGGCAGTGACCGCCGAAATCACCATGGTGCTCAGGTTTTGAATGCCAAACTCTCCGAGGATGACCTCAATGGCAAACATCACGCCAGCAATCGGGGCATTAAAAGTGGCCGCGATGCCCGCGGCTGCGCCGGAAGCCACCAGGATGATGATGCGTCGGTCGCTTAACTTGAAGACCTGCCCGATGGTTGAGCCTAGCGCCGCGCCAATTTGAACAATGGGGCCTTCTCGGCCCACGGACCCTCCCGATCCAATCGTGATGGCTGAGCCAAGCGCCTTGACAAAAACCACCACGGGGCGAATACGCCCACCCTTCATGGCAATCGCGGTCAGTACCTCAGGAACACCATGCCCCCTGGCTTCGGGCGCCAGATAGTGGATCAGCGGCCCAACGATCAAACCACCCACGATTGGCAACAGGATCACGTAGGTGTTTCCAGGGAGCCCCAACAATTTTCCGTTCTCGAAGAAGAGGTGGTTGAAGAAAGTGATCAACCGGATAAAGACAATGGTTCCAAAACCGGCGCCTAAGCCGACGACGATCGCGAATGTCACCATGACAAGCGTTTCAGAAGACCAGAAACGGCTTGTGATGGCTTTATATTGCTCATTCAACAGGGTTTTGAGTTTCAGGTAATTTGTTTTGGTGGCTATTTTCACGCATCCTTCTTTCTAGTGTAACTTCCCCTCACTGGTTCCTTGCTCAAGAAAATCTAATGACACTTAATCGTAGCGCTCCTGATCACCGTATGCCATTAATAATGAAAAGGGCCTAGTCAAGTCTCTTCTCGATTATACCGCGTAGATCAGCAGTTCCAGTAAAGAGGCTATTAAATTCTCAAGATCACGCGAGCACGCAAAAGTTGTTAGGTTTCGTGCACCCCAAGGTACACGCCTTTCTTGAAGATACTGTTGGCAAACCTGCTATACTACCAGCAGGAGGCGACCATGTGCTTGAAAGTCCAACCACCCTGGCCGATGCCAACCGAGACTGCAACGGTTGGGCAAGTGATCCTGAAAGCGGATAGCCCATATCGACTGATCGGGGATAAGCTATTCGGCCAATTCAGCGAAGATGCGTATGCCGATTTGTATTCACCCGAAGGAAAGCCAGGGCTCTCACCGGTCATCTTGGCCTTTGTGACCGTCTTCCAGTTTATGGAAAGATTGCCCGACCGGCAAGCGGCGGAATCGCTGCGCATGCGGATGGACTGGAAGTATGCGCTCCACCTGCCCTTGACTTATGAAGGTTTTGATTTCAGTGTGTTGAGTGAGTTTCGCGACCGGTTGATTGAGCACGATGCGGAAGGACGGGTATTTGAGACGTTGGTGGCGGCATTTCGGGAGGTGGGGCTGATCAAAGAGCGCGGCAAACAGCGCACGGATAGTATTGCGATGCTGACAAAGGTGCGCCGACTGAGCCGGCTGGAGTTGGTGGTGGAAACGCTCCGGATGGCGGTTGGGGCGTTGGTGAAAGCAGATCGAGAGTGGAGCGCGGAAATCATCCCGCCTTCCTGGGAAGAACGATATGGGGAGCGCTTCGTGATGCAGCGATATAGTGAGAAGGAGTGGAAGGAGTACGAAGCACACATCGGCGAGGATGGGCAATGGTTACTTACCCGGTTCGAGCGAGGAGGCGCACCAGCGGATTTGAAGGGTTTGCTGGAAGTGCAAATCCTGAGAACCGTATGGGCGCAGCAGTTTCGAGAAGCACAAGGGAAGTTGGCGTATCAAGACCTAAAGAAGTATGATGGGAAAACCCAAATCCAGACCCCGCATGATCCGGAAGCGCGCTACAGCCGCAAACGGCATGCCGAATGGGTCGGGGATAAAGTGCAGCTAACCGAAACGGATGACAAAGGCTACCCACATCTGATCACCGATATCGTGGGAACAGGCAGCAACCTGACCGATTATGAAGAACTGTCCCCCATTCAACAGCGCCTGGAAGAACGCCGGTGTAAACCGGCCGAACACTATGTAGACGCAGGCTATATGAGCGGACCGAACCTAAAGGAGAGCCAGAACCGCCAGATTGATCTGATTGGACCGCTCTCTAGCGTGGTAACGCCTCAAGATCGGCTCCCGGATGGCATCACCCAGGCCCAATTCAAGGTAGATGTAGAAAACAATCGGGTGACTTGCCCTCAAGGACACACTGTTGGCAATCCCACCCCGATGGACTACAGTCTGCGCTTTCAATTCCCCAAACAAGTATGTGCCGCCTGTGAAGTACGCTCCCGGTGTTGTACGGGAAAGGGTGGCAGAACCATCGGCATCAATGCGCATTACGAACAGGTACAGGCGGCGCGGAAGCAGCAAAGAACAGAGGCCTTCAAGAAAGACTATCACCAACATCGTAGTGGCGTGGAAGGTTCGTTGTCAGCCTTAGTGAGCGGTAATGGCTTGCGAGTAGGACGCTACATCGGACAGAAAAAGCGCCACCTGCAGGCCGTGTTTACTGGCTGTGCGGCCAACCTCAAGCGGACGGCCAGCTGGCAAGCTGGCAAACGCCCGCAGATTAGGCACAAAGGCTGGGGGTTGGCGGCTGCTTAGATCGGCTCAATAGCCCCGCTACGCATAATGGTGCTCTGATCACTGTCCCGCCCGAGTTTGCCAACAGTATCTTTAAGAAAGGCGTGCCCCAAGGTAACAGCAATTCTAAATATGACCACCTTATCACATCGCTTGTCCCACTTCAGGCAAAAATCGGGCCTGTTTATGGGATCGCGTGGCGA
>JAFGLU010000094.1 GCA_016927865.1 Anaerolineaceae bacterium
CAGAAAGCGGCTGTTCTGCAAAACGCTTTTGCTACTTTCCTTACCCTGGTTCATCCCCATGTCCGAACTTTTGTCTGAACCTCAGAACAACAGTATTGACATCCCGGGAGAATCCTGCTATAAACGAACCAATCGAAACCTAAAAAAGCGGTGAAGAGAAAGAGTACGCGCTGAACGGTGGTCCAGAGAGCAGCAGACCGGTGGAAAGGCTGCCCAAGCGACGGCGCGGAATGGTTCTCAGAGCTGCAAGGCGAAAGGCCCCTGGCCCAGTAGCCCGCGCCGGAGTTGCTTCCGTTACCAGGCAAAGGTATCATCCTGAATTTTCAGGCCGTACCGCAAAGTGAGGCTGGCTTTCATCCTGTTGTCATCACAACAGGATTTTTTGTTAAGCAGCTTAAGTTGGGTGGCACCACGGGAATCCCTTTCTCGTCCCAATAATTCCCATAGGGAAATTTTGGAGGTAGGATGCTGACCCAACCCTTGACCGACTTATTGCCTTCTTCCACCGGGCTGGAACCGGTGGTGCGCGAACTGTCCGCCGACCTGGAAACCCCCGTTTCTACCTACATGAAGGTGGCGGGGCAAGGACCGGCGTTTTTGCTGGAAAGCGTGACCGGCGGCGAAAACCTGGCCCGCTACTCCTTCATCGGCATCAACCCGAGCCGGGCGTACGTGCTGCAGGGCGGCGCATTGACCACCCACGGCCCCGCCGGGACCGCGAGGCACCTCCTGGCCCCGGACGAAGACCCGCTGGAACTGCTAGAAGCCGAACTGGCCCGCTGCCGCATCCCGCACGTGGCGGGGCTGCCGCGCTTCACGGGCGGGCTGGTGGGCTATGTGGGCTACGAGATGGTGCGGCGTTTTGAGCCGGGAGTGCGCTTGAGCGAGCCGCAGAACGCGCCGGAAGCGATTTTCCTGCTGGCCGATACGGTGATCGCTTTTGACCACGCCTTCGGGCGACTGCTGCTGATCGCCATTCCAGACCCCGACCTGCCCGCCGAGCAGGCCCGTGCGGCTGCCGAAGCCCGGCTGGATGATATCCAGGCGCGGCTGGGCGGGCCGGTTCCGCCGCTGACGCTGCCGGTTCAAGGCATGGGCGGCGCTGAAATGCGCAGCAACATCACCCGCGAGGAGTATATGGAAGCGGTCGCGCAAGGCAAGGAATATATCGCCGCGGGAGATATCTTCCAGGTGGTGCTCTCGCAGCGGCTCAGCCGCAGCACCAGCGCTTCGGCTTTCGGCATCTACCGCGCCCTGCGCCGCCTGAACCCCTCACCGTATATGTTCTACTTTGACTTTGGCTCGCTGGCCGGGGACCCGCCCCTGCGCCTGATCGGCGCTTCGCCGGAAACCCACGTGCGCCTGGAGGAAGGCGTGGCGACGCTGCGCCCGATCGCCGGGACGCGCCCGCGCGGGAAAACACCCGGCGAAGATGCTGCACTGGAGCGCGACCTGCTGGCCGACGAGAAAGAACGCGCCGAGCACGTCATGCTGGTGGACCTGGCCCGCAACGATCTGGGGCGGGTGTGCGAGTACGGCAGCGTGCGCGTGCTGGAGCAGATGTCGGTGGAGCGCTACTCGCACGTGATGCACATCGTTTCGCAGGTGGAGGGCAGGCTGCGCCCCGATTTGACGGCCTTTGACCTGCTCAAGGCCACCTTCCCCGCCGGAACAGTGAGCGGGGCGCCCAAGGTGCGTGCCATGCAGATCATCGATGAACTAGAAAAGGGCGAGCGCGGCGTTTACGCCGGGGCGGTGGGGTACTTTTCCGCCGACGGGAGCATGGACACCTGTATCGCCATCCGCACGCTGGTGATGCGCGGGCAGGAAGTAAGCGTGCAGGCGGGGGCAGGGATTGTGGCCGATTCGGACCCGGAGCGGGAATATCAAGAGACCCTGAACAAGGCCCGCGCGCTGGCCGCGGCAGTAGAAAAAGCCGAGCAGGGCGCGCTTTAGGAGGTAGGTATGATTGCGGTAATCGATAATTACGACTCTTTTACGTATAACCTAGTGCAGTACCTGGGTGAGTTGGGTTGCGAGGTGCAAGTTTATCGCAACGACGCCGTGAGCGTGGATGAATTGGAGGGGTTCAACCCCAGCCACGTGGTCATCTCACCCGGCCCAGGCGACCCGGACGACGCGGGTATCTCCACCGAGGTGATCCGTCGCCTGGGGGCTTCGCGCCCGGTGCTGGGCGTGTGCCTGGGGCATCAATGTATTGGCGCGGCCTTTGGGGGAGAGATCAAGCGCGCGCCGCGCCTGATGCACGGCAAGACTTCGCCGGTATATCACTACGGCAACGACCTGTTCCTGGGCCTGCCCAGCCCCTTCGAGGCCACCCGCTACCACTCGCTGATTGTGTCTGAGCCGCTGCCGGCGGAGTTGAAGATGACCGCTTTCACCAGCGAGGGCGAGCTGATGGGCCTGCGCCACCGGACATTGCCAATTTACGGCGTGCAATTTCACCCGGAGTCGATTTTGACTGTGGGAGGGAAGCAGATTTTGAAGAATTTTTTGAGATCATCACTTTAGACCCTAAGGGTTTCGAAAACCATTAGGGTCTTCCGGGATGGAGGAGTAAGAAACCCTAAGGGTCTAAGAAGACCCTTAGGGTTTGAGAGAAGAACGGAACGGAGGACGAAATGCTCAAACCTTTTATCGCTAAACTGATCCAAGGGCGCGACCTGGAGGCTGCCGAGGCCGAAGCCGCCATGGAAATCATCATGACCGGGCAGGCCACCCAGGCCCAAATCGGGGGCTATCTGGTGGCCCTGCGCATGAAGGGCGAAACGGTGGCCGAGATCACCGGCAGCGCGCGCGCCATGCGCAGCCAGGCTGCCCACGTTCACCATCACCTGACCGGCACGCTGGTGGACATTGTCGGCACGGGCGGAGACGGCTCGAACAGCTTCAACATCTCCACCGCCGCAGCATTTGTGATTGCCGGGAGCGGGCGCAAGGTGGCCAAGCACGGCAACCGGGCGGCATCCTCGCGCTGCGGTGCTGCCGATGTGCTGGCTGAGTTGGGGGTCAACATCAACCTGTCGCCAGAGCAGGTGGCCGCCTGCCTGGAGGAAGTGGGGTTTGGTTTCTTGTTTGCCCCGCGCTTCCATCCGGCCATGAAGCATGCCATTGGCCCACGCCGGGAGCTGGGCCAGCGCACCATCTTCAACATCCTCGGGCCGCTGACCAATCCCGCCGGGGCCAACCACTCGCTGATTGGCGTCTACGACCCGGCCCTGACGCAGCCCATGGCCGAGGTACTGGGTGGTTTGGGCATGGAAGCCGCTTATGTGGTTCACGGCTCGGGCGGGCTGGACGAGTTGACCACCGCCGGACCGAATAGGGTCAGCCGCCTGGCAGATGGCAAGGTGGACACGTTCACGCTGGACGCCGCCGATTACGGTCTGCGGGCTGCCTCGGCGGAGGACCTGCGCGGCGGGGAACCGGCCGAGAACGCCGCCCTGCTGCGTGGCATTCTGAGCGGCGAGGACCGCAGCCCGCGCCGCGACGTGGTGCTGCTGAACGCTGCCGCCGCGCTGGCCACCGAAACAGGCGACCTGCGCGCGGGGCTGGAAGAAGCAGAAAAATCTCTGGAAAGCTGCGCCGCCCTGGAAAAGCTGAACGACATGGTGCGCTTCACCCAGCGGTATGTGCAATGAACATTCTGGCTGAGATCTTTGCCCACAAGCGCGTTGAAGTGGCCGAGCAGCAGGCGCGGGTGCCGATGGCTGCGGTGCGCGCCGCTGCCGAAGCAGCCCGGCCCACGCTGGACTTCGTGGCCGCGCTGCGCCGCCCGCCGGAGGCCAAACCGAGGCTGATTGCGGAGATCAAGCGCGCCTCGCCCTCGCGCGGGCTGCTGGCCCCCATTCCCGACCCAACCGCGCTAGCACAGGTATATATGGATAACGGCGCGGCGGCGATCAGCGTGCTGACCGACTCGCGTTACTTTCAGGGCAGCCTGGACGATTTGCGGGCCGTGGCCGGGATGAAAACGCGTGTGCCCCTGCTGCGCAAAGACTTCTTGTGCGACCCCTACCAGGTGTACCAGGCTCGCGCCGCCGGGGCCGACGCCGTGCTGTTGATCGCCGCGAGCCTGGACGAAGCCCAACTGCGCGACCTGCACGCGCTGGCGAGCGAGTTGGGCCTGGCAGTCCTGGTGGAAGTGCATGATGAAAACGAGTTGGAGAAGGCTTTCGCAGCCTGCAACCCGGGACTGGTGGGCGTGAACAACCGCAACCTGCGCGACTTCAACGTGCGCCTGGAGACCACCCTGGCCCTGCGCACGCTGGTCCCGGCAGGCGTGTGCATGGTAGCCGAGTCGGGCATCCGCACGGCGGCGGACGTGGAGCGCTTGCGCGAGGTAGGCGTGGACGCCATCCTGGTGGGCGAGGCGCTGGTGACGGCCCCCGACCCGGCGGCCAAAGTGCGGAGCCTGGCGCAATGATCGTCAAGATTTGCGGGATCACCACGCTGGAAGACGCGCTGGCTTGCATCGAGGCCGGGGCGGATTGGCTGGGATTCAACTTTTACCCGCCCAGCCCGCGTTATCTTACCCCGACGGCCTGCGTGGAGATCGCCGCGGTGCTGCGGCGGAGCCACCCCGGGGTCAAGCTGGTGGGGGTGTTTGTGAACGCGCCTATTCAAGAGGTCACTGCCATTCTCGACGGATGCAGGCTGCACCTGGCGCAATTGTGCGGGCACGAGCCGCCTGAGCACCTGGCCATGCTCGGCGAACAAGCCTTCAAGGCGCTACGCCCTGCGAATGCCACTGCGCTGGAGGCCGAATTGGCCGCCTACCGGGCCCGCATCGAGGCCCCGGCCTGGTTGATCGATGCTTACCGGCCAGGCCAATTTGGCGGGACGGGGCACACCGCGGATTGGAGCCTGGCGGCAGGCCTGGCGCAACGGGCGCCGATCCTGCTGGCGGGCGGGCTGAAGCCGGGGAACGTGGCGGCGGCGGTGGCGCAGGTGCGCCCGTGGGGCGTGGACGTGGCCTCGGGGGTCGAGTCGGCACCGGGGCGCAAAGATGTGGCGCTGGTGCGGGCGTTTGTGCAGGCGGCTTCTTCCCCTCTCCCTAAGAGGGAGAGGGTGGGGTGAGGGTGAAAAGCAATTGTGCCAGGCGCATCCAGTATCTACCCTCACCTACTCTCGACAGAGCGCTGAAGCAGCGGCCCCTCCCTTTTCCTCGACAGGGCACCGAAGCGGCGAGGGAGAGGGACAGAGGGAAGGGTCAGGGTAATTATTATTATGACCGGTTTATCGAGTTTCTACCCTCACCTAACCTCCCCCTGAAAGGGGGAGGGACAGAAGGGACAGAGGAATCAGTTATGACTACATCTACTCTTCCACATAAGTTTGGCCCGTATGGCGGGCAGTTCGTGCCCGAGGTGTTGATCCCGGCGGTGACGGAGCTGGAGCGCGCTTATCTGGAGGCGCGGGCCGATCCGGCTTTCCAGCGCGAGTTGGACCACCTTCTGGCGACTTACGTTGGGCGGCCCACTCCGCTGACTTTTGCCGGGCGACTGACCGCCGAACTGGGCGGCGCGCAGATCTACCTCAAGCGCGAGGATCTGGCTCACACCGGGGCGCACAAGATCAACAACGCCCTGGGGCAGGCTTTGCTGGCGCAGCGCATGGGCAAGCGCCGCATCATCGCCGAGACCGGGGCCGGACAGCACGGCGTGGCCAGCGCCACGGTGGCGGCGCTGCTGGGCATGGAGTGCATCGTCTACATGGGCTCGGTCGATATTGCGCGCCAGCAGCCCAACGTGCAGCGCATGATGCTGCTGGGGGCCGAGGTGCGCCCGGTGGAATCGGGCAGCCGCACCCTCAAGGATGCGGTCAATGAGGCCATCCGCGACTGGGTCACCAACGTGCGCGACACCTACTACCTGCTCGGCTCGGCCCTCGGGCCGCATCCCTACCCGACCATGGTGCGCGACTTCCAGGCCGTGATCGGGCGCGAGGCGCGCGAGCAAATGCTGACCCAGGTTGGGCGGCTGCCGGATGAATGTATCGCCTGCGTGGGGGGCGGGTCCAATGCCATCGGCCTGTTCGACGCCTTCCGCGACGATGAAGGCGTGGCCCTGGTGGGCGTGGAGGCGGGCGGCGACGGCCTGCATACCGGGCGGCACGCGGCGCGCTTTAGCGATCCCAAGCTGGGCCGGCCAGGCGTTTTGCACGGCGCGTACACCTATGTGCTGCAAACCGAGGACGGGCAGGTGGCCGACACCCATTCCATTTCCGCCGGGCTGGATTACGCCGCGGTGGGGCCGGAACACGCCCTGCTGCACGACACGGAGCGGGCCGTCTATACTACCGCCGACGACCGCCAGGCGCTGGCAGCCTTCCAACTGCTGGCTCGCTGCGAGGGAATCCTGCCGGCGCTGGAATCCTCGCATGCGGTGGCCGAGGCGGCGCGGCTGGCCCCGCTGCTGGGGCGGGACAAGATTTTGCTGGTCAACCTGTCTGGGCGGGGCGATAAAGATCTGGACAGCGTTCTCAAAGCCCTCAAGGAGCAAGCATGAACGGCATCGAACACATTCAATCTGCCTTTGAAGCCGCGCGCGCTGAACAACGCGCCGCGTTAATGCCCTATTGCACCATCGGCTACCCCAGCCGTGCCGCCACCCTAGACGTGCTGGAGGCGGTGGCCCGCGCAGGGGCCGACCTGATCGAGTTGGGCGTGCCCTTCTCCGATCCGCTGGCCGACGGGCCCACCATCCAACGCTCCACGCAGGTGGCGCTGGAGCAGGGCATGACGGTGGCGGGGTGTTTGGAGATTACGGCGCAATTGCGCGCACGGGGCGTGACGCAGCCGCTGATGCTGATGGGTTACATCAACCCACTGCTGGCTTACGGCCTGCAGCGCTTCTGCCGGGATGCCCAGGCTGCCGGGGCCGACGGGTTGATCATCCCCGACCTGCCCCCCGAGGAAGCCGGGGAACTGGTCGCGGCCTGCCGGGAGCACGGGCTGGCGTTGATCTACCTGCTCTCGCCCGCTTCACCCGCCGAGCGCATTGCCACGGTGGTTGCACAGACCAGCGGGTTCCTATACCTGGTCTCGCTGACGGGGGTGACCGGAGCGCGCTCCAGCCTGCCGCCCGAACTACCTGCCTTTGTCGAGCGGGTGCGCGAGGCAGCGCCTAGCCTGCCGCTGGCGGTGGGTTTTGGAATCGCCACGCCGGAGCATGCCCGCCAGGTGGGGCAGTTGGCCGATGGGGTCATCGTCGGCTCGGCGCTGGTGGATGCCATCGGTAAAGCCGCGGACCCGGTGGAGGCGGCGGGGGAGTTTGTGGCAGGGTTGCGCAAAGGGATGGAAGAGTAAAAACCCCGTCCGCGAATGGCGCGAATTCACGCGAATGAAAAGGGAAGAATGGTCAGAAGATTTCAAAATTCTATTTCCCATTCGCGGATCGTTTCTCGAATCCACCTTGACGAGAGACCGGTTAAGCGGTATATTTGGTGACTGCCCGCCCTTGTAGCTCAATTGGATAGAGCGTTTGCTTGCGGAGCAAAAGGCTAGAGATTCGAGTTCTCTCAGGGGCACAGAAGAAAGCTGATAGCTGTTAGCCGTCAGCTTTTAGCTTTAAAACCGGAGTCTTGTGGGTCGGCTTGAGCGGTTTTTTCTCGTTATAATGCGCCAAACCTTCCAGTGAAAGTCAACACCCCTGATCACAAAGGGCTTTAAGGCTAGAGACCCCCTTTCGCGGGCAGTGTTCGAGTTCTCTCAGGGGCACAGAAGAAAGCTGACAGCTATTAGCGGCAACCCTCCGGGTGCGCCGAAGCGGCGTCAGCTTTTAGCTTTAAGCCCAACGTGTGGCATCCCTGCACTTCGCTCTTGTAGGGGCGTGGCAAAATTCGGCGCGCCAGTCTACCATCACCTGTTCGCCGCGCCCTTTGAGATGCCCATCCGGCAGGATTGAAATCCCGCCTCAGCTCACAGAAACCCCTCCGGGTGTGTCAACGCATCTTCTAGGCCGGATTGCTTACCCTGCGTCTTCAACAATGAAAAGACGCGGGAAAGGATTCCCGCACTACGAAGAGGCCCGTTTGTGGCTGATAGCCGACAGCCGACGGCTGATAGCCTCTACTGCTGGCTAACAGTTTATAGCTTTCTTAACCCAATTACCATTCTGGCCCCCTGGCCTTTGCCCGGCGATTCTGCCGCAATCGTACCACCCTGGGCGGTGACTAGCGCTTTGCATATGGCCAACCCCAGGCCCAAATGCCCCTTGACCCCGCGGGCTTTGTCGGCGCGGAAGAAACGGTCGAAGACGTAAGGCAGATCCTCGGAGTCGATGCCCGCGCCGTTGTCGCTGACCGCAAGCTGCACCTGGTCACCTTGCTGCGCCGCGCTCAGCCGGATTTCGCCGCCCTGGGGCGTGTAGCGCAAGGCGTTTTCTACCAGGTTTTTCAACACCTGCACCATGCGGCCTTCATCAATTGACACCTGCGGAACGCTTTCGGGGGCGTCCAAAGTCAATCTCACTCCCTGGCGGGCGGCAATGGGCTCGTAGATCTGGAAGATGCGCTCAAGCAGAGCAGAAGGCTGCACGGGCTGCATTTGAATGTCCAACCCGCCTGACTCAACCTGTGAGAGAGTCGATAAGTCGCTGACCAGCCGGCGCAGGTGCTCGATTTCGGTTTTGATGATCTCGATGCGCTGGGGGGTCAGGCCCACCTCACCGTCTTCGAGCATCTCCATGTAGCCCGAAAGGATCTGCAAGGGGGTGCTCAAATCATGGGTGATGTCGGCGGTCATGCGCTTGCGCTGCTGATCGGATTCCACCAAATCGGCGCTCATTTGATTGAAGGTGGCGGTGAGTTGGCCCAGTTCGTCTTTGGAGGTTACCGGGAGCTGCTGCTCCAGTTCGCCACGCGCCAGGGCCTGCGAGGCTGCCGTCAGGCGCTGGATGGGGCGCGAGAGACCCCGCGAAAGCACAAAGCCCATCACCACCGCCGCCAGCACGCCAGCCAAGGCTGCCAGGCCAATGGCCAAATTGGTGCGCCGCAGGAAAAGCTGCTCCTCGGCGTTGAGTTGGAACTGCATTTTCTTGTCCGGCAAAATCCAGGCCACCGTTTCGCCGTCCACTTTCACTGCCTCGGCGTCTTTGAGCTGTTCCTTCGGCAAAACTTGCCCAATATCCCTGCCGGGGCCGGGTATCAAAATGTGGAACTCGGCGTCTACCAACCCGTCAATGCCCCGAAAATCGCGGTAATCGGGGAGATTGCTGGGAAAGCCGCTTTGGGCTGGCTCGGGGCGGAATTGGCTGGTGAGGATGTAGTACTCAAAAAAACCGTCCATCGTGCCCGTGGCGGCGTAGTATTCTTGAATCGACTCTTTCAGCCGCGCGGTCTGCTGCTCGGCCACCAGGTTCATCAGCGACTGCCCTGAGGTCAGGCGAATCAAAGCCGAGACCACCAGCACGGTGATGAGGGCCACAGCGAGATACGAGAGGATCAGTTTGCGCTGGAGGGTGAACTTCATTCCGCCTCCATAAAGCGGTAGCCGATACCAAACACGGTTTCAATATACTTTGGCTGGTTCAGGTCATCGCCCAGCTTCATTCGCAGGTTGCGGATGTGAATTTTCAAAGTCGATTCGGAGCCACTGTAACCGTTTTCCATCAGGCGCATGCACAGGCCCGCCCGCCGCACCACCTTTCCCGCCGAATGCATCAACATTTCCAGCAGTTGGAACTCCAGCGGGGTCAGTTCGATGGGCTGGCCGCCCTTGCGCAGTTCGTGCTTGCCGCGGTCCAGGGTAATGTCGCCGACGGTCAAGGACGGCTCGCTTTCCTCCTTCGGCGCGGCCCGGCGCAGCACAGCCCGCATGCGCACCAGAAGTTCACGCAATCGGAAGGGCTTGGTGATGTAGTCATCGGCGCCCAGGTCAAAGCCGCGAATGATATCAGCTTCGGCCTGCTTGGCGGTGATCATGATCACCGGGATGCTCGACTCTTGCCGCAGGCGGCTGATGAACTGGTAGCCGTCCATAGTGGGCATCATGATGTCGAGCAAAATCAGGTCGGGATTGGCCGCGCGGGTCACATCCAATGCTTCACGCCCGTCGGAAGCAGTCAGCACTTCGTAGTCCTGCCCGCCGAGGAAGTCGCTGAGCATGACCTGCACGTTGCGCGTGTCGTCTACGACCAATATTTTTCGAGTCATACCGATATTATAGCCAATCCCGACCTGTAATTTTTGTTCCATTTCGTGCTATTCCTACCTATCAGCATCGCTGTCCCCTTTCACCGCAATCGTGAAACATGCTTTAGCAAAGGGCCAGGGTGAGGGCAATTTTGGTGTGGGGAAAATCCGTTTCTCCCTCACCCGCGCCATCAAAGCCTGGCGCGACCTCTCCCGAGGGGAGAGGTGAAAACAACTAACGATTTTTTCATTAACTCTCCAGGCGGTCGCGGGCCTCGCGGCTCATCACCACCAGGTCGTTGTCCTCGCCGCTGGACCAGTGCTCGCCGGCCCCGTTATGATAATGTATCCGCAGGTCGGCGGTATCATGCAGGAAGTCCACCTTGCCAATCTCCACCCGCTTGATCTTGAGTCCGGTGCGCTGCTCCAGGTCGGCCATCATTTCGGCGCGACGCTCCGGCTGGATCAACTCGATCTTTTCATAGATCACGCGCTTCGAGGCCTCGTATTGGAAGCCCCACTCCTTCTCCAAAACCCACATGATGAGCAGGATGGCGGCGTTGGCGGCAATCAACTGGGGCCAGACGGAGTCCGTGCCCGCTGCGGAGTTCATCACCGGCAAGGCGGCAATGATAAACAAATAAGTCATTTCGCGCACCGGGATAGGATCGGTGCGGTAGCGAAGGATGGAAAAGATCGCAAACAAGCCAAAGCCCACCCCCACGCCGATGGACACACTGGTCATAAAACTCAACACAAAGTAGATGACCGTGTTGAAGGCCAAAAAGGTAAACACGTAGCGCTTGTCGTGCGTGGAAGGGTAGTAAATGAAACGCACCAGCACCAGCGCCACCAGCAAATTAAAGCCAAAACTCAATAAGAAGGCCAATAAATCACTCATGTCACTCACCTCGGGTTAGTTTTTCAATCCACATTAACTTGGGTTTCAAAGCGTTTTTCTTGACGTTGTCATATAGCAAAGAAACGCCCATCGCGTACTTGCTGAAACCGCGCGGGTGGATGCGCTGGGCATGCATTTCCGCCAGGAACGGCGAGTTGCAAGCCGCCGCAGCCTTCTTTACCTCGGCAATCACCAGCCCGTCCAGGCAAGCCGTCTGGCTGCCCTGGTAGAAATTCACGCCCACATCCAGCGTCACCCGTTCGCACATCTGCCGGTTGACCAGCGTGATGCGCGTGAAAGTGTTCCAAAGCTTGGGTTCCAATACCCGGCTGTCGTAGGGGAAGACCCCGCTCAACCAGGATTCGGCGTCCAGGGTCATCTCAAAGACTGGCTCGGGGGTGAAGATGCGCTGTTTGATGGTGCGGCCTTTGCAGGTTTTGTGCTTCACTTCCAGGAAGGCCTCGCTCGAGTCGGTGTATTCGCGGGTGCGCACCTTATAACGGTCAGCGCGCCCGTTGACGTGCAAGCGATACAGTTCGAAATCGGGGGTGTCAAAGTACAGCGTGCGGTAGTGGTTCAAGCGTTGGCCGTTGACCTGTAAAACGCGGTAATCCTGCCGAACCGCTGCCAGCGCTGCCAGCAGATGCCGGTTGGTGAGCACGAATTTGGTGTCGGTGCGATTGAGCAGCGCCACAGCGTCCATCTCTTTCAACGTGATTGGAGCGAACTTTTGAACCAGCGCCGCCAACCCCGCCGGCAGGCTTTGTCGCCCTATGGGCAGGCTCTGAGGGGCAGTCCCGAGCTGAACCGGGGCAGGTTCTTGAGGAAGGGTGTTGGGCCAGGGGGTGTAACTCATTTTGTTTCTCCATGATCAGGGTCTGCGCGAACCGCCGCCGGGGCCGCCACGCATCCCGCCGCCCATGCCGCCCGTTCCAAGTGTGGTCACGACGCTGTCCGCCGTGAAGCTGGCATATTCGCTGCCATCCAGAAGAATGGTGTATGTCTGCCCGCTGGCGAGGTCGGGCGAAGAGAAGACCAGCGACTGAAACTGCTTGGTGGGGACGAAGGTGAGGAGGTCTTCGCCGGCGCTATTTTGAATACTCACCAGCGTACTGCCCGGCTGCGTGCCATTGAAGAAGATGGCGACCGAATTTTGACTGGAATTTGTCCCCGGCGCCTGGGCCATGCCCGCGCTGCCCGCGGCGGCAAAGAACCCGCCCGTCAGGTTGAACCCGGCATCGTAATCCAGGGCGCCGTTGCCGTCATTGGTGGGCCCGTTCACCAGCACCACACCGCCGGTCATCTCGATGGCCCCGTTGACGTCCAGTCCGTCGCCGCCCGCGTCCACCAGGATGGTGCCGCCGTGAATGTAGAGGTAGTAGCCGTTCGCGGATGCCGCCCCGAACATATCCTGCCCGGGCTGCCCACCGCCGGGACGCATGCCCATGCCGGAGCCGTCCACGCCACCGGCCACGTTGATTCCGTCGTCGTTGGCGTTGACCCAGATATCTCCGGCGTTGAGGGTGATCAAAGCGCTTTCCAGGCCTTCGTAGGACTCGCTGATTTCGATGGAGCCGCCGTTGATTTCCAGGCTGGTGTTGGCGTGCATGCCGTCGTCGCCGGTCGCCAGGGCAAAGGTCCCGCCATTAATCACAATGTTGCCGTTTGCATTGAGCGCGTCATCCGCCGCGTTGATAGTAAAGGCCCCGCCGTCAATATTGATATTAGCTCCAACGCCGATGCCTTTCATCGAGGTGTCGGCGTCGGCATAACTGCCGCTGCCACCGCCAGCCGTCAAAGACAAAATCCCGCCGGTGACGATCACATCCGTCTCTGCCTGGAGGGCGTTTCCGCCCGCGTTGACGGTGATTGCCCCGCCGGAAATGTCGATATATCCTTTCGTGGCGTCCTCGGCGTTATCGGCTTTCAGGCCGTCGCCCTGCGCTTCCACGCTCAGGCTGCCGCCTTCCACCACCAGGTAATCCTTGCCGCGGATACCGTCATCCACCGCGCTCACGGTGATCGTGCCGCCGGCAATGAGCAAACCGTCCTTACTGGCAATCCCGTCGTTATAATTCCCGGCCACGGTCAAGGATCCGTTTCCGGCAATGGTCAAATCGGCCTTGCTAAACAAGGCGGCGTTGGGCTCGTTTTCTTCCGCGTTGGCAAAGGTATAGTCTGCACCGTCGGCGATAAAGTTCTCGGTGCCATCCGCAAGGATAATGATCACCTCTTCGGCTTTCTCAAGATATAGCGGGCTGCTGGTCGTGCTGCGCAAATCGGCGCCGTTCAGAACCAGTCGCACCAGCGCTTCAGCTTTAGTGTTTACAATGATTTGACCATCCGTGAGGGAACCGCTCAAGCTGTACGTGCCCGCTGAGGTGATGGTGGCGGTGCTGCCGTCCACGACCACGCCGGAACCATCGGAAGAGATCGAGTCGCCGTTCAAAGTGATGGCCACTGCCTCTGACAGATCGTAGGTTTCATCGGTTTCGGCGCCGTGGGGCGAGGTGTTTTCGGCCAGCGCTTCCTCTGCCGACTGCGAGCTTTCTAACAACACGGTGGCGCTGCTTGCACTGGCCAGTTCCACCACTGCTGCGCTTTCTACCTGCGCCGATTCCAGCGGGGTGGCGGTGCAAGCGGTTAATAACATCACAACCATTAGAAGCATCGCAAATGCTTTTCTCATTAAAATTCTCCAATCATTAAAATTTGGGTGGGCTGTTCCCAGTCCTGATTTCGTCTCCATTGTATGAGGGTAAGCCACCGAACAGGTAAAGATCTGGTATACAATGGCAGGTAGCACTGCACCAGACCATAGTCTGGTGTGAATGGCGGGCTTCGCCCGCCCAAAAAAGAAATAGGGAGTTTTGTCGCACGAAGTGCGACAAAACTCCCTGACGCCTTTTTTCTTAGGCGACCGAAGGGCGTGATAAAGGAAAAACTCAGGATTTGAAGGAATTTTCATTGACCATAGAGGAGTTGTAATGAACACTCGCGCGCGAATTGCCACCCTCTGCCAGGCGCAGACGTACTTTTCTACCCCTAAGGAGAACCGCAAACACATCTTTGCTTTGCTGGACCTGGCTCTGCGCCAATCGCCGGATCTGGTGTGTTTGCCGGAGACCTTTAGCACCGCCGGGGTGGCGCGCAAATCGGTTTTCGAGGTGGCCGAAGCGCTGGACGGGCCCACCCTCAGCGCTGCCGCCGAGCGGGCCCGCCGCCACCACGCCTATATCATCTGCCCGCTGTTCACCCGGCGCGGCGAGCAATGCTTCAACTCGGCGGCGATTCTGGACCGGCAGGGGGAAATCCTGGGTATGTACGACAAGAATCACCCGGTCACCTCTTCCCCCGATTACGCGGTATTCGAGGCAGGCACCACTCCAGGAGCATCCTCGCCGGTGTTCGACCTGGATTTTGGGCGTATCGGCATCCAAATTTGCTTCGACATCCAGTTCCCGCAGGGTTGGGCCGATTTGGCTCACCAGGAGGCGCGTATGGTCTTTTGGCCATCGGCCTACAACGGCGGGTTCCCCCTGCAAGCCTACGCCTGGCAGCATCACTACTACGTTATCTCTGCCTCGGCCCACACTCGCTCGCGCATGATCGACCCTTGCGGAACCATCCTGGAAGAAAGCGGTGGGTTGGTCAACCTGTTGTGCCGCGACATCAACCTCGATTACGCCGTGTGCCACTCCGACTTCAACTACAGCATTCCCGACCGCATCCTGCAGGCGTACCCCGGGCGGGTGCTCGTCCGCGACCACAGCGACGCCGGGCATTTCTTGGTCGAGCCGCTCGACCCAACCCTGACCGTGGCCCGGCTGCAGGAAGAATTTGGCTTTGAAACGGCTGCCGAGTACATCCGCCGGCACCAGTCCGCCTATAAGCGCATGGCCGCCGGGCAGGAACCGCTGCCGCAAAACGCCCGCCACGGTGAGCGGGCGATGTACCAGAAATAGAATATCGAATTTGAGAGATGTGTGGGTGCGAAGCGCCCACACATCTCTCAAATTCGAATCTTTTCCTCTATACGCGAGGCACCAAAGCAGGGGCTGATTAGCACCCTCTTAACTTATATCGGAAAAATCTAGATTTATGTGGTATACTGCCGTTACTTACTTGGTGTATTCGGATCTAAAATTTCATCCATTGCCTATGTGAGTGAGCTGGGGTTGTCCCTGGCTCATTTTTTGCGCCTAAGGACTACTTGTGACTTTCGACCAATTTCAATTGCACCCGCAAATCCACGCGGGTATCGTATCTGCCGGTTATTCCATTCCGACCCCCATTCAATCCCAAACCATCCCTGCCATTTTGGAAGGGCGTGACGTTTTGGGCCTGGCCCAGACCGGCACCGGCAAAACGGCGGCCTTCGTGCTGCCCATTCTCGAACGCCTGATGAAGGGCCCGCGTGGAAAACTGCGCGCCCTCATCGTTGCTCCCACCCGCGAACTGGCTGAACAGACCCACGTGGCCATCAGCCAACTGGGCCGCAAGACCGGCCTGCGCAGCCTGACCCTCTACGGTGGCGTCAGCACCCAGCCGCAAATCCGCGGTCTGCGCAACGGCGCCGAAATCGCCGTGGCCTGCCCCGGCCGTCTGCTGGACCTTTACAACCAGCGCTTCGTCAACCTTTCCGGCATCGAGGTGGTGGTGCTGGATGAAGCCGACCACATGTTTGACATGGGCTTCCTACCCGACATTCGCCGCATCATGGCGGCGGTGCCTGCCAACCGCCAAACCCTGCTGTTCTCGGCCACCATGCCCGCCGAAATCCGCGGCCTGGCCAATGATTTCCTCACCAAACCCGTCAACGTGGAAGTGGGCATGTCCCGCCCCATCGAAACGGTCAGCCACGCCATGTACCCCATCGACCAGACCCGCAAGTCCGATATGCTCCTCGAGCTGCTGCGCGAAACGGGGAACGGACAGGTGCTGATCTTCACCCGCACCAAGCACCGCGCCAAGCGTTTGGCCGAGCAACTAATCAAGAGCGGCTTGTCGGCTACCTCGCTGCAGGGCAACCTCTCGCAGAACCGCCGCCAAGAGGCCATGGATCAGTTCCGCTCCGGGCGTGCCAAGATCATGGTGGCCACCGACATCGCCGCCCGCGGCATCGACGTGTCCCAGATCACGCATGTGATCAACTTTGACATGCCCGACACCGCCGAAGCCTACACCCACCGCACCGGACGCACCGGACGCATGGAGCGCCTGGGTACAGCCCTCAGCCTGGTGACCTACGAAGACATGGCCATGGTGCGCACCATCGAGCGCCTGCTCAACGCACCGATGGAACGGCGGCACATGGAAGGGTTCGAGGTCAGCGCCCTCCCGACGGCTCCCGCGCCCGCACAACCTATGCGTCAGAACCGCGCGCCGCAGAACCAACCCCAGCGCCGCCCGCAGCAGCGCTTCCAGCGCGCCGCCGCGCGGGGATAATTCCGCGCAAGCGCAAACTCTTTGAGATTTTAGTCCGCAGATGGAAGGTTCCATCTGCGGACTTTTTTTCGCCCCCGGCGGGTCTGCCGGGGAGCAAACAACCCTTGCCCGCCAGGAAACTTTCCAAACGTCCTCGCCCGGCCCGACTTAAAGACCCGCCGCTACAAGGAAAGAACCATCCCGGGCTTGTATTCTACCGGGAACACTGCTATATTTCTCTCAGGCATCCCCGGAGAACGCTTTATTATGAATGACCAGCCGCCGCGCCGCGCCCGGCGCAGCCTGCCCGACCTGTCTACACTATACGACACACCGGAAGAGGCGCAGCCCGCTTCCTCCGAGCCTGTGAAGGGCGAAACCTCCGAGGAAACGCCCGCACCGTCCACGCGGGGACGTACCCGGCGCAGCCTGCCTGACCTGTCCACACTTTACGATACGCCGGAGGAGCCTAAGCCAGCTCCTGCCGAAATCTCTATCGAAGCCCCCAGCGAGAAACCCGCCTCTCCCGAAACACCCGCCCCGCGCCTGCAAGGCCGTGCCCGGCGCAGCTTGCCCGACATCTCCAAACTCTACGACTCCGTCGAACCGCAGAGCGCTGCCAGGCCCGAGCTTCGGTCCAGCCCGCCGGTTGCGCCCCTGCCCGGCACGCAACCTTCCGCCGAGGACGCTGATTCCGCGCCGCTGCGCCTGCCTCCCGAATTACAAGACTACCTCTCCCCTGACCTGTGGCGCAAGCTGACCGGCGGCACGCCCCGCAGCGGGGTGCTGCTCAACGCCCTGGAGCGGCTGCGCTCGCTGCTGTTCACCCTTTCCACTTATCTGCCCGGCGACCTGGTGCAAGAAAAGATGAATCGCCCTGTGCCCGGCCTGGTGAGCGGCAAGATGCTCAAGGGCTGCTTGATGTTTACGGATGTGAGCGGATTCACCGCTCTGTCCGAACGGCTGGCCGGGTTGGGTTCCGAAGGCGCCGAGCGTCTAACCGGGTTGATCAACCGCTACTTCTCTGCCATGATCGAAATCCTATCCTGGTCGGGCGGCACGCTGCTCAAGTTTGCAGGCGACGCCACCCTGGTGTACTTCCCCGAGCAAGAAGACGGCGCTCACACCCTTTGGGCGGCTCGCTGCGGGCAGCGCATGTTGCGCGCTATCGGAGAGTTCTCCAACATCCCCACTCCTCTGGGGCCAGTCTCGCTCAGCATGAAAGTCGGCCTGGCCGCAGGTAACTTCCTGGCTGCCAGCATCGGCTCGCCGAAGCGTATGGAATATGCCCTGCTCGGGCAGGCGGTGACCCACACTATGCAAGCCGAGGGAAGTACCACTGCCGCCGGGCAGATCGTGGTTAACCCAGAAGCGGCCGAGCTGCTGCGTTCCGCCTACGAATTAACCCAGCTCAAGTCAGGCTTTTTCCTACTCAAAGAAGGTCCTAGTGCAGACCTGGACAGCTTTGAAATTCGGCCGGAAAAACGCCGCGCGCGCGGGGCCATGCCTTGGAGCGCCAGCCCGCAAGCCATCGCCGTGCAGATCGACGTTGCTTTGCGCCAGATCCAGGCCCTCACCCCCTATCTGGCCGCCGAACTGGTGGACCGCATTGTGGCCCACGCCGAACGGCGCCAGGCTCCCAGCGAATACCGTCCCACCACGGTCATGTTCTGTAATTTCACCGGCCCCGAAGCGCTGCTGGAAGCCTGGAGCGAGGCGGGGGCGTCGCGCGTCACCGGCCTGCTCAGCGCTTACTTCACCGACATCAACAGTGTCATCACCCGCTTCGGCGGCATTGTCAGCCGCATTGACCCCTACAGCAAGGGCACCAAGCTGCTGGCCCTCTTCGGCGCGCCCGTGGCCCACGAAGACGACCCTCAGCGGGCGGTCAGCGCGGCCCTGGCCATGAACGCCGAATTGCAATTGCTCAACCAACGCATGGCGCAAAAGCTGGCCCGCCATCTCCCCCCTGGCAGCCCTCCCGCGCTTATCGAGCACCGCATCGGCATCACCCTCGGAGAAACTTTTGCCGGGCAGGCTGGTTCCTCCACCCGCCGCGAATACACCGTCATGGGCGACGAGGTCAACCTGGCTGCTCGCCTGATGAGCGCCGCACGCATGGGCCAAGTGCTGGTCAGCGAACGGGTGCTGGATAGCTGCGGCGAATACTTTGTGACCCGCCCGCTGCCTGCCGTGCGCCTGAAGGGCAAGAGCAAGCCGGTGAACATCTGGCAGGTGGACGGCCCCCGCGACGACACCCTGCTGGCGCGCATCACTGCCCGCGGCCCCTTGATTGGCCGCCAGGCCGAGTTGAACCACGCTCGCCAGATGCTGGAGCGCGCCATGCAAGGGCAGGGCGGGCTGCTGGCGCTGCGCGGCCCCGCCGGCATGGGCAAGTCGCACCTCGCCGACGCGCTCCTCGCCGAAGCGCTGGCGCAGGGCCGGCAGGTACTGGCTTACCAGTGCCGCTCTTATCAGGCTGAAAGCGTGGACGCTTGCTGGAGCGGGTTGGTGCGCTCGCTGGCTGGAATTACTTCCATCGACCACCCGCTCATCCAGAAAGACAAACTGGAGCGCATCGCCGCCCAATACCATCTCCGCGCCGATGCCACCACCGTGCTGATCGACCTGTTAGACTTGCGCCTGGCCGAACTGCCCGCCGGCCTAGAAAGCGCCACCCCTGCTGAAAGCGGCGAGGAAAGCCTCTTCGACCTGGTCAAGCAGAAAAAAGCCAGCCGCCGGGCCAGCAGCCTGGAGCTTTTCAACCAACTGGGTGAGGTGGAAAGTGGATTGTTTGAAGAAGGGCGCAGCCTTTCGGAGCGTGAAATCCGCCGCCGCCGCCGCGCCCTGGCTGCTTTGCTTGGCGCTGTGGTTGCCGCCACACCCACCGTAGTGTTCTTCGAGGATGCCCATTGGATGGATTCCTCCTCTCGCAAGCATCTCCTGGCCCTGAGCGAGGAGCTTTCTGACCAGCCCCTGCTGTTCCTAACGGCCTGCCGTCCGCAGGACGACCAGCCCGAACCGCCCGAAACGATCACCCTCAGGCCATTCAATGCCACCGACACTACGAACGCCGTTGCAGCCATCCTGGTCGGCGGGCTGGGCGAGATCATCCACGAGCAGAGCGGCGGCAATCCCCTTTTTGTCGAGCAGATCAGCCGCTGGATTCAACGCACCTACAAGATCAGCGTAGACGAGCTAAAAACCGTCTTACAGTCCTCCAACATTCTCCAATCCCTGGTGCTGAGCAGCGTGGAAAGCCTGCCCGAAGGCCAGCGCCAGGTGGCACGCATTGCTTCGGTCATCGGCCCCGAGTTCCGCCGCAGTGAGGTGGAAGCTCTCCTGCCCGAAAGCATCGACCCGGTCACCCTCAGCACGCATTTGCGTGGGCTGACACAGGCCCGCATGGTGCAGTTGACTGAGGCAGGGGTGGACCCGCGCTACACCTTTGCCCAATTGCTGGTGCATGACGTGCTGTATACCAGCCTGCCCTTTGAGCAGCGGCGTGAACTGCACGCCCGCCTGGCGGCCTACCTGGCCAACCGCCCCGGGCGGAGGCGCGAGCTGCGCAATAAGATCGCTGCCTTCCTGGATGAAGGCCAGACCGCCAATCCCATTCATGAGGCAGAGACCCTGGCGCAGCACTACGAACGCTCTGAGCAGTGGCTCCCCGCCGCCCAGCAGTTGGGCGAGGCCGCCGGGCTGCTCAACAGGCAGGGCGAGCGCTCCCGCGCCGAAGCGCTGTATTCGCAAGGGCTGGCCCTATTGGAACGCTGCTTGCCTGAAACAAGTCACGCTGAGATGCGCCTGCTGAAAGCGGCCTACCACATTCACCTCGGCGACGCCGCCGTGCGGCGCGAGAACCTGGCTGTCGGAACCGCCGCTTACGAATCTGCTGCCGCAGCTCTCGCCAACCTGCCTGAACCCGCCCCGCTCAAGCTGGCCCTGCGGCTGGCCACCCGCCTGATAATTCTGCTGCCTGGGCAGGGTAAATCCGCCCAGGCTCACACGGTGCTGGCTCAACTGCGGGCAGAGCGCCTCGAAGCCGAAAGCTGGGCTGTGCATACCATTCAGGCCTGGCTGGATGCCCGCACCCAACGCGACCCGGACCAGGCCATCGCCGCAGCCCGAGCGCTGTTGCCCGACCCCGAAACCAACCCAGGGCGGCGCGCGCTGGCCTTGCTGAACGAACTGAGCGGCAATTATGCTGAAGCCGTAGATTTGTATTTATCCCTGGGCCAGGAAGGCAGCGCCGCCCTGACGCGCATCCGCCTGGGCGACCTGTTGGCAGCGGGCGGGCAGCCTGCAGAGGCTGCCGAACAATACGAACTGGCGGAACGAGCCTGGAAAGACAACTCTTGCGGTCTGGCTCTGGCCGGCTACCGCCAGGCGGAACTGGCCTGGCAGGCCGGGAAAAAGCCTGCCGCCGTCGCCCGATTGGAAGAAGCCCTCGCCGCACTGGCCAAATCGGCTCCCGCCCTGCAAACAGAGCCTCGCGCCGTCATCCAAAAGGCCCTGGCCCGCCGCCGCCCCGGCCCCTGGGACGCGTGGCAGTGGCAACCCTTTGAGGACCTGCTGCGCGTGCGCCTGCTGTTCCCCATTTTCACCGAATAAGGAGTCATGGATGGATCTCACCGACCTGTTCAAGAAAAACGCGATTTTAAAAGAATTACCCGAAGCAACCTTGCAGGAGTTGAGCGCTGCACTACAAACGCGCAGGCTGCAGGCAGGAGAGGTATTGTTCAAGCTGGGGGATCCTGGCGCAGAGATGGTTGTGGTGCAGGAAGGCCGGCTTGCTATTTACATGCCTGGCGAGCACCCAGAGGTGGGGCAGGCCATTCGCGTATTCCAACCTGGGGATATGTTCGGCGAGATGGCCCTCATCGACCGGCTGCCACGCTCAACCAGCGCCCGCGCCGAAAGCGACTCCGTAATCCTCACCCTGGACAGCGCCTCTTTTGACCGGCTGGTGCGGCTTCAGCCGCAAGCCAATGCCGCCTTGATGAACGCGCTCACCGACCGTATCCGCTACACCACCAACTTCATCGGCGAAATGCGCGGTTGGGTGCAGCGCATTGGCGAGGGAAAGTATCAGGACGTGCAGCCCGCCGGAGCTTACGCCGACACATCGTTGGCAGCCCTGGCCGCCGACTTTGTGCGCATGGCCGCCCAGGTGCGTGAGCGCGAGGAAACCTTGCAACGCGAGGTGGCCCAACTGCGCATCCAGATTGACGAGAACAAACGCCGCCAGGAAGTGGCCCAAATTACCCAAAGTGATTACTACCGCAGCCTGAAAGATAAGCTCAAGGCCTTGCGCGAAGCCGATGACGAGGATTGACCCCGACCCTTTTTGGAGCCTCAAGACGACTAATCAGAAAAGGGATTGTAAGTTGGGTTGGTAATATTTTCGTTATAATTTTATTTGTTTTTGGTTGGCCCGATTGAGGAATTATGAAATGGTTTTTTGCTATTAAAAGGCTATTGCCAATCATCGCGCTGCTGGCCGCTGTGCTGCTGGCAGGCTGCGCCGCTCCAGACGGGCAGTCCAATCCGTTCGACGGGGGCGCCCTGGCTGGCGCGGCAGGCGGGCAAGAAACCCTGGTGGCCGAGGAACTGGGCACCCCAACTGCCTCTGAACAGCCCGCCACCGCCCTGCCCCCCGAAGGCGGCACTGCCACCCTGCCCCCCACTACCGCCCCAACTCTGGATAGCAGCGCAGCCCTCCCTGGCGGGAGCATTGCCGGCATCATCCAGCAAGGAGGGACCAGCGAGGTCGCGTTAATAGATGCCGCGAACAGCAGCGTCCACGCCCTCACAACCGACGGCCTGGAGAAGAACAACCCGGTCTGGTCGGCGGACGGAGGCAGAATTGCCTTCGCCGCCAACCTCAACGGCGACTGGGACGTGTATGTGGTCAACGCCGACGGCAGCGGCCTGCTGCGCCTGACGGATTCACCATCCAAGGATTGGTGGCCTTCGTGGTCGCCAGACGGGCAGTGGATCACCTTCGAGTCTTTCCGCGATGGTAACTACGAAATTTACCGTGTGTCCTCTGCCGGGGGCAGCCTGTCCCGCCTGACGGATCATTCCGCGGGCGACACGCACCCGGTGTGGTCGCCGGATGGCAGCCGGGTTGCTTTTGTGTCCAACCGGGACGGAAGTGCAGACATTTATCTCATGGACGCCAACGGAGGGTCGCTCCAACGCTTGACGGACGCCCCTTCTCCCGACGCAAGCCCAAGTTGGTCGCACGATGGACAGTGGCTGGCGTTCACCTCCTGGCGCGACGGCAACGCCGAGATCTACCGGATGCGCTCCGACGGTAGCGAGCAAACACGACTGACGGTCAGCGCCGCCAGGGAGGATTACCCGCTCTGGTCGCCAGACGACAGCCGGTTGGTCTTTCTCAGCGGCGAGGGCGGGCAGGAAGATATTGTGCTGATTGATTCTGCCGGGGGCGAGCCGCGCAACCTGACCAACTCACCCGGCCACGACGGCGAATCTTCCTGGTCGCCGGACGGACAGTTCCTGGCTTTCCAAACCAACCGCAGCGGCACAGACCAGATCTATATAGTGAACCTGGACGGTGAGATTGTTCTGGTTCTTCCCCCTCATGGTCAGGCAGCGGTTGAGCCGGTGTGGAGACCTTAAACCAAACACCCTAAGGGTCGAAGAAGACCCTTAGGGTGTAGCCAAGCCAACAATCTAAGACCTGACAGGTTTTAAAAACCTGTCAGGTCTGTTGTTTTAGTACAAGTTGAAGGTTAAGCTCTCAGTGGGTTTCGTTCCCCAATACGTGGGGTTGGGCCAGAGTTGCAGCGTTCCCTGCGTCCAGGCATGCACCGTATACGGGCCGCTGGACACGGGCATGCTGCCTTGTCCGCCGTACTTGCTCGCCGCTAGCGCATCCGGGCTGAGGATGGCGAAGGCTGGGTCGGCCAGATAGGTGAGTAAATCCGGCTCGGGGCGGGTAAGGTGGATCAACACGGTGAGTGTATCCACCTGTTGAACGCCATCCACCAGTGATTTGGCGCGGCCATCGGCATCTTTCTCGCCCAAAAAGCCGCCAAAGGTGCGCTCCCAGGCCGCGTATTCACCGTTGCCACGCAGGGGGTCTTGCGGATTGAGCCAGCGATTGAAGTTTGCCACCACCTCGGCGGAAGTGATGAGGGTGCCGTCGCTGAAGACAGCATCACTGCGAAGTTTGAAAATGTAGTCCAGCTGGTCGTCCGAAATCACCCATGATTCGGCCAGGGCAGGCTCCAGCCCGCCAACCCCCAGGTTTACCAAACCTGAATACAGCAACGAACAGATTTTGAGCGAGTCAGCGTCTTCGGTGATCGCCGGGTCCAGGGTGATGGCGGCGCTGATGCCGTAAGGGTCCGCGGTGGGGGGCACGGCGGTGGCTGTGGGCGGAACGGGGGTTGGCGGAACAGCCGTAGGGGGCATCTGTGTGTCGATGGGCGCAACGGGGGTTGGTGTAATCGGCACGCAAGCCGCAGCCACCAAACAAATAATTACAAGAAACATACAGTTTCGTAACAGTGTAGAAGTTGCGTTCATAGTAGTATATAATTCCATTTTAAGCGTTGGATTTGCAGAAAAAAGGATAGAATATAGCCTGGCCAGACCGTATTGCCAGACCAAAGAGACTGGCTATATTATACAGTCATTACTTGAAAAGCAAGCTTTTTTCGACCCTTTTCACACCAATACCTCGACTAATACAGTAAGCCCATCGAAGATTAAATGCCGAACCCAATCAACCCAAGCGACGAAGAATTGGTCCAATCCGCCCAGATGGGAAAGCAGGACGCGTTTACACAGCTATATGAACGCTACGTGCGCAGCGTATATGGTCGGGTAAGGATGAAGGTTCCGGCTGAAGATGTAGAAGATCTGACTCAGGAAGTTTTTATAGCGGTAATGAAATCTCTCAATCAGTTTCAAGGGCGTTCAAAATTCAAAACTTGGGTCTGGACGCTCACCAGCCGCAAGATTGCCGATTATTACCGCTATCGAAAAAACAAACAACCCACACAAGATATTAATAATCATTTGCAAGACAGCTCATTGATAACCCAAACCAAAGACCCGGACGATCTGGTTATCGTGCAAGCCGCCATGCGCAGGCTGCCAGAAAATTATCAAGAGATCATTCTGCTGCGTTTCATTGAAGAGTATCCTTTCGATGAAATTGCCCGCCTGAATGGCCAATCCCTGGAAGCCGTGAAATCCCTCTTCCGCCGCGCCATGGAAGCACTGCGTAAGGAAATGGGGGGCCGCGCATGAATGACCAACCCAACGCAGAGAATCAATTGGACGATCGCCTGGCAGAACTCACCGACCGGCTCTTAAACAACGAGGAGGTGGAGGTGGAAAGCACCTGGACAGACTCAGATTTAGCCGAATTAGAAAATACCATCAGGCGCCTGAAATCGGTTGCGCAAGCCGCCCGGCCTGATGCCGCCGCCGAAGGGCGCATCCGCTCGCGCCTGGCCAGCGAGTGGAAACAATCGATGCGGCCCCGCTGGAACTGGACCTGGCCCCGCTGGGTAACCGCCGGAGCCTCCGCCGCATTCATCCTTGCGGGCATCGTTGGTCTTTTGGGCACAAAACATACAGAGGGGTTGAGCGGCTCATCCGGATTGGCCGGCGCCGCGGAAAACTTATCTGCATTCGCTCCCGCTGCCCTATTGGTTGGAATTATTCTTTTCGTCGGGCTATTGTTATCTAACCGCAAGTAATTTCTCGTTTTATTGAAAGCCGAGGCTCTATGACCACCAAGAACACCCCATTTTTCCGGATTCTTTCGTTGCTGATCATTTTCTCAATGCTCCTGAGCGCCTGCGATGCCCTATCGGGACAGGGGTTGCAGGGATCGGGCGGCCTGGAAGAAACACCAACCGAAGAAATCGCAGAGCAACCCACGGAAGAGCCTCCCACGGCTGAACCACCCACAGCGGAGCCACCCACAGCGGAGCCGCCCACTGCTGAGCCACCTACTGCCGAGCCGCCAACAGCAGAAGTCCCAACAGATGAGTCGCCTACAGATGTTCCCCCAACGGATGAGGCGGCAACAGAAACGCCCCTTCCGCCTACCAGCACCCCCGTAACGCCCACTGCTACGCAAAGCAAAATCGTATTATCTACCTCGCCGCCACTATCCAGCGACAAGGTAGATACGAGCTGGGACAAATCCAGCGTCGAAGTGACCGGCCGCTGCACCTCCGACGGCTACGCCTCTTTTACCGTCACCAACACTGGCGACCCCGGTGATGGTGATATGGACGGTCCCACCAGCTGGCGCCTGTATGTAGACGGCGTTTTGAATCAGTCCGGCTCGCTGCAGTTAGCCGGCGGCGCATCTCAAGGATTCACATTTGGGCCCTTTACCGGGCAAAAAGCCCGCATGGAAGTAGACCAGCGCCCCGGTCACCCCGGCACGACTCTGTCACAAGCCGACCTGGTCTGCTCGGCGCCCGAAAAGACCTCTACGCCGGTGCCAACGGCAACACCTCTAGCCAGCAAAACCCCCACAGCAACCAACACGGCTACGGCAACTCCCACGAATACGCCATCGGCTACACCCACCAACACCCCTACAGCGACCAACACGGCGACGGCCACACCCACCAATACTCCCACTGCAACCAATACAGCAACAGCCACACCAACGAAGACGCCTACTGCTACCAAGACCGCCACAATCACCCCTACCGAGGTTTGGGACAAATCCAGCTTGGAAGTGTCTGGGGCTTGCCTGGTCAGCGGGCAAGCGCAATTCACTGTTAAGAATATCAGCCCGGCAGGTACGGGCGATATGCGCGAACCGGTGCAATGGCGCGTCTACTTAGACGGCGACCTGGTTGAGTCCGGTAGCTTGCAACTCAACGGCGGCCAATCCATTTCCTTCTCCTTTGGTCCCTATTCTGGCCAATGGATCAAATTCGAGGTCGATCAGAGTATCGGCCATCCCAAAGAGACTGTCGCGCAAGCGGAAATAGAATGCGGCGGCCCTACACAGACGCCCACGGCAACCAAAACTAAGACACCGACCCTGACCAAAACACCCACCCAGACCGCTACGGCTACCAAGACACCTACCCCTACGAAAACCGCCACCCCCACAGCCACCCCCACCGACACCTGGGACAAATCCAGCGTGGTGGTGGACGGTGAGTGTGTGACCACCGGTGAAGTAAGCTTCACAGTCACCAACACGGGCGATCCCGGCGACGGCGACATGGACGGGCCCACAGCCTGGCGTTTGCTGGTGGA
>JAFGLU010000006.1 GCA_016927865.1 Anaerolineaceae bacterium
CCTCAAGCGAAGCCTTTGTCTACATCGCTATGACCCGGATCATGCTGCGCCGCCTTGCTCGCTCATGACTTTTCAGACAGCTTCTAATGGTCTTCCGAGACCCTTAGGGTTTTCTTTTTTCTATTTCCACGCAAGTATCCCGATTCGCTTCTCTACTTCGCCATCCACACCACATTCGCCACCGCCGCCGCGACCATCAACACGCCGAACACCAGCGCCGCGACCCCATAAGTGCGCAGGCCCTGGATAGGTTCCGGCTCCTCTGCCGTTCGGGTGATACCGCGTTTTCCTGGGACCAACAGCCCGATCCAATCCAAAATCCGCTTTGGCATCGGCACTATTTGATGCCGCAAAACAAGGATTAGCACCCCTTCGATGATCATCAAAGGACCGCAAACAAAGGCCAAAATTAACAACGGATAAGCGCGCATATATTCCTTTTTGCAAAAAAACCAATCGTCACATCCAAATATTACACCAATCCTAACCACATTTACTTTACGGTTCTGCAAACTAATAACCGGATTAAGAAGTTTCTAATCCGATATTAATTTTATATTCAGATAAATATTGTCTTATATTGTAATACCCTCGAAATTTTACAGGAGACCACGATGCGAAATCAAATCATATCTTTATCCTTTATTCTCATTCTTGCTCTCGGTGCCTGCACCACTGCGCCCACCCTGGCTCCCACTGCCCCCAGCCTGCCCACATCTACCGTGGCTCCGGCCCCCACTGCCACCGCCCTCCCCGCCGAACCAACCGCCACCGCCCAACCCGAAGCGCAAATGCCGGTCACCTCCACCGGTGTGGTCGAACTGGTCCTCATCCCCGAGGAGTCATCCGCCCAATATTCGGTTGAAGAAACCTTCTTGAACGAAAACAACCGCCTGGCGACCGCCGTCGGAGTGACCAATCAGCTTTCCGGCTCCCTGCGCTTCGATCCCGCCAACCCCGCCCAGATTGAATTCGGCGAGTTCACCGTCGACATCAGCACCCTGGCCACCGACAGCTCCCGCCGCGACAACGCCATCCGCACGCGCTGGCTGGAATCAGCCACCTTCCCCCTGGCTAAATTCACCGTCACCAGCCTGTCCGGCTTCCCCGAAGCACCCCAGGAAGGCCAGCCCCTCACCTTCCAAATGACCGGCGACCTGACCGTGCGCGAAGCCACCCTGCCGGTCACCTGGGATGTCACCGCCACCTACCAGGATGGCAAGCTCATTGGGCAAGCCACTACCTTCATCATGATGGCTGATTGGGGCGTCACCCCGCCCAACATCGCCGGGGTGCTCATCGTCAAGGACGGTGTCACCCTCACCCTCGACTTCACTTTTGCCCAACAGTAAATCATCCGCATAAAAAGATCCGCCCGGCACTTTGCACCGGGCGGAACTTTCTTTTCTACTCTCTATTCAACCGTCCCAACAACCACAACAACAGCACCCCTCCCGCGATTCCCAACGCCGTCAGCAGCAAGCCCACCCCCGCCGTGCGTGGAGCCGACAACGTTGGCCCCGGGTTCGCCAACCGATATTGCAACTGCTGTACAAACTGCGGATCCGGCTGTACCCGCCGCAGGGAATTCTGTAGCTGTTGCTCCAACTGATAAATGGCCTCGGCGTTCGTCACGCTCATCGCTCACTCTCCTCTTCTACCGGATAAGCCACGATCCCAATCGTCCCTGGCCCCAGGTTCGCCGCCACCGGGATGGCCAGGTCGGTCACAATCAACTCGCGCACATTGAGCATGCCCCGCACCTTCTCCACAATGGCCTTCGCCATCTCAGGATCGGCAGCGTGTACCACTGCCACATCCGCCAGCTTTCCACCCAGGCGCTCGCGAGCTTGATTCAAAATATGGTCGATCGCCCGATGCCGGGTGCGCACCTTGTCCGCCATCTCCAGCAGGCCGTCTCTCAGCACAATGATCGGCTTGACCTTCAGCACCGAAGAAAGTAGGTTTTGGATCGCTCCCACCCGCCCGTTGAGATAGGCAAACTCCAGGTTATCGATGGTAAAAAGCACTGTCCAGCGCTTGCGAATAGCCTCCATCCGCTCAATGATTCTATCCAGGGAAGCCCCCGCCCGGTCCAGCAGGCGCGCCTCGCGGGCCATGAAGCCCAATCCCGCGGAACCCGCTCCCGAATCAAAAACGCGGATGTTGAACTCATCCCGCAGATCCTTCGCGGCCATTTGCACCGTGGCAAACGTGCCCGACAGGCGGCTTGTAATATGCATCGACAAAATCGAGTCGCCTTTGTTGGCAATACTGCGGTAAAACTCCATCACCTGCCCCGGCGAAGGCAGTGAAGTTTTGGGAATGATGCGCGTTTCTCGCACCAGGCGGTAGAAATCTTCCAGTCTGAAATTATTGCCTTGGGTATAGGTCGTGTCGCCGAAATTCACCCGCAACGGCAAAACATGGATCTCGTACTTCTCTTCCCAACCCTGCGGCATATCCGCCGCGCCATCCGTCACTATTCTCAACATCTTCAAATCCCCTTTCACTCCCGCGCCTCATGCTGGGTCAGGTCGTCCCGCAATGCCAGCAGTGTGCGGTGGTACAGGCTCTTAATCGCGCCTTCGCTGCGCCGCATGATAACGGCAATATCCGCGTTAGACATCCCTTCCACAAACTTCAAAATCAGCAACTGCTGGCGATCGGACGGCTGCTTGCGGATCATCTTCAGCAGATTCTCCATCTCCTCGGTGGTCACCAGCGCATGCTCGGGATGCTCGCCCTTGTGCGAAAGCCCGGTTTGATCCTCCAGTGGCACCTCGTTGCGCCGGCTGTTATCGCGATGCCAGTTCGCCACCAGGTTGTGCGCGATCCGGTACAACCACGCCGAGAACGGCACCCCCCGGTTAGAGTAATGGTGGATATGCGCCAACGCCCGGTGAAACACCCGCGAGGTCAAATCCTCCGCCTCCGCCGGATTCCCCGTGCGGTAGTATATATAGTTGTAAATGCGATTGACATAGCGCTCATACAGCAGCGTGAAAGCATCCTCGCTGCCCTGCGAAGCGCGCACAATCACCTCATCCTCAGGCAGCGCAGAAAGCCCCGCCGGTTCAGATGGCTCTATACCTTTAACACCGTCTCGAATCGGAAGTTTCGCCAAAGGTTATGGCCTCCGTGGATAGATAACACCAAACATCGTTAAAAGTATTATACCAATCTGGAAAAATGCCAAAAGTGGCCCAGGTCACATCGACCAATACTCATTCCTCATCCACCAACTCTCCATTTCGCATTCTTTCAATTCTGCGAGACAAAGAAGTGCTTGTAATGGCCATAAAAATACCAAAAGAAAACAGCCCGGGCAATAGGAACAAGAGAAGGATTCCTAACCAACTTGGACCATTCCATTGTGCGTTGGACGCCAATAATATTAGGCCCAAGAAAATCACCAGTGCAATTGTCGCCGCCGAGACGATAACTTTCCGCGGAACTTTTACTTTCGATAGATCCATCTTCGGTTGGCTACCCACACCCGGTTGATCATAACCTTTTGCTACCCTCACAGTTGGCATGAACCCGCCATACATTTTTTCAGTCCAATAAGATCGCCAATATAATCCCGCCACACCAATTGGAATAATAAATGCCCCTAAACACAAAGCAATCGGTAAGAATGCGACAACGGTTGCAGCCTCACGAACACTCGCGCTAACAGCGAAGATAACCATCAACAAGCAAACACTCCCTGAAGCCAGGTATAAATTACTCTTAAGGTTATCTCGAAATCTTGCCTTGATGTTCCCTTGATAATCGAAAAAGAAGAATTGATTTGCTTTCTTTAAACCCTTGATCAGAAGAAAAACCCCACCTAAGCCAAATGGAACGCCAATGACTAATTTAAAAAGCACATCTTGAAGCAAAACTTCCATCTTGCGTTTTAGCCCTTGCTCACATATTTCTTCTGCCACTCGTAGATCTTATTCAGCGCCTCGATCGGACTCAGTGAATTGGGGTCGATCTCCTTCAACTCTTCCACCATCGGATTCGTCTCCGGGAACAGCGCCATCTGCTGCGCTGCCTCCGGGTTGATCTTCACCGCCTTGCCCGAGGATTGCTCCAACGTGCGCATAATCTCCCCCGCCCGTTGCACCACCGGCTTGGGCATCCCCGCCAACTGCGCCACGTGGATGCCGTAGGAGCGGTCCGCGCCGCCCGGCACAATCTTGTGCAGGAACACCACCTTGCCGTCCGCCTCGCTCACCGCCACGTTGTAATTACGCACGCCCGGCAGCAGATCGCTCAGTTGGGTCAGTTCGTGGTAATGCGTGGCGAACAGGGTATGCGCCCGCAGTGCCGGATGGTTGTGGATATATTCCACCACCGCCCAGGCAATCGACACCCCGTCATAGGTGCT
This sequence comes from Anaerolineaceae bacterium, assembly GCA_016927865.1. Classification (GTDB taxonomy): domain Bacteria; phylum Chloroflexota; class Anaerolineae; order Anaerolineales; family Anaerolineaceae; genus Anaerolinea. The sequence goes on from JAFGLU010000006.1 coordinate 4,382, forward strand.
CGTCCCGCGCCCAATTTCATCCAGGATCAGCAAGCTGCGCCCGGTGGCATGGTGCAGGATGTTAGCCGTCTCGATCATCTCCACCATGAAGGTGGATTGCCCGGCGTGGATCTCGTCCTGCGCCCCAATGCGTGTAAAGATACGGTCCACCAGCCCAATCCGCGCCGAGGCCGCCGGCACAAAACTGCCCATTTGCGCCATCAGCGCAATCAGCGCCACCTGCCGCAAAAAGGTGCTCTTTCCGCTCATGTTCGGTCCGGTAATCACCCGCACGATCTCGCCCGGCTCAAACAGCGCATCGTTGGGCACAAAGCGCTCGCCCTTCAAGCTGCGCTCCACCACCGGGTGCCGCCCGTCGCGAATATCCAGCATGTCATCCGCGGTCACCTCGGGGCGCACGTACCGCCCCAGCGCCGCGGTCTCGGCCAGTGAAGCCAGGCTGTCCAGCTCCGCCAGCGCCCGGGCCGTTTCCAGCAGCAGCCGCCCCGCCCCGCCAATCTGCCCGCACAGGTCGCGGAACAGCCGCCCCTCGATCTCGCGGATGCGGTCCTCAGCGTTCAGCACCAGCGCCTCATACTCCTTCATCTCCGGGGTGATGAAGCGCTCGGCGTTCACCAGCGTCTGCTTGCGGATGTAATCCGAGGGTGCCTGGTCGGCGGCCCCCCGGCTGATCTCGATGTAATACCCAAATACCTTGTTGTAACCCACCTTGAGGGGCTTGATCCCGGTGCGCTCGCGCTCCACCGCCTCCAGGTTGGCAATCCACTCGCGCGCGTGCCGCGAAGCTTCAATGATGCTATCCAGTTCGGTCGAATAGCCGGACCGGATCACACCCGGGTTAGCCAGTGTGGCGGGCGGCTCGTCGGCAACGGCAGCTTCCAGCAAGGCCAACTGCTCGCCGCACTCGTGCAACCTCGCCACAATATGCTCCAGCGGCCCGGAGCCTTGCAAGAACAGCCCGCGCAAGCCCGGCAGGCTGCGCAGCGTGTCGCGCATTGCGGTCAGGTCGCGCGGCCCCGCATGCAGCGAAATCACCCGATTCACCAACCGCTCCAGGTCGGCCAGCGGGCGCAGCCCGGCGCGCAGCTCGGCCCGCAGCATGCCCTGTTCCACAAGGTGCCCCACCGCCTCCTGCCGCCCTCGGATGGTTTCCAGGTCCAGCAGCGGTTTGCTCACCCATTGGCGGATCAAGCGCTTACCCATCGGCGTGGCGGTGTGGTCCAGCACGCTCAACAGAGAGCCTTCCACCTGCCCATCGCGCAGCGTCTCGGTCAGCTCCAAATTCCGCCGCGTGGCCGCATCCAGCACCATGAACTCAGACAGGCTGTAAGTCGACAATCCCGCCAGCAGCTTCAGCGCTCCAGGCTGGGTCTCCTGCACGTATTGCAGAATCGCCCCCGCCGAGCGCACCGCCATGTTCATCCCGCGCATCCCGAATCCATCCAGCGCCCCCACCTGGAAGTGATTCAGGATCGCCTCCTGGCAGCGCGCCGGCTCAAAACGCCAGGCAGGCCAGCGCGTCAGGTGCCCCGACAGCCCATTGTTCAGGTCAACCCCCTCCGGCACCAGAATTTCAACCGCGCCCAGTCGGATCAACTCCGCCCGCACCGCTGAGAGGATGTCCTCGCTCTGCAATTCGGTGGCGGAAAACTCCCCGGTAGTAATGTCCACGTAAGCCACCCCGGCGCGGTTCTCCACCACCGTCACCCCCGCCAGGTAGTTATTCTGGTCGCCCTTCAACAGCCCCGGCTCGATCAGCGTGCCCGGCGTCACCACCCGCACCACCTCGCGCGGGAACAACCCCTTGATGGGCTGTTCACCCACCTGCTCGCAGATCGCAACATGGAAGCCTTTCTCGATCAGCCGCGCCAGGTAATTCTCCGCCGCATGGTGCGGAATGCCCGCCATCGGCACGCGCACCCCGCGCGCCACAGGCCGCGAGGTCAGTACCAGGTCCAGTTCACGCGAGGTCGTCTCCGCGTCCTGGTCAAAAGTTTCATAGAAATCGCCCAACCGAAAAAACAAAATAGCGTTTGGGTATTGGCGCTTAATTTCAAGATACTGCTGTCGAATGGGGGTAACGTCGTCGCTCATAGAGTCTTATTTTACGCCAAATACCCGGCTTTTTGGTAACTCAAGCCCTGGTAGAAAAGTCACGAATTTGAGGTGTATTGTAGAGGCAATTCATGAATTGCCTCTACAATACACCTCAATAGAGGTTGTTCACACCACGCCAATTCCCAATGCCTCCGTTTCCTATTCGTGGATGCTTCCCTTCAGGTCGCTATCGTGCAAATCTTGTTCGCAATTTTACTTGGCTATTCAGACATCTTGATCTATAATCAAACCACTATATTCGTTCCGGAAGGAGGAACATTGTTATGGCTAGTGTAACATATGACCATGTTACCAAAAAGTTTGGAGATTTTGTCGCGCTCAATGATCTGAATATCCAGATCGAGGATAAGGAATTCCTCGTCCTGGTCGGACCGTCGGGTTGCGGCAAGACCACCGCCCTGCGCTGCCTGGCTGGATTGGAAGAAATTTCCCAGGGACAGATTCTGATCGGGGAAAATGTCGTCAACGACATCCCCCCCAAAGATCGCGATATCGCCATGGTTTTCCAGTCATACGCGCTATATCCGCACATGTCTGTCTTCGACAACATGGCCTTTGGCCTCAAACTGCGCAAAGTCCCCAAAGATGAGATTAAGCGCCGCGTTGAGGAAGCTGCCAAGATTTTGACCATCGAGGGTCTGCTCAAGCGGAAACCCCGCGAGCTTTCCGGCGGTCAGCGCCAGCGTGTCGCCGTTGGACGCGCCATCGTTCGCGAGCCAAAAGTGTTCCTCTTCGATGAGCCCCTCTCCAACCTGGACGCAAAACTCCGTGTCCAGACGCGCGCCGAGATCAGCAAACTGCACCAGCGCTTGCAAACCACCTTCATCTACGTGACCCACGATCAGACAGAAGCCATGACCATGGCCAGCCGCATCGCTGTCATGAACAAAGGTATCTTGCAGCAGCTCGACACACCCCAGCACCTGTATGATCACCCGGCCAACCTCTTCGTCGCCGGTTTCATCGGCTCCCCCGCCATGAACTTCTTCCCCGCCAAACTGCGCAAAGAGGGCGGCGCCCTCCTCGTCGATTCTGGCGACTTTGTCGTCAAGGTCCCCGAAGACAAGATGGAAAAGTTCACAAAATTCGTGGATAAAGATGTCATCTTCGGCATTCGTCCCGAGGACGTCCATAATCCTATCTTTGCGCCTCCCGGCATCCACGCCGCCCCCGTCGAATCCAAGGTGGACGTGACCGAGCTCATGGGCAACGAAATCTTCCTCTACCTGTTGAGCGGCAAGAACAGCTACGTGGCTCGTGTCGATCCGCGCACCCGCTTCCAGATTGGCGAGATGGTTCAAGTGATCTTCAACATGGATAACATGCACCTGTTCGATCCCAACGCCGACCAGGAAAATCCCCCGGCGATCGTCTAGGGAACCCTGTTTTTACACAAGAAACACCCCGCCTAACGCGGGGTGTTTTTTTGTGAAAATTTTTCTCTAAACTTTCTCTCGCGCGCCTTTCCCCACCCAAATCAAAATCACCGCCCCCAGCACCGTCAATGCACCCACCCAGATGAACGCATCCCGCCAGAACACCATCGGAAACAGCCGGATCAGCGAATCCGAATACAAGAACAGCCAGCTATCCCCGGTGAAAAACAGCTTGTGGAAGGCAGTGAACAGCCAGTTGAAGCTAATCGCCACGCCCGCCAATATCACCACAATCAAGCCAATCGTCCACTTTCCCCCTCGGCCCAAGGCCGTGCGGAACGCTGCCAGCTTGCCGCCCCGCCAGGAGGCAATTCCCGCTGCCGCTATTACCGCCCCCAAAACAATCCACGCGGTGATCATGCTCTTCACCAGAATTTTCACATCCAACATGTGACTCAGTTCACGCTCAATATACAAGGGTTGCCCATCCGCCAACCGTAAATCCCCCAAAAACTCCAGCCCCTCGTTGTTCACCAAATAATCGATCGAAATTTTTGCCCACTTCATTCGTTCGTCAAACGAAAACCCGTAACTATCCTCAGGAAAGTACGGCATTCGGTATTCGATCTCTGGGTACAACGGTGTAATCAGCAGCCTGATCGCCGTCATCAGCAAAAAGAACGGCACCGCCAGCGAAACCAAGAACCAGCCTGTTTTTTCCAGCCGTGTTTTCATTGAAGCAGCTCCAAATCACCCGCGAAGAGGTAAGAAAGCACCAGGTTGTTGGTCAACCACTCAATGGCTGCTTTATCGTCGGTGAACACCGGGCCTGCCGCCGGCGCGGGCTGCAAGTTTGCCATTGCAATTTCCACTGACCGCAAGATCAGCGGATGCGTGCCAGGGTCGGCGCGCAGCAGCATCAGGTTAGCATCCAGATTACTGATATCCGTCTGCTGCGCGGTGGCATACACAATCGAGTTGAAAGTGTCCGGAATATCCATCACATGCACGCTCGGAAAAACGGTCAGCATGGTCGAAGTCAGCGCTTCAATCAACCGCCGGTCATTCGGCGCCCGCCCCACATTAATCGTCACCACCCCGTCCTCAGTCAAATGATCGCGCACCGTCTGAAAAAACTCCACCGTGGTCAGGTGCCAGGGAATGTAGGGTGGGCGGTAAGCATCCAGGCTGATCACCTGGTAGCGGTTATCACTCTGCGCCAGCCCATAGCGTCCATCCTGAACGTAGACATGCAGGTTGGGCTGGTTCATGTCAAAATACTCGCGACCCACCTCCACAATTTTCGGGTCAATCTCAAACCCGTCGATCAAAATCGGCCCATAAGCTGCCGTTGCCTGCCGGGCTGTCGTTCCCGCTGCCAGCCCCACAATCGCCATGCTCTTTAAGTCTGAAGGCTTCACCGGCGCGGGGTTGAAATACGGCGCCGCCAGCACCTGCTCCCACGGCCCCGCATACACCAGCTCGGTCGGGTGATAAATCGAATGCACCCCTTGCCCTTCGTTCAAGCGCAAGAAGCGGTAGGGGCCCTCTTCCACCACCTGGATGTAGTTATACGCCGACTCGCTTTCATAAATCAAGCCAGGAGTCGCTTTATCAAAGCCGCGCGTCCCCAAAACCGCCAGTAGCATCAAAGCTGCCGGCATCCAGGTATACACTGCCGCGGCCCGCAGCCCGCAGTTTTTCGCCAGCAGGTACAGCGCTACCAAAACCAGCAGCCCACTAATCACCAAAAACGTGCGGTAGGTGCCCACCAGGGGGATCAGCAACATTCCCGGTAGAAAGGTGCCAATGAAGGACCCCAACGTTGAGATCGCGTAAATCCGCCCCGAAACACGCCCCGCCTGGGCCGGGTCTGTGATTGCCAGGCGGATCGCAAACGGAGACGCCATGCCCAACAGCGTGATCGGCAGGATAAACAACACCATCACCACCACGAACGAACCAATCAACGCGCCCATCGCCAGTTGGTCAAAGGCCTCGGCTGCCAGGCGCAGCACAGGGCGCGAGGCCAAAGGAATCAGCCCAATGAAGAATCCACCCCACGCCAGGATCTGCAAGAACGTGCGCGGATTGGGCGATCGGTCGGCCCACCACCCGCCGATAAAGTATCCTGCGGTCAGGTAGATCAGAATCAGGCCGATGATGCTGGCATAGATCAAATTGCTGGTGCCAAAATGGTTTTCGAGCAGCCGTGAAGCCGCCAGCTCAGCCGCCAGCGTGACCAATCCAGAAAAGAAAACTGCGCTGTAAAGGGATCGTTTGGACATTCGTCCATTATACCAGCGTGATTACTGCGTGCGATCCAACAGAATCACCCACCGGTCAGCATCATCACCCCGGCTAAAGATCACCACCAAAGAAAGTTTTCGATCATTCAAAAAATCTGTGCGAGTGCGTGGCGCCAGGAATATTTCCCGAATCTGATATTGCTCTACGATCCAATTCGACATCGCCAGCCGCGCAATTTCACCCACTTGCAGCGAATCGACCAGGGTCTGGTAGTCGTCTTTCCAAGGAATTGCCACAATCTTCACCAGGTCGGCCCCTGGCAACCATTCGGCAGATTTTGGTTCCCAGCGGCCCTGCTCCAACTGTCCTTCTTGCAAAGAAAAGACCACACCGGTCTTCAATTCCAACCCCACCGGTTTGGCAATCACATCATACGGCCCCGCTTGCAGTTCCTCAATGGTGTTGGGATAAAGAACACTCGCCGTTGCCTGCGTCACGGGGCTGATATCAATCGCCGGCTGCCTGCTCAAAGCGCGCGCCAGCGCGCCGCCGCCCAACCACATCAGTAATACTACCACCACAACAGCAGCCGCCGAAGCCAGCACAAACGGCAAAGTCGCATAGCGCGGGCGAGCTCCCTCTTCCTTCTCCAATTCTTCCTGAAGTTCTTCAGGAATCTCAATATCGGGCTTAAACGCAGGCTGCGCTACAACCGGCAGTTCTTCAAGGCCTTCTTCTGCATCCGCAGCCAAAGCATCCGCTTCAATTCTTTCCTGCGTTTCCTCAATATACTTGACCAGCTCCTCGGAGAGATTTATACGGTCCTCATCATCCAATGGGATGGGCAACGGACCTTCTTCTTCGTCAAGGCTCTCGTAATCGAAATAACTGAGCCGTTCCTCATCTTCCTCATCTCTCTCCTCTTCGATGTTCGCCGCATACACCTGCCACCAGGAAGGCACCGCCTCCCACACCGACTCAGCCGGCGTTTCGTCATCAGTCGGAAATTCCTCCTCTGCTGCCGGTGGGAGTTGGGACAAATCCAATTCCTCAGATTGCAGATCGGCTTCGTCTTCTGGATAAAAAGCATCGCTTAAAAGGGCCGGGGATTCAGTACCCGCGCTTGGGTAAGGCAGTTCCGGCAAGTTTTCGCCTTCCTGCTCGCCCTCTTCTAGGCTCCAGCGCGCAATTCCATCTTCGCCTACCGGGAGAGCCCTGGGTTCATCATCGCCTGTTGTCAAATGGTCTTTCAATTCAGGGGCGTAATCCCACAACGACTCTGCCTCATCCGGCTCTGGATAATCGCTGAGCTGCGGCACAGCCGTCACCCAATCGTCGGCCAATTCCTCAGGCGGCTCTTCCTCGAGCAGGTCCTCGCGCCCCACGGCCCGCACAAAATCCTCCGCTGTATAAACCTTCCACCAGGATGGCACAACCTCCCAAATGGAGCGAATATCCTCTTCAGAAAACTCCGTGCCAGGCTCAAGCGCCGGTCCCGCCTCGGGCAGCGATTTGGGCTCCTCAGGAATAAAATCCACCGGTCGAAAATCTTCAGCGGGGGGTAGAATATGGGCAGGCTCCTCATCTGCCTTTGGCGGAAGCGTGGGGCGTGGCTCATTGTCGGCAATCGTCCGCAATCCGGGCGCCAAATCCCATAACGATTCCGGGAATTGTTCTTCATCAAACGCAAACGACCCCAATTCTTCTTCAATATCAAACTGCGGCTCTTCCTCGGCAGCCATCATCTGCTCCAAGTGCGAAGGAGCGACCTCCTCCTCTGGAAGGCGCCCCAGTTCATCCAGCAAGACCTCCCACCACCCTGGAGCAAGCTCCATGCTCGACTCAACCGGCTCATCGGCTGGCGTCGCTTCCGGATTCGTTTCCGGCAGGAGCGGTTTCTCGGAGGGCGTCTCGTCGTTCATCACAGGGAGCCTTATGGCAAAATCACCGGTAGATCGGGCGGGGGCAGCCGGAAAACCACAATCACCTGCCCATCCGCGGGAATGGTCGTCGCCACGCCGCGATACAGCGAGCGTAGATCCACATACACACTGCGGTCCACAATCTTACCGTAGAATGGCGCCTCGCCCAACCCAAACCGCACGGGGATTGTCAAAGTCGAATTATCATAGAATCTTACCAGCACCTCGGCGTTCTCCACCGCTTCGCCGTCATCGTACTGCTCGTTTTCGTTAAAATCGACAAAAACGACCACGCTCACCTTTCCATTCACCACGGTCACCGGGGTTGGCGAGGGCGTCAGCATCTGCGTCGGCAAAGGCGTCGCGGTTGGCCGCGGCGTGGGCGTGTTCAACACCATAGGCGTCGCTGCAATCGGCGTTGGAGTTGCTACCCGGTTGCCCGTAGGATAGGTAGATAAACGCGGCCACAACTCGTCGATATAATATGCCCCGGCCGGGCAGTCATTCAGGTGGAACGCCACGCCCTCCCAGGTCAACGGGTTATCGGTACGAGCAGCTTTCGCAATCGCATCGTCCAGGCACTGATACCCTGCATGGTAAGATAACAAGGTGAATTTCCACAGAGTTTCATAATTTGCCTGGGGAACTCGTTTCTCCATAATATACCCAACCTGGTAGCAGTTGGCCCGGATGATTTGCGCCAGCGGCTTTATGCTCCGCTCGGCCTTGGCAATATCCACCCCGTACTCGCAAGTCGAACAGGTGGCATCAAACCAGCGCATCAACCCGCCCCGCAAGGTCGCTTGCGAAAAATCCGATTGGCTAGCAAAAAAACCGTCGCAGTCATAAAGCAGCCCGTCGCATACTGTGCCGAACAAATCCTGGTCCCAGCGCAGCCCCACATCCGTTCCCTGCTCGGTGATCTGCCCAAGCCCGTATTCAAAGTATTCTGAGCGCACATTCCCCGGCCAGAATTGCGACTCTTGCTCGATCAGGCTTTTCAACACCTTCGCCGGGATTCCAACATCCCGCGCCGCAGCCAAAATCACCGGGTCAAAGCGATTCTGCCACTCGTTCACCGCTTGGCGTGAAACCTCGATCCCACAGGCATTAGCTGACTTGCTGTTGTATAAACCCCCACTCGGGCACGAACTCGCATCCACCAACCCATTTTGAATCAACCGTGCCGCCAGCAAGTACAACGTATTTTCGGTATGCAACTCCTCAACCGTATTCGCTGAGTACTGCCAAAGCGATGTCCCGCCAGTGTTGACATTCATCCACGCATCACTACACGAGTCACCGGTCTCCGGCGGCCCCGATTTTACCACCCGCACCATGTACAAATTTTCAGATTTGGTCACATTGACAGCGAAAGTAAACTCCTGACTTTCATCACCCAGCGTTGAACGGGCTCGCACCGACAACTTTGCGCTGTTGAAGACCACAATCCGGCAGGCTTCGCTCTCGCAGCGAAAGGATTGGTCGCCGTAAGTTCCATAGATCGCGTAGATCTGTTCATCTGAAAGAAACTCTTCGGCAACGATGGTTATAAAGGGAGTGGTAACCAGCACCTCAGGCGAGCTGACCCGAATGTACAGAGATGGAATCGGTATTTTTCCCCCAGGCCAGGAAGTATCATAACGATCGGTTTCCGGCCCACCGTTTGCAGCCGCAATCAGATTGGTACTCAGGCAGAGGATACCAATCAAACCGACAACCGCAATCCGGCTAATCCATGCTCTTATATGCATACCCCCCCATTAGGGCAGCTCAAGTCAAGATACCGATAAGCCTTGCCTTAACAAAAAAACATGGCTCCATATAGTAGTATCTATCTTCTAATTGTTGGAGAGGTTGTACTCTTGAGGTTCTAGCAGTTACTTCGCACCCGCTCAAATCTCAAAGTTGCTTGCCTTCAAAATTTTCGGATAGATTCTTAATATCTCTTGGGAGCCGCTTGAATCATAGAACAATTATAGTAGATAATCAGCAAAATGATTGGTTGAAGTTGTGTTGCGAATTTTGCTCCTCGCCGGCAACTGACCTACATCGACAACGCTCAATCAACCTGCGCGGATTTCTCCACGCCAATTCCCGACGAACCCGAATTTCCCTGTGCTTTTACATTCTTGCGATATAATAATCAGAACCATTGATTGAGAGGGAAACCATGGTCAATCCGTTAGTAATAAAAGTGCTGCTGATCGACGATTCCATTATTGTGCGCAACACAATCCGTGGTATCTTGTCCGCTCGTCCCGATTTTTCGGTTGTCGGAGAAGCGGAAGATAAACTGACCGGCGTCGCCTTCGCAAAAAAACTGCAACCCGACGTCATCGTCACGGACGTCAAGTTCAATGGTGAGGACGCTTTTAATACTATCAGTGAATTACAAAGCATCGTCCCGCACGTTAAAATTATCATCCTCTCAGCCTACACCGATCCTGCCACCATGCGTCAGGCCCTCCTGGCAGGCATCAACGATTTCATCGCCAAACCTCCCGAAAGTGAAGAGCTGATTGCCGCAGTCTACAACGCGGGCATTGCCTCTCTCAAAATGCGCGAACGGCAAGCCGGCCGCGCCTCTGGCCAGGAATTCATTCTTCAGGCTTCGGAAAATTTAGGCAAAGTTGTCCTGGTATATGGCGCCAAGGGAACCCCCGGCTCCTCCATCATCTCTGCCAGCATCGCCTCGGCTTTAGCCGCCGAATCTGCCAAAGTGGCCCTCATGGACGCCGACCTTCAATTTGGCGACATCTCCATTCTCCTCAATATTAACTGGCAATTCAGCGTGCTCAGCCTCACCGACCAGCTCTTTGGCCTGGAGCCAGAAGAGTTCTCGAAGGTTATCTTCAATCACACCGCCTCCAATTTGCATGTCATGGTATCCCCTAACCGCGTCGAGGCCTACGACCTAATCCGCGGTGATCAATTCCTGCGCGTCTTAGAGTTCATGCGCAACCTGTACAGCTTCACCGTGGTCGACCTACCCACAGTGGTCAACGACGTATCCTTGAGCGCAATGGATACCGCCGACACCATCGTGCTGCTTGCCTCGCAGGATCTGGCCGTGCTGAAAAACACCCTGCTCTTCCTCAATGTCTGCGATCAGCTCAAAATTGACCGCTCAAAGATTATCTTTGCCCTCAACCAGTATGATAAGAAAGTTCCATTGGAAAAAGATCGCATTTCCACTCAACTCAAACAGCCGGTGGACGTTCTTATCCCCCCCGATCCTTCTTTAGTATCTCGCTCCATCACGCGCGGCATACCCTTCTACCTGGCAGATCGTGAAGCCTTCATTTCACATTCGATCAGCCAACTGGCAGGGCTCATCCGCGAACGCATCACCAAAAAAGTGAAGATCGAGGGCAAAACACTACCGGTCTAATATCCGGCTGCGGTTAGTCCTTCAGCGGAAGAATACCCAGCGAATTCGAAACACCCGAACCAGCATCCGGTTCTTCGGCGGCGTCAATCACCTCGAGCAGCGCCTCAGCGATCTCGGGGTCAAAAGCGGTTTCTTTCTCGCTCAGCACAGTCTTCGCTGCCTGCATTGGCGTCATCGAAGGCCGGTGGAAGTTGCCCGCAATCATCGCGGTAAACGCCTCCGCCGTCGAAATGATCCGCGCTGCCAGGGGAATATTCTTGCCGGCAATCCTGTCTGGATAACCACGCCCGTCCCAACGCTCCTGATGGTGATAAATCCACGGAATGACTGGCGACAGTGCCTCGATCGGTTTGACAATCTTTGCTCCATAATAAGGGTGCAAGCGGATCGTCTCCCATTCCTGGCTGGTCAAGCGCTCGGTCTTCGTCAAAATCGCCTCGGGAATATTCACCTTGCCCACATCGTGCAAGAGTGCCGCAATTTCAAGTTCGTTAATGTTCTCGTCTGCCCAGCCAAGTTTCTTCGCAATCAGCACAGAATAGCGTGCAACCAGGTCGGAATGCCCCGCCATATATGTGTCACGAGCATCAATCGCACTCACCATTGTTCGCACCAAAGGCATGAACTGCCGGATGCTTCCTAAGGAAGAATATTTCGGCGACAAGATCGAGGTCTTATTGCGCTCGTCTCCCATGTAAGAATTGCGCTTATTTTGAATGACCAACTCAGACCGTACCAACATCTCATACTTGTTGACAAACTCAGAAATCTCATCCAGGGCTTTTTCCAGCGCAGGCCACTCCCCCGATGCCCACAATTTCGGCACCTTGTCCTCAATCATGATCAACATCTGGGCATATTCCGATTTTGGCACCACACTGCGCTGATAAGTCGCCAGTTCGTCCTGCAGTTCGGTGAAGGTATAAAATTCACGCTCCACTTCGGCCACCCGGAACGCTTTCAACGGGGCATTCTGGATCATCTTGTCCAGATGATTCATCATCGAGATAATGTTGTCAACATCCCTAACTTCAGCCGATTCTAATTCAGAGATCTCGCGCAAGCGAATTGCCCAGGTGCGCTGGGCCGAGTCCAGGGACAGCACCTTTGCACCGCGGGTAATAATTTCTTTTCGCTCAATAGAATTCACCCACGCCAACGTCTTTCCCAAGGTCTTGCGTGTGGCAACCAGGCGCTGGTTTTCTTCCAACTCGCGCCGCCGTCGTTCTCTCTCCACCGCCACCTTGTGTTCTTCAGCGTCGTAGGCGGTCACTTCGTCAGGAGCAATCGAGAAGCGAGTGAGTACTCGTTTCTGCTTATGGAGCAGTTCTTCCCAGGCCTCGCGCAGCTGCACCAGTTCGGGGTAACGCTTCAGGTATAAGCGGGTGTTGTTCGTCTTGGCCGAGAGAAATGTCAGAGACTGAAAATAATCATCGTACATTGTCCACAACTGCTGTTCGTACTCAGCATCTTTATAAGCCACCTGCCATAATGCCAGGCGAAAGCCGTTTACGCTGGCAGTCACTTTCCAATCCCGGACGAACGATTTTTGCAGATAGGTATGGATCGTGGTCTGAATATCGAACCAACTCTTCACCGAACCGGCCAAAGATGGATTGTCCTCTTGGGTTTCCGGCAATGTTGGAATTTCCTTGGATTCGCGTTCCAACAGTTCCTCATCGGGATACATATCAACCGCTGAACGACCGTCGTCCTCCGACTCCTGGAAATTGGCCAAATCCTCTCTCAGGCTGCGGTTGACGTCGTCGACCAGCGGGTTGTTCCGTTTCCCCTCGCTGTCTTTTGAAACTGTTACTTTTCTACCAACGAATCCCATAAGTAAAAGCCATCCTACAAGTCATTATACAACGCTGTGACAGAATTTAATCTTGCGATAGCATAACAAAAATGTCAATTTCGTTAGGTCCATGCAAGGTGTCAGCGTTCTTTCTTGATGGGAACCTTGTCTCATGCGCTCCGCCCCAATCCGGTTGCCACCATCGCCAGCAAGGAGTCTTCTTCGCCTTGAATGTTTTCGCGTCGCCGCGCCGCCGCAACCACCGGCATCCATTCATCCACCTCCGCCATGCTCATCCCAGTTTTGCGGATATAGGTCTTGAGGTATCGCTCCAAAAACATCTGCCGTCCAAACTCCAAGAGGGGGTTCATCGCGCCGATCGGCTTGCCCACCTTGAACATCATACACGTGCGGGCCACATCCGCCGCAGCCCGCCCCCGGCAGGCTGTCACCCAATCCAAAATCACCGGCCCTCTCTTCGAAAGCACAATATTTTCCGGGTGGAAATCCCCGTGACACACACTGTCTGCCTCGGGCATTTGCCTCAAGTGCTCCAGCACTTGCTGGCGCTGTTCTTCTGGCAGCCCCTCCGGCCCATGCTCAATCGCCCAGTAAAAGTAGCCGCGAATGTCGCGCAGCCAGGCCAGAGATGCCCCGTGCATCTGACTGTGCAAATCCGCCATCATGTCAGCGAAATACACCATCCGCCAGGGCTTGGCTGCCATCGCTTGCAGCAAGGTCGGCCCCTCCACTCGCTCAAACAACACCCCCTTGCGCCCCTCTACCTCTACCAATTCCACGCCGCCGGGCGCAGGCATTCCTGCCGCATGCATCTCGGCATTGATCCGCGCCTCAAACTCCGCCTCATCAGGATTCATGAAGTCGAAATACAGCTTTACCACGCGCCCATCATTCCATGGGAAAATCTGCGCGGTTCGTCCTTGCGCAATCGGTTGCCCTAAAGATTCCATAATCCTTATGCAAAAAACAACAAATACAGGATCAGAACCAAAACAACCACCCCAACCAATGCCAGCAAAAACCCTTTACCGGGGTTCTCTTCCTGAATTACCGGTGACGAAGGCGCCATCCTGCTCGGCGAAGGGTACTGGAGGCTTGCGGCTTGGCTGCCCAACACAACCGGGGCATCTTCTTCCATCTCTTCGTCTTCCAGTTCAACAATGTCCTCTTCGGTCATCCCTTCAGAAGCCAGTTGCGCTTTGCGTTCTTCTGCCAAAAAGTTATCCAGGTCGTCCCCATAACGTTCCCGCAACGCGTCATAGGCCGCCTTACGCACCGAGTCGTCCTCTTCCCACAGGGCCACATAAACCAGATAATTCACCGCATCCATGTGGGCAATCGTCCCCATCGCCCGCACCGCCTTAATCCGCCGCTGCGGGTCATTCTCTGCGCTGATGATATTCGATAAACCAACTACATCCGTAGCATCCCAGCGCACGTCGCCCAAATCCTCATCTTCTTCGCCGGAGGCCTCCTCTTCCGAGGCTTCGCCCAGCGGAGCCGGCTCTTCGCCATACGATTCCATTGCCAGCTGCGAGGTTTCCGAGCCTACCAGGTCTTTCAACGCCTCAAAGGCCGCGTCCCGCACTTCCTGGCTGGGGTCTTTGAAAATCGCCTCCAGCAGCGCCTCTCCTCCCTCGGGTGCCTGAATCTCAGCCAAAGCCAGCGCCGCCTGCTTGCGCAAATCCGGCGATTTCCGCGTATTCCGCAGTATGCTCGCCAGTGTTTCCCAATCTCCAGCTTCGATCAGTTGTTGAATCGCAAAAGTAAATTCTGTCATGGTTCATGGCCCTCTTCAGACATTATACACCGGTATAAGAAATGTATAAGATCGGACCATTTTGCCTTGAACCACCGGCCAAAATAGGATATACATTATCTATATAAAAGAGGGCTAATCAGCCAGAGATCGAAAATTTCATTTAGCCGATCTGAATAACGATAACAAATTACTGGTATCGACTACATAGGAGGAAACCATGGACGGAGGTATCAAACTAGGACGGGTCTGGAATGTCCCGATCAACCTGCACTATAGCTGGTTCCTCATCGCCGGGCTCATCACCTGGTCGCTGGCAACCGGCTACTTTCCCAATGCTTACCCGCAAATTGCCCAAGGTTACCACTGGGTTTTAGGAGCAGTCACTGCGGTTCTTTTTGCCGCCTCGGTGCTGCTGCATGAACTGGGCCATGTGGCTGTGGCCCTGCGTGAGCGCATCCCCGTGCGCAGCGTAACGCTGTTCCTCTTTGGCGGCGTAGCCCAAATCACCGAAGAGCCGCGCTCCGCCGGCGCCGAGTTCCGCATCGCCATCGCCGGCCCGCTCACCAGCCTGCTCCTGGCGGGCCTGTTTGGCATCCTCTACCTGCTGGATCAATCCATCCCCTTCCTGGCAGCCCCCAGCCAGTACCTGATGCGCATCAACCTCATCCTGGCGGTCTTCAACATGATCCCCGGTTTTCCCCTGGATGGCGGTCGCGTGCTGCGCTCAGTGGTGTGGAAGCTCACCGGCAGCCCCTACCGGGCCACCCGCTTCGCCTCCACCATCGGCCAACTGGTCGCCTTTGGCTTCATCGGTGTAGGCATTTTCACTGCCGTGACCGGCAACTTCTTCAACGGGCTGTGGCTGGCTTTCATCGGCTGGTTCCTGCAGAATGCCGCAGCCGGGGCCTTCCAGCAGGCCGCCATGCAGAAATCGCTCGAAGGCCTCACCGTGGCCCAGGTCATGCGCCGCGACCTCGACTCCGTGCCCGCTCTTGCCCCCATCAACCAGATCATCGAAGAACGCATTCTCAACTCTGGCAAGCGTAGCTTCCTGGTGAACGAAGACGGACAAATGCGCGGGCTGCTCACCCTATCCAAAATTGCATCCTACCCGCAGCGGCAATGGCCTTTCCTCACTGCGCGCCAGGTCATGATCCCCGTGGAACAGCTTCGCTCGGTCACGCCCTACACCGATCTGATCAACGCCCTGCGCGAGATGGAGCTTAATCAGCAGCCGCAACTGGCCGTGGTCCACGAACGCGAGGTCCTCGGCACGCTCTCCCGAGACGACATCCTGCGCTTCATGCGCGTACGCGCGGAGTTGGGCATCTAACCCCAAACCAAACGACTTAAAAAAACCTGGGCGCGCAATGCGCCCAGGTTTTTGTTTAAACCACAATCTCCACTCGTTGTCCGGTCTCCGCGCTTTCCAACGCCCCAAACACCATCGCCAGGCTTTGAATGTTGTCGGTGCATACGGTCTCCGGCGCGCGCCCTTCGCGCACACAGTCCACAAAATCGCGAATCAGCCCCCCGTGCCCGCCCACCTGGTTACCGCCGTAAGGGGTAATGACCCCCGCGTGCTTCTCGGCAAAGAACCCGCCCGCCGGGTGTTCAGCCCACTCGGCTTGCAGCTTCTCTCCACCGTCCCACAGCGCCGTTCCCCGCGTGCCGATCAACCGCCAGTCACACTCCCAACTGGTCATCAGCCCCTCCGCGCACCACGACCCGCGGTAGGTATACACCAACCCGCCGCTCATCTCAAACACCGCCACCGCCGAAGCCCCGTGGCTGTACCACGACCCCTGCGGGTTCCATTCCTTGCAATAAACCGCTTCCGGTTTGGCCCCGGTTAAGAAGCGCATCTGGTCAAAGCTGTGAATCGCCATATCCACCAGCAAAACATGCTTCATCACATCCCTGAACCCGCCGAAGTGCGGCCCCAGGAAGAAATCACTGTTCACCGTGGTCAACGGTCCAATCTCCCCGCTGCGCAGATAATCGCGCAGCGCTCGGATCTCGGCTTGATAGCGCCGGTTCTGCATCACCGCGTACAGCTTGCCGCTCTCCTGGGCCTTCGCCACCATGCGCCGCGCGTTTTCCATCGAGTCCGCCATCGGCTTCTCGCCCAGCACGTGCATGCCCCGGCCCAGTGCCTCCAAGGTCACATCCACATGCGCCTCAGGCACCGTGCAGTCGAAGACAATATCCGGCTGGGTGCGGTCCAGAATCACCGGCAGATTGTCGCCAATTTCAACGCCTTCCAGCCCAAACTGCGCCGCCCGCTCTCGGGCCGTCTCGCGGCGCAAATCCACCAACCCAACCATCTCCAACCCCTCAATTTCCCCAATCGGCTTCAACCACGTCTGGCTAATCCCCCCGCAGCCCACCAACACCGCTCGCAACGTCTGCTTCATTGAAAACCCTCCCATTTTAAGAATGGCGCACCGGCATCCGTTTATTCGTTATCTATTCGTGTACGGTTCGTCTATTTTAACATCTTTCCACACCACTCCCGTTTCTTTTCGTGTGTATAATGAATCCATGATTCGTCCCGGCACCATCCTAATCCTCAACGGCGCCTCCAGCTCAGGCAAGACTACCTTGCTGCGCGAGTTGCAAAACCGCCTCGATCCGCCCTTTCTGGAAGCCGGGATCGACAAATTCATCTGGATGCTCCCCAAACGCTACCTCGACCGCCCGCTGTGGGATGACGTTCTCGGATTGGCCGTCCAGCCCGGTGAGACCGGACGTTGGCTGTTCTCCGGCATGCACCATGCCATTGCTGCGCTCTCCCGCCAAGGCATCTGCGTAGTCGCCGATCACGTCCTGGTTGAGCCTTGCTGGGTGGCTCAATGCGCCGAATTATTCCACGAATTACCTGCTTACCTGGTCGGGGTGCGCTGCCCCCGGGACGTGCTTATTGAGCGCGAACGCTCCCGCCAGGATCGCACCCTGGGTCAGGCCGCTGCTCAATTCCCCATCGTCCACGCCCACGGATTGTACGATGTCGAAGTCGACACTTCTGAATGTTCACCCGCCGAATGCGCCGAAAAAATCACCCAGCGACTGCACGATTCTCAGCCGCCTTCTGCTCTAAAAAACCTGCTATCTTCGAGTATCCCGTGACAGATACCGTTCCGCCCACCGATCAAGATTCACTAACTTTCCCACCCGAAAAAATCTTACCTTAGCCCGGCTGATAAAGACTTATGCCCCTTTTCATCCCTCACTCCAAATCATTTGCTCTCAAAAGCGACGGCCCCGATCGTTTAGTAATCTCTTGGAACGGCGGATTTTATAATATCAAGGGGCCGATTCATTTACAATTGGATCGTCAGCGAATTGATACGATCCTCTCCCGGACTGAAGCACAGCAAGGTCGCTCGATACTGCTTCCCGACGGAAATGAGCTGAGAATTCGCCTACAAAACAACCGTTTTGAAATACACTTCAACGGTCAAGATATCTCTCTTCTTCGCCACCCAAAAAGGGATTTAAAAACCACATTCACTTCGAATTTCGCTTTTGCGGGAATGTTGATTATTAATTCCGTGATTTTCTTATTACTCGACCCCAAAAAAACAACAATCCTTTCACTTACGCTTACCTCACAGTAGGAATTGTATTTGTATTCGTATCATTCTGGTTTCGATCAAATCTTTTTCTTGGCGTAATAGCTCTCACAACAACTCTCCTGATCACCTCCATTATTGGAATCGTTTACAATGGTTCGGCAAGCCATTATGTCGGCTTCCTTTTATCCATATACTTACTCGTTGTAATCGTAGTCAATCATCGAAAGAAAAAACCTGGGGCCGTTCCGCATGAAAACAACTAGCCTTTCTCCCCACCTCGCCTGTCTCCTCGGCGGCGCCATCGGCGACGCCCTTGGCGGCCCCATCGAATTCCTCTCCCTGGCCCAAATCCGCGCCAAATTCGGCCCCTCTGGGATCACTGGCTACGCGCAGCTCGACGGCGGCATCGCCCGCTTCACTGACGACACCCAGATGACCCTCTTCACCGCCGAGGGTTTCCTCCTGGCCCCGCCCAACGCCGACCCCATCCCCACCGTCCACCGCGCCTACCGCGCCTGGCTTCAAACCCAATCCGGCCGCTTCGACCCCTCCCGCAAGGTTCTCGAAGGCCGTCTCCTGGCCCTGCCTGAGATGTGGGCGCTGCGCGCCCCCGGCGCTACCTGCCTCTCAGCCCTGCGCTCGGGCAGAGTGGGCAGCATAGCCCAGCCCCTCAACGACAGTAAAGGCTGCGGCGGCATCATGCGCGCCGCCCCCGCCGGGCTGCTCTTCGAGCCCCAGGTCGCCTTTGAAATGGGCTGCCGCCTGGCAGCCCTCACCCACGGGCACCCCTCCGGCTACCTTTCCGCCGGGTTCTTCGCCTGCCTGGTCTCGGCCCTTTTGCGCGGTTCCGATCTGCCCGCCGCCATCCGCCTGGCCCAACTGCTCCTTCTCGGCCACACCGGGCGCGAAGAAACCGCCGCCGCCATCCAGGCTGCCCTGAGCCTCGCTGCCGACTCCAGCGTCCCGCCTTCTCCCGAAGCCGTGGAACGACTGGGCGGAGCCTGGATCGGCGAAGAAGCCCTGGCCATCTCCCTTTATTGCGCCCTGGTCCACCCCACCGATTTCCGCGCTGCCGTGCTTCTTTCCGTCAACCACTCCGGCGATTCCGACTCCACCGGCGCCATCACCGGCAACCTGCTCGGCGCGGCCCTCGGCCTGGCTGCCATCCCACAGGAATGGATCGAGCCCATCGAACTGCGCGCCGAGATCGAACGCCTGGCTGTGGAGATCGAGAAAGCAGCCTCTCCCCGGTAAACAACTGCGCCGGTTGCTCAATCGGCGATGTCGATTGCCCCCATAATATTCACTTCCCCTGGGCGAACCCAGAAGAATACCGAGCCTACGCTCATCGTATTCGAACGAACCTTCCATTTTCCATCCGGGCCTTGAATCGTGACAATGTAATAACCGGTGGGCAGGTCTGGAATGGAGAAGTTTCCATCCGCGTCCGATTTGGTTCCCGCCATAAAGGGCTGGTCCGAGCAGGGGGTTGTGCCTGAGTACAGGCCATAAATAGTCTGAACGCACACTTCAACACGCGCGTTGCTGAGAGGGATATCCCCATTCATCAAAGTCCCCTGCATGGACCCCGTTTCCTTAACGATCTTTTCGCGTAAAACCGTTGGGCCGTTTCCAAGAACCATCACGCTGTCAATTTCGTTCATAATCAAATCCGAGTCGGCCATGTGGTAGAACGTGTACTTGCCATCCTCCAAAACACCCAACCCCCAATCCGTTCCAACCCACACGCGCTGCAATCCATCCATTTCTAACTGGGTAACGCGTCCAGCGGTCTTATTCTCAAACCGGAAGGACTGCCAGCCCCCATTTTTGTACAGATGAACCCCCTCCTCACTCCCGACCCAAATTTGGTCTGCCGGGTCAATGAAAATGGATAGCACATCCGTCGAAGTAGGTGAAGCCACCTTTTTCCAGGCATTGCCGTCAAAAGTAGCCACCCCGTCTAATGAAGTAACCCAGAGCGTACCTTTGCTGTCAACGGCAAGATCGGTGAGGATGTACTTGGCCTGTACATCTTGTTGATAGTCGAACACAGACCACTTCGAACCATCATAATAGACAACCGTTTCACTCGATGCGACCCACACATGATGATCGGGGGTAACAACAACTTCCTTAGGTGAAATGTACCCGACTCCATTTAGAACTGTCTCAAAATCGAAAATTGTCCACCCCGGATCGTCAAGTTGGTAAGCTGCCTTATTGTCAATAATCCATACGTCCCGCTCTTCGCCACAGCCGATCATGCCCGATGACGTTCCGCCGTATTGGCCGTATTGTGTCCATTTCCCCTCTGCAAATCCGTAAAATACATCTGAAACCAACAAGAAAACCTCATCGGGGCAAGCTGCCATATCGGAAAGCCGCCCCGTATACGGTAATTCTTCGGTCGGAATAGATAAGGAGCCGTTGTCGGACAGGCAAGACAAGCCGTATCCAAATCCCCCAGCGCAAACAGCGTTCGCGAGTGGCAAAGCAGGAATTTTAACGTGTGGAGTCCGGGTCGGCGCCGGTGTGCGAGTAATTTCCGGCGTCTCCGCTTCTTCTAGTGCGTTGGCAGCCAATCTTGTAGCTTCAGATGCCGACATATCGCTCGTATCTACGTTCCCCAAGCTGCGGACCCAATCCTGAAAACGATCCGAGAAGGTATAAGCCGTCCAAAGAGCCAATAATACCAACCCAAAAACTACCAATACACCTCGCACAACGCTCAGGCACCCCGCCTTCTTCTTCGGTTGGGCAGGCTTCAAAGGCTCTATCGGTCTTTGCGAGGCACGCAGGCTTGTGCCAAGATCAGGCTGCGGCTGTCCCGCATTGCTTGGAGCAATCAATGGTTTAGGCTGCCGGTCCAACACCTCACCGCCGCACACAATACAACGGTCCATAGAATCCAGATCGCGGATCGCGTGGCATTTGCTGCAATACCCCTGGAAAATGTTTGAGAATCGAACACCACAATACGGGCAAAACATTGCGTCTGCCTGAATCAACTGCTTGCAAGAAGGACAGTTCTTCGTTTGTGTGTCCATCTTTCCCCTTTATTCATTTATCACCGAGACCCAATAGACCAAAAACGGTTCTCTCGCCCAGCCTTCGCCCTCCGGCCAGGGACCTCTTATATTCTTACTATACACACCTTCGCAGGGATTACAAGGCCCTTTAAACCTCGGACATACCCAACGAAACCTTGTACGCCCACTTTAATCCCCCGGCATATTGTGATATAGTACTATTGTTATTTTTCACAATAAGGACTTTTACGTGAGTGAACCCGCCTCCATCCAACATCTTCTTGCCCTGCGCGCCCAGGGCTTCCGCATGACCCCTCAGCGCGTGGCTATTCTGCGCGTCCTCGATGAATGCGGCTGCCACCTTTCCCCCTCCGAGATCCACCAACGCGCCGGCGAAATGATCCCCAATCTCACCGAAACCACCGTTTACCGCAACCTGGACTTCCTCGCCCAGCAGGGCCTGGTATTAATTGCCCACGTCGGCAGTGGGCGCATCGTGTACGAGTCCGCTGCCCACCATCACCACCACCTCTACTGCCGCCACTGCGGCTTTTCCGTTGACATTAATCATGAAGAACTGGCTCCGCTTTACAAGCATATCCAAGATAAAACTGGCTTCATCCTCGACACCAGCCACGTAACATTTTTTGGCGTTTGCCCTCAATGCGCCAACAAAGAAAACACAAAGGAGAATTGAAATGTTTGCTGCCCCCCTGCCTATGCACATTCCGGATGGCTTCCTCTCGGTTGCCGTCTCCATCGTCTTCTGGGTCATTTCAGTCATCGTCATCGGCATCAGCCTGGCCCGCGTCAACCGTGACCTCGGCGAGCGCCAGGTGCCCGTCATGGGTGTCCTCGCCGCCGCCATCTTCGCCGGCCAAATGCTCAATTTCAGTGTCACCGGCGGCACCTCCGGCCACCTCCTCGGCGCGGCTCTCGCCACCATCCTGCTCGGCCCCTGGGCCGCTGTGCTGGTCATGACCTGCGTGGTCGCCATCCAGGCCCTCATTTTCCAGGATGGCGGTTTGCTGGTTTTGGGCGCCAACCTGTTCAACATGGCCATCCTCGGCCCCTTCGTCGCCTATCCGGTCTACAAGCTCATCCAGCGCATCAGCGGCGGCAAGCCCTGGGGCGTCTTTGTAGGTGGCGGTGTCGCGGCCTGGGCATCCATCCTGGTGGCCTCGCTTTCTTGCGCCTTCCAGATCGCTCTCTCCGGCACATCCCCCGCCAACGTGGCCATCCCCGCCATGGCCGGCATCCATGCCCTCATCGGCCTTGGCGAAGCCCTCATTACCGTCGGCGCGCTTAGCCTGGTCTATGCCGCTCGCCGCGACCTGCTCCAAACCGGTTCTGCCCAACCTGTTCGTAACAACACAGCAGTGTGGGTTGGCGGCAGCTTGCTCACCCTGGCCCTGGTCATCCTTTCCCCGCTGGCGTCTTCAAACCCCGACGGCCTCGAATGGGTCGCCGAACAGGCAGGATTTCTCGAAACTGCCAGGGACCCCTCCTATAACATCATTCCCGATTATGTCCTGCCGGGCATTTCCAATGAAGCTACGGCAACCATCTTAGCAGGTGTAGTTGGGGCTTTCATTGTGCTGGCAGCCGCGCTGGCTCTGGCCTACGCCCGCCGCAAGCGCTCCGCCTGATAATCCGATCACCATGCACGCCAACTTCCTGGATCCTTTTCAATCCCGTCCCAGCCTGGTTCACTCGCTTGATGCGCGCGTCAAGGTCGTGCTGGTGGTTGCCTTCATCCTGACGTCTGCCCTCACGCCTACCGGCGCCTGGCCTATCTATGTCATGCTGATCGCCGTGATCTTTTCCGCCGAGATCGTCAGCGAGTTAGGGCTGGCCTTCTATATGAAGCGAGCCCTACTTGCTATTCCGTTCGTGCTGGCTGCCCTGCCGGTTTTGTTCACCATCCCCGGCCCGTCGCTGCTCTCCCTGCCCTTTGGCCTGCAGCTCACCCAACCCGGCCTGGAGCGCTTCATCTCCGTGGCGCTAAAATCCTGGATCTCTATTCAGGCGGCAGTGTTGCTGGCGTCCACTACCCCCTTCCCCGATATCCTCGTCGCCTTGCGCGCTCTGCGCCTGCCGCGTCTCCTGGTGGCTATCATCGGCCTCATGTGGCGCTACCTGTTCGTCATGGTAGATGAGACCCTGCGTCTGCTGCGCGCCCGCTCTGCTCGCAGCGCAACCGCCGCAAACCCGGCCTTGCGCCCCGGCGGAAAGTTAACCTGGCGTGCTCGGGTGGCCGGCGGCATGGCCGGCAGCCTCTTTTTGCGCTCTCTCGAACGCAGCGACCGCATCTACAATGCCATGCTGGCTCGCGGCTATGACGGCGAGATCCACAGCCTGCCAGTGCCCGCTGTGCCGCCCTCTGCCTGGGCTGCTTTAACCTTCGGGCTTCTGCTTCTGGCGTTCATCATCGCTATTGGCCGCCTGATCTACTAACTTAACCTTGGGGTAATTTCACATGTCCTGTGTCGTCGAAGTCGAACATCTCTCATTCTCCTATCCAGACGGTCATTCCGCGTTGAATGACGTGACCTTCTCACTTGGCCACGGGCAAAAGGTTGCCCTGGTTGGCCCCAACGGCGCTGGCAAATCCACTTTGCTGCTGCACCTCAACGGCATTCACCCTCGCCAAAGCGGCTCAATTCGTGTTAGTGAGCTGGATGTGGAAGGCAAGAATCTGCCCCGTGTGCGCGCCCTGGTCGGGCTGGTGTTCCAATCCCCCGACGACCAGCTCTTCTCACCCACCGTCTTCGATGATGTTGCCTTCGGCCCCATCTACCAGGGACTATCCGCGGCCGAGGTGCATACCCGCGTCGAGGAGGCCCTGGAAATGGTGCACATGGAAGCGTACATCCGCCGCGTCTCGCATCATTTGAGCGTCGGCGAGAAAAAACGTATCGCCATCGCCACAGTATTGTCCATGAAACCCGACGTTCTAATCCTGGACGAGCCCACCGCCGGGCTGGACCCTCGCGCCCGCCGCAGCCTCATTGAACTCCTGCGCGAGCTGCCCCAATCGATGATCGTCGCCACCCACGACCTGCCCATGGTCCGCGAGCTGCTCCCCCGCACCCTGGTCATGGATGGTGGTTTGCTCGTCGCCGACGGTCCCACCGCCGAGTTGCTCTCCGATCCCGCCCTCCTCCACGATCACGGCCTGGAGATGTAAGAGACGCCGTCAGCCGTCAGCCGTCAGCCGTCAGCCGTCAGCCGTCAGCCGTCAAAAGTGTAAACTTTTTCTTTTGATTCTTCCATTCGTGTCATTTGTGAAATTCGTGGAAGAATCTCTTTTCTTCCATTCGCGTTTTATTCGCGTCATGGAGCTTTTGTATGCGAATTGCAAGCTCGCAACCAGCTATCTATGGTATCATTCCCGCCAATTGGAGTTAGAAATATGGACGAAAAGATTACCATCATTGAAGGTCCGCCCCCCGTATTCGAAGCCATCGAAGACGGCTGGGCCCTCGGCTTGAACGAAAGCCCCGCACTCTTCGACTTGGCCCTCACCCGCGTGCGCACCTTCAACGGCGCTGCACTGGTTGAGCGCTGCCACCGCACCTGGCGCAACGGCGAACTCATCTACCTGCACTACCGCAACCCCCTCGGCCTGGAAGAACGCGCCCCCATTTTGGCCGCGCGTAACGTCGAGACCGACGAAGGCCATATGCTGCTGCTGTGGTGCCGCCGCAAACCAGAAGATATCGATGAAGAACTTGGCTTTGACGACCTTGATGATGGAGATGAAGCATGACCCTCGACCTGAATCGTATCCGCCAGGAATTTCCTGCCCTTCAACGCCCCGCCATCTACCTGGATAATCCCGGAGGCACGCAGGTCGCCCGTACCAGTCTCGAGCGCATCAATCGCTATCTCATCGACACCAACGCCAACCACGGCGGGCTGTTTTCAACCAGCCGCGCCTCTGACGCGATCATTGACGAAACCCGCGCTGCGATGGCTGATTTTCTCAACGCCGCGCGCCCCGAGGAAATCGTCCTCGGCCCCAACATGACCACGCTCACCTTCCGCCTCAGCCATGCCCTGGCCAAGCGCATCCACGCCGGCGATACCATCGTCATCACCAACCTCGACCACGATGCCAATATCTCACCCTGGCTGCACCTGGCCGCCGACACCGGCTGTCGCGTGCGCCGCGTTGACTTTGACCCCGCCACCGGCAAGCTGGACCGGGAAGACTTCAAAGCCGCTATGGCCGAAAAGCCCGCTCTGGTGGCTTTCGGCTACGCCTCCAACGCCCTGGGCACGGTCAACCCCGTCGCCGAACTCACCGTCCTGGCTAAAGCCGCCGGCGCCCTGGTCTACATTGACGCCGTCCAGTTTGCCCCCCACGGCCCCATCGACGTGCAAACCCTGGGCTGCGACTTCCTGGTCTGCTCGGCCTACAAGTTTTTTGGCCCCCACGTGGGCATCCTCTACGGAAAGCATGACCTGCTTGAAGAGTTGTACGCTTACCGCGTCCGCCCTGCCCCCGCCGAGGCCCCCGGCAAGTTCGAAACCGGCACCAACAACTTCGAGGGCATCGCCGGCACTCTCGGCGCGTTGGAGCACTTTGAATGGCTGGGCCAGACCTTTGGCGCCGAACACCTCGAGCTTTTCACCGGTCAATACGCAGGCCGCCGCCTGGTCTACAAACAAGCCATGAGCGCCTTGCGCGCCTATGAGCACGAGCTCAGCCGCGCCCTCATCGAAATCATTCAGGAATTGCCCGGCGCGACCATCTACGGCCCCACCGACCTGCGCAACCTGGACGAGCGCGTGCCCACTGTTTCCTTCACCCTGCAAAGCCGCCCCCCCGCCGAAGTCGCCGCTCACCTGGGAACGCGCGAGATCTACGTCTGGAACGGCAACTTCTACGCCCTGGCCGTCACCACCCGCCTCGGTCTTGAGGGCAGCGGCGGCCTCATCCGCGTTGGCGCCACCCACTACAACACCCTGGACGAAATCGAGCGCTTTGGCGCCGCCATGCGTGAATTGTTCTAAGCGCCTGTCTTCACGGGCAAAAAATGCGAATTAACCCAAACGGAGGCGCTCCAAAGAGCGCCTCCGTTTGGTAAACTACCAGTAAACTTGATAATGGGTTTTAAAAGGATAAACGCCAGAGTGAGGGGGACACCCTGACGTTTATCATCCTCTATTTTACGCGAATCTCCAAAAAATTCAAGGCCCAAAATAATTCTCTAACCAATCTCTAACCTGGATATATCAAATCCACATTTCTACTCGATCAAGAACTGGTAAATTCCAAATTTGCAGTACACCTCAAACCCCAGGCGATGATACAACCGCAGGGCGTTGGGATAAGTGGTTTGCAAGGTAGCAATCCGGTATCCGCACTGCCGGGCCCAGTCAAAGGTTTGCAGCGTCATGGCTGCCCCCACACCCTGACTGCGCTCCTGCGGGTCGGTCACCAGGTTATACAACCCGGCGATTTCGTCATTCACGAAGAGCGAGCTGATCGTGATGATCCTGCCCTCTTTTCTGCACAAAAAGTGGAACCAGCGCGAGTCTGGTCGGAAAGATAACTCACCCAACTTCCTCAAGCTCTCGGTAGCCACATCAGGCGGAGCGCCAAATCCGGCCGAGTAGAGCGGCAGCCACTCCAGCAGCGTTTGCGTGTCTAAAACTTGCTCAAAGGCGATTTCAGGCAAATGCTCAAAAGGCGAAGCCAACGCCTCGATGGGGGCAGCCATGCCGATCATGTCACGGTTGTGGCGAAATCCGTGTGCTTGCAAGCGCATGCCCAGATTGCCCGGCTGCGTGCTGGGCCCGGTCCACCAGGTCAACGGCAGATTGCGAGCACGGAAGGGCGCCAGCGCTGCCTCCACACCTCCGTCGACCTGATCCGCCGGAAACACTGCCTGGACGATGCCGTTGTACCCAGCCAGGTTCGACCCGGTCACAAACCAGCGCGGATTGCCCTCATGAACCTCCCCACCCGGCAGCGCCGCAAAGCTGAGCGACTTTTCGGCCAGGTTGCTGTCACAGGCAGCAATCCACTCGGTGGTGGTGTGGTGGCGATTGGGCATAGTAGGTTTTCCTCTTTTCTTTAAAATTGCTTGATGAGCCGGATGTAAAATCCGCACGCGTCAACGATCTGACCGACCTCGCAGCTTTCATTTCGCATGTGCGCAAGTTTGTATTCACCGGGCCCAAATCCAATCGTGGGAATCCCCATACTCACCGGTGTGACCGCATTGGTGCTGAAATCCCAATAGTCAAACTCGGTTGGCTCTTTTCCAAAATTTTCACGATAAGCGAAGATACACGCCTGAGTGAGTTCATGGGCCAAATCGATCTTCCAGGCAAGGTGAAACGGCCGATAGGTCAGTTCTAGCCCGGTCCAGCTTGTACGGCGCAGCGTTCCCACTTCCCAGGTAGCATTTTTCCCTTCCACGAGTCGGTCCATCTCCCGCCGTATGTCTTCTTCTGTTTCTCCTGGGATCATCCTTCGATCCAGATACACCTCGCATTCGGATGGCACCGCATTGAGGGAGGCGCTGACGCTTGAAATTTTGGACATAACCAGCGTTCCCCGCACCCGGCCTTGTTTCATCAAATCGAGGTTGGTTCTTTCCACGCGCTGGATGATTTCAGCCATCTCGTAAATAGCGTTTACACCCTTCTCGGGGGCCGAGCCATGAGCGGATACACCGTGTGTTTTGATTGAAATTTGCGCCTTGCCTTTGTGCCCAAGCGTCAGAACATTGTTCGAAGGTTCGCAAATCACCACGTAATCCGGATGGATTTTCAGCTCTTTAAACAGATGTTTCAGGTTTTCGCCGTCACAGTCTTCTTCGAAAACGCTGCAAGAAATATATATCGTCTTGCCTTCTGTAAAACCAAGCCGTTTGGCTATTGCGCCGGCAAAAATCGAAGCCGCCGCCCCCGATTTCATATCCACCGAGCCCCTGCCATGCAAGCGCCCATCAATGATGATACCGCTGAAAGGCGGCACGCTCCAATGCTCCTCGTCATTCACTTCAACCGTGTCAACATGCGAATCAAACAGAATGGATTGGCTTCCCTGACCAATTCTGCCCAGCACATTCCCCATTGCATCAACCGTCACTTCATCATAGCCCAGGGAGCGCATTTTCGCGGCTATGAACTGGATCACTTCCCGCTCCTGCCCCGAAAAGCTTTTAATTCTGACCAGATTCTGAGCGAATTCAATCAGTTCTTGTTGAAAATCGGATGGGAGTAATTCAGGCGAGTTCATTTTTTTCCCTGCATTAATGAGTGATATTCAAGCTCTTCTGCAATGATTTTACCAACGATCACCAAAGAAAGCCTCGAATTAACCATCCGAGACGACCCTACTGATCCCCCTAATAATCAGAGAGGAACAACCTACCCGCCCAATCGAAAAGCGTAAAGTAAACAACGTATCTACCCAAACCTCTGGCAAACGGCTTATGGCTTCTGGCTGATGGCTTACGGCTGATTGTCCCTTATATTTTACCTTTGGAGGCGGCCAGAGCTTGCCTGCTGGCCGGTGACTCTTCCATCCTTAAAGGTAATTATCTCGTCGCTGATAGCGGCGATTTCCGGGTCGTGGGTTACCTGAAGGATAGTGGCGCCTGTACGGCGGTTGACTTCGCGCAGCAGGGCGACGATCTCGCCGCCGGTCTGCGAGTCGAGGTTGCCAGTGGGCTCGTCGGCCAGGACCAGGCAGGGATCTTTGACCAGGGCGCGGGCAATCGCCACCCGCTGGCGCTCCCCACCGGACAGCTCCGCGGGATAGTGCGCCAGCCGGTGGCTTAACCCCACACGAT
Source organism: Anaerolineaceae bacterium (assembly GCA_016927865.1). GTDB lineage: Bacteria > Chloroflexota > Anaerolineae > Anaerolineales > Anaerolineaceae > Anaerolinea. The sequence continues at coordinate 33,450 of JAFGLU010000006.1, forward strand.
CCAGCCAGACTTCGGCACGCACTTCTGCTTCCCGGCGGCCCGCGCCTAAAAACTGTAGTGCGATCGAGACGTTCTCGCGAACGGTGAGGATGGGGTTGAGGTGGAACGCCTGGAATATAAAACCGATATACCGGGCGCGCATGGCGGTACGGCCCTGCTCATCCAGATGGTGTACGGGCTGGCCGTCCAGCCAAACCTCGCCGCTAGTGGGGGTATCCATGCAACCGATCATGTGCATCAAAGTGGTTTTTCCCGAACCGCTCGGTCCGACAATCGAATAATAACGTCCGCCTTCCATCGCCAGTTCTACGCCGCACAGCGCGTGGACGGTGGTATGCCCCATCGGGTAATCCTTCTTCACATCTTGCAAATGGATCAAAGGTTTCATTGTGGTTTCCTTGTTTTACGTTTACTCGTAACGCAGCGCTTCTGCCGGCATAATCCGGCTGATATTCCAGGCCGGAGCAGACCCGGCCAGCAGGGTCAGCCCAACCGCCAGGGGTAGATAGCTGGCGATATGCCCCAGGCTAAAGAGATTCTCTTGCAGGGCAAACGCCAGCACAAACCCCGCCGCCGCCCCGCCGATCAGGCTACCCGCCAGGCTGAGGACGAACACCTCGCAGATCAAGCCGCCGATCACCCGTCCCTTCGATGCGCCTAGGGCGCGCAGCACGCCAATCTCCTTGGTGCGCTCCTTGACCGTGATCAATGTGACCGTCATAATCAGCAACGCGGCGCACAGCACCACCACCACGCTAATGGTGTTCACCATGGCCTCGAAAACTTTAATCCCCTCCCGCGCGTTATTCCGCACGGTATCGTCAGTGACTACCGTCAGCCGGGGAAAATCCTCCACCACCAGCCTCAGGATATCCTGGTCCGCGTTGATATTCGCCGCGGTAAGGATGGCGGACGAGACAAAACCAGGTTTTTCGAGCAGTGCCTGGGCCTGCTCGAGCGGGACGATAACGGCGTTGTTGACGACCATATCCGCCGAGCGTTCGAGGATGCCGGTCACGGTAAAATCTTGGCCCAGGAGCGGTATCTGTGTGCCGGGCTGCACCGCGCGGCCCAACTGGCGGGTAAGCACCTCGGCGGCGTGCTGGCCGAGGACGGCGGGTTCCGCAGTCTGGCTCGCGGCAAGGAATTCGCTCCCCGCGGCAGGTTTTACATCGCGGGCGATGCTGCCGGTAAAGGCTTCTTCATGGCCGGGCTCGATCCCCACCAGGATCAGTTCCGGTGGCTGGTTGGGGTAAAGTGGCGCCTGGATGGCAAAATAGAGCACTTTACCGGATAACACCGGCTGGATGTAAGCGCTGGCGCGCGCCAGCAGCGCCTCTGCCTGCGTCTCGGTCAGGTCAATCCCCTCGGCGGGGTAGCCCGAGCCGGCCAGGAACGGCTGCACATTGATCTTCCCGGAACCGGCGGCAGCGTGTGCGTTCATAGTGCGGATCTGATAATCCACAATGCCAGTGATGACGATGATGAGCGTCATCATCACCGCCACCCCGCTGACTATCAGCAGGCTGCGCGCGCAGCGGCGCAGGATATTTTTCAGGGCATAATCCAACATCGTCCTACCTCCTACTATAAACTATTTTCGTTTATCGTTTCCAATATTCACAAAAATCGCCGGTCGGCACGCAGGCCGCGCCGGCGGGTGGGTTATCTCAAGATTTTCAAAATGCTTTGGATCAGCTGTTCTTCCACTTCTACCGAGGGGTTGGCCGCCACCACATGCATGGCTTCGGAGATCATGCCCTGGATCAAGCGCACGGTAAACTCCGGCTGGCCCGTAGAAAATTCGCCGCTTTCCATTCCCTGTTTCACCAGGCTGAACAGCAGCCCGCTGTAAGCGTCTTTAAAGGCCAGCTCGCCAATCTCCTGCTTGTAGCGGAACTCAAAGACATCATTATCCTTGAGCCACTGCTTCGATTCAGAAAAAATAAGGCGCACCAGGGCGGCCAGTTTGCCCGCAGCAGTGACGGAACCCGCAATCTCCCGTTCCATACCGCGCACGTATTCTCGCGCCACCCGGCTGACCACATAATAGAAGATTTCCTCTTTGGTGGAGAAATTCTGGTAAATGGTCTTCTTGCTCAGGTGCAACTCGTTCGAGATATCATCCACCGAAGTTTTCTTAAAACCAAAGTGATTGAAATGCTTCTGGAAGGCGTCCGCAATAGCTTCTTTAATTTGTTGATGGTTCATCGATACCCTCTCTGGCACGCGCGAAACCGGTTCATGCAAATAATTGTATCTACAATTTCCAGGAATGCACCAGCGATCTGAAAAAGTTCTTACCTGGCTCCCGGTTGGCCCACAGGCTGAAGCTGAACAGGGCGATCAGCCCCAACTGCAGGAAGAAGGTAGGGAGGTTGCGGGCAAGGTCGGCCTGGAGAAAGAGCATGTCGAACAGGCGAAAACCGGCCAGTCCGGCAAGCACCGGAATCAGGGTCAGCGCCAGCACGCCGCGGCGCTCCAGCGGGCGGCGGTCGGCCCACAGCAGCAGGAAGGTCCAGCCCCACATCAGCGCAGCGGCCTGAGCGTTGGAAGAGCGGAACGCGGGCGCGTCTGGGATGGAGGAAAAGCCGGAGAACCAGGCCGCCAGCGGCGGAAAGGTTAGCATCAGGGCAGCCAGCGCGTCGATGACGGCGCCGGTCCAGTATGAAATGCGCAGTAAAGCAGTGGGGTTGAGCATAGGGGAATCCTTTTGTAACGGGAAACTATTTTCGTTTCTAGTTTACAAACGAATCCACGAAATGTCAAGGGGAAACGAGTCCACCCGAGAGGGGAAGAATTGGTATTACGAATGACTGTTCGAGAAGTGTGGAGTGGTAAACATTGTTTAGACACAAATATGGGGCACTGCAATGTGAACTTCTTAAAATAAAGTATAGCACAGCCTGGCTGACCATTTCTGGTAGCAGAGGCTGCCCTCACGCCGAATTGCTCATTGTCCGC
>JAFGLU010000007.1 GCA_016927865.1 Anaerolineaceae bacterium
TGGAACTGGTCATTTTCCCCGGCATGGCGCTGGCCGGGGTGGTGATGACGGTTATCTTGCTGAAACACGTCAAGGCATAGCAAGAGCATCATGGTATCATTCACTTTACCAAAGGCAGGTCGTGTTATGTGGATAGTTGCTTTCCTTTTTCTGACAATCAGCCTTATTTTCCTGGGCCTCTTGTTGATCTGGAGTCCCGGCCAACCACAGCCCTTCCGCGATGAAAACGGGAAGCCGCTGGCGGGCAGTCTTTCAGAGAAAATCCGCGTCGAAATCAACGGCGTGGAACAGGGCATGTTCATCAAGAGCAAAAATACCCACAATCCGGTGCTGCTGTTCGTACATGGCGGCCCCGGAATGCCGGAATACTGGCTGACCCAACGCTATCCGACTGGTCTTGAAGATCATTTCACGGTGGTCTGGTGGGAGCAGCGCGGCGCGGGGCTTTCCTACAACCCCGATATTCCGCCGGAAACGATGACAGCAGAGCAATTCATCGCCGATACGCTGGCCGTGTCCCGCTATTTGCGTGAACGGTTCGGACAGGAGAAGCTCTACTTGATGGGGCACTCGTGGGGCAGTTACATCGGCATCCAGGCGGCGGCGCAAGCGCCGGAGCTGTATCACGCTTACATCGGCATGGGGCAGGTTTCGTATCAACTCCAATCGGAGCAACTGGCGTATGACTATGCCTTGGCTTACTACCGGCAAAACGGCGACCAACGCATGGTGCGCAAGCTGGAAGCCGCGCCGCCCACGCTGACCGTTCCGCTTCCGCCGGCCTACGAGGCGCTGCGCGATGCGTATATGCACGGCGCGGGCATCGGCACCACCCGCGAGATGAAATCGGTCATCACCGGCATCTTCCTGCCATCCTGGCAATTCCGCGAATACACGCTGGCGGAAAAGGTCAACCTGTGGCGCGGTAAGGTTCACTCCCGTTCGCGCGAGTTCGGCCTGTGGGATACGATGCAAGCCACCGATTTGACCCAACACGTGACCGCGTTGGCAATCCCGGCCTATTTCTTTCACGGCCAATACGATTACACCTGCGCCCATCCACTGGCGCGGGTTTATTTCGACAAGCTTGAGGCGCCGCTGAAAGGGTTTTACACGTTTGAAAATTCTGCGCACACGCCTATATTTGAAGAACCCGAAAAAGCACTGGCAATCCTGTTGGAAGATGTGCTGAACGGAACCAATGCGCTCGCGGATAAACACTAACTGGAGATAAAACAATGAATCTACACGAATGTCAACGTGAAATGCGCTCCGCCTTCCTGGGCGGATTTGCCGGGCAACTGGTTTCTGGTATTATCTGGCTCGTTGCTGCCGCGCTCGGGACCTGGATTTCGCCGGTGGCCGGCATGGCCGCGCTCTTTTTCGGCAGCATGGGCATCTTCCCGTTCACCCAACTCACGGTGCGTCTGTTGGGCCGCCCCGGCAAAGTCAGCCCGGAGAACGGACTGTGGTCGCTCGGTTCGCAGGTCGCCTTCACCGTGCCGCTCAACTTCCTGCTGGTGGGCGCGGCGACGCTCTACCGCGAGACCTGGTTCTTCCCGGCGTCGATGGTGGTGGTGGGCGCGCATTACCTGCCCTTCCTCACCCTGTACGGCATGAAAATGTTTGGCATCCTGGCCGGACTTTTGGTTGTCAGCGGCGCCGGCCTCGCGTTGTATGGTCCGCAGATTTTCAGCCTGGGGGGGTGGCTCACGGGCGTCGTCTTGATTGTCTTTGCATGGCTCGGTCGTCAAGTCGTATTGGCCGAAGAACGGAGAGCGAAATGAAACCAACTGCGATCTGGCAATCCAAGACCTTTATCCTGCTCGTGGCGGGCATCTTGACGATCTTTGTGGGGCGCACACTGCTGGTCGAAGGCTACCACGCGCCGCTGCTCTCCGACATCTTCATGGGTCTGGTCGCGCTTGGTTCGCTCGGTGTCTGTGTGACGGGGTTTCATCGCTTGCAGCGCGGGGATTGGCTCACCGCACTGGCCCTGGGCGCGTTGGTGGGCGTGGGGATGCGGTTCGCCACCCTCTTCTCGGCGTATCCCTTCTTCGGCCTCGTGCGCGACAATACCGGGCAGGCGTTCGTGCGCGGCGCGCTCACGTTCGTCGCTGCGCTGGGTGGGCTAGTCATCATGCGCCAGGGCGGGCCAGTGCCATTCGCGGCGGCCAACGGCGAATGGCGCAAGTCCGGGCGCAACATCCTCTTCGGGCTGGCGGTCGGTTTGCCGCTGGCGGCGCTCAATGTCGTGGCCTTGCAGATAAGCGAGGGACAAAGTATTGTCTGGCAGAATACTTTTGCGGCCATGTTGGACGCGATACAGCCCGGCGTGGTCGAAGAAGTCGTCTATCGCTTTGCCCTGTGGGGGCTGCTCTGGCTGGCGCTGCGCGGCTCGCTTCCCAAACAGGCAGTTTCTGTAGCGGGGCTGCTGGCGCTGTTGATCCACAACTACGTGCACTTCGACGCGCTCCTTGCCGAGGCGCCGCTGGTCGCTCTGGGCATGGGTCTGGTCATGAGCCTCTTATGGGGCTTGCCGCTCTACTTCCTGGCACGGCGGCGCGGTCTCGAAGCGGCGATGGCCTTCCACTGGATTCAGGATGTGGCGCGGTTCGTGGCGGGGTTTTAGGTAGAGAATTATGAAACAACGTGATTTTTGTCTAGGGCGCATTACAGCGCCTTGTTCCCGGTCTACGTTGCCTTGTTCAAAGTGAGTTGAGAAATGCGCATTACTATCTTTGGCGCGGGTTCCCAGGGCGATATCCAACCTTGTCTCAGGTTAGGGCAAGGCTTGCAGCAGGCCGGGGTGCAGGTACTCCTGGCGGCTCCGCAGAATTTCGCCGGGTTGGCGCAGAGCGTGGGGGTGTCCTTTCATCCCCTGCGCGGGGATGTGCAGCAAATCATGGCGGGCGAGACTGGGCAAAAGTACATGGAATCGGGCGGGGCGAATCCCATTCAATCCATCCTGGCGATGCGCAAGATGCTTGGGCCGGTTGCGCTGCACATGGCGGAAGACGCCCTGCAAGCCTGCCGCCAGGCCGAGGCGCTCATCACCCTAGCCGTTTTTGCCCCCTTCGGGGCAACCATCGCCGAGATTCGCGGCATCCCACTCGTGCTGATCGAACCGACGCCGGTGCTGCCTACCGGAGATTTCCCCGCTCCCGGCTGGCCCATCCAGAAGAATTTGGGCAGGTGGCACAATCGGTTGTCCGGGTTTGCCATGTTGGAAGTCATCTGGCAGTGGTACCGGCCCTTTGTGAACGAATTTCGCCAACGGTTTAATCTGCGACCTTTCACCGGCGCTGATTTTTATCGCATCCTGGCGTCTGTTCCCCTGCTGGGCGCGTACAGCCCGGCGGTCATTCCGCGCCCGGCCGATTGGCCGGAGAATGTCTACCTCACCGGGTACTGGTTCCAGGAGACGCACTCCGCTTGGCAGCCTCCCGCCGACCTGCAAGCCTTCCTCGAGCAGGGCGAGCCGCCGGTCTACGTCGGATTTGGCAGTATGGCGGGGCGCAATCCACGCAATTTCGCCGAGATTGTGCTGGCGGCCCTGGCACAAAGTGGACAGCGCGGTATCCTGGCGACCGGCTGGGGCGGGTTGGGGGTGCTGGATCTGCCGGAAAATGTCTTTGTCCTGCAAGAAGCACCGCACGGCTGGCTGTTCCCGCGTATGGCGGCCGTTGTCCATCACGGGGGCGCAGGGACGACGGCGGAGGGGTTGCGTGCCGGGAAGCCTACCGTGATTGTCCCGTTTATCGTGGATCAGCTTTTTTGGGGCAAGCGCGTCCAGGGCTTGGGCGCCGGACCGGCGCCAATCGCCGCCAAAAGATTGACCTCCGCCAATTTAGCGGCAGCCATTCACCGCGCAGCCAGCGATCCGACCATCCGTGAGCGGGCGGATGCGCTGGGGAGCGCCATCCGCGTTGAGGATGGCGTGCATAGCGCCGTCGCACTCATCCGGCAACACCTGGGAGCATAAAGATGACCAACACGGGATTTGAAATCCTACCTTTTGCCAAAATCCGCCGTTTGATGGAAGATGGCGGGCGGCTAGGCCGCGAGAAACACCTGGTTCACGGCCTGTTCGAGATGGATGTGACTGAGGCGCGCCAGGCCA
>JAFGLU010000095.1 GCA_016927865.1 Anaerolineaceae bacterium
CCTTGATGCCAAAAATAGCTAAATTTCGTAAGGTTCGGAGTCCCGGATGTGTTCCCGGTTGTTTCAGTTAGCGGAAACTAAAGATAAAAGGAACAAGTTGTTTTGCAGATGGTTTTCTGTAAAATTCTTTTCATTCGTGGAAATTCATGTCATTCGTGGATGAATTTCTTCTCATCATTCGCGCATATTCGCGCCATTCGCGGATAATCTCTCTTCCCTCTTCATTCGCGGACAATCTTTTCATCCACGAAATCCAGGAAACAATCCCAATCGTACTCCGTCACATCATGCCCGCCCTCGCGGATATGGTACCCCACCCGGTTGCGTAGCGGCTGGCGCAGCCCAGGCATCTCGTCCGAGGGCAGCCCTTCCTCGCCCAACAGGCGGAACACCGGCCCGGCGTGATAGGCCGCCAGGAACTCCCCGCGCGGATCCGCCCACAGGTCCTCCGCCGCGCTGGCCACATACACCGGGCGCGGCGCCATCAACGACAGCAGCATGTGCTGATCGAAAGGCATGCGCTCCTCCTGTCCGTTGAAGGCGTGGAAATTCTTGCAAAACCAGTGCGGGAAAGCCGTGTTGATCGACCCCACCGTCTCGCCGAAGCGCCGCCGCGAAAGCGCCGCTCCGCCGCAACCCGAAGCGTTGGAAATGACCGCCGCGAAGCGCTCGTCCTGCGCTCCCGCCCACAAAGCCGTCTTCCCCAGCCGCGAATGGCCCATCAACGCCACCCGCGCCGCGTCCACGTCCGGGTCGCCTTCCAGGTAGTCCATCATCCGAGAGAGGCCCCAGGCCCAGGCCCCAATCGCGCCCCACTCGTCCACTGCCGGGCAGGTCTGCCCTGGTTGGTAAAATAACGGGTGGATGCCGTTGCTGAAATCATCCACATCCGGGTCCAACTCGGCGTAGCAAGCCGTCACCAGCCCATAGCCGCGCCCCAGAACACGCTCCGCCTGCCACTGTGAGGCAGCCATCCCCCGCCCCGCCTCGGTGGCCTGGTGGTTTTCCACGTTCCACCAGCCTTCTGGGAACCAGGCCTCCGAAATTAACACCTGAGGGTCGTGGGTGACAGAGTGGTTACCCGCAAAATTCAAACCCGTGAACACCGGAGCCGGTCGCTTGATGTCGTTGGGCAGGTAGATCAGCAGGTCCAGGGTCGGACCGCCCAGTGCCGGGGAGAAGTGCAGGCGCACCTGCTTGCGCGTGGCCAGCCCGCCCAGCGCCCGCGAGTCCTCGTCCAACACCTCACTGCGCTGGTAGTCCAGCCAGCCCGGCGTCCGCCCAAACATGTGCTCTTCGAACAAGCGGATAAGCTCAGGTCGGCGCGTCTCGCGCCAGGTTTGAGCTTCCTTCACGGGCGTCCCGTCCAGGCACACCAGCGGGTCAGGCAGTTCGTAAGCAGGCACCAGGGCTTCGTCGTAGATGATTTCGGGCTTGTCGCTCATGGGAGAACTCCTCGAGGGTTTTCATTCATTATACTCAAATAGACCCTAAGGGTCTTCGGAGACCCTTAGGGTCTGAATGAAAGCCTACAACAAATCGCCCCCTCAACTCTCCTTCGCGTACGCGTACATCTCCTCGCGGGTCATGGCCCGGCCTGTTTCCCAGGCCGCCTGGAACGCCTCCTCACCCAGCGCTTCTCGCGCAGAGGCAAGTACCCGCTCATATTCATCGCGCTCTGCCGGAGATGATGCCACGTTCAGCCAACCGGCCCAGCGGTCCAACGCCCCAAACATCACCGCCGCCCGCCGCTCGCGCTTCTCTAACACGTTCACCACGCCTAACATCCGTATGGCTAACAACCGGAATGCGTTCATATTTATTTTTTCAGACCGCAAATAACCGGCGGCTCGAACCCAATCCCCCCGCGATAAACAGATTCGTGCGATGAGATAGGGGATGAAATTACTCTCGGCCATATTCTGCTCAATCCATTCATAAGACGCTTCTGCTTCATCATACAACCCCAGGAAACAACAAGACTGAGCTAACCAGATGTGCGCCAAGTATTGCGCATGAAGCTCACCCATCTCCCGTGAAACCGTATTCATCTCTAACGCAAATTGCCTGGCCTGTTCATAATTCCCCTCGTAAACCATCACTCGCACAGGAATGATCGCTGCAAAAAGCGCCTGACCTCGATTTCCGACCAACTCAAAACAGGCCTGGGCAGCGTGAGCATAGTTAACAAAATCAGGGTAATTTCCTCTTCTCACCGCCAACTCGCTTAAGTTATGCAGTGCCCACCCCTCTCCATCCACATCGCCGATCTGCCGACGGATAGACAGATTTTTCTCCCCAAAGGATTGGGCCTGATCCAGTTCGCCTTTAAACATATGTTCCCGCATGAAATCTTTCAGGTACTCCCCGGCATAAAATAAATAGCCCTTACGTAAACAGGTCTCCAACCGATCAACGGCCTCTTCCCAGGTTTCGAAGCCACCGTACGTACATGCGGTTATTTCTGGATCATGTTCTTCGCGGTATTTAAGAAATATTTGCTTGGCCGCTTGAATGGTTGGGTACCTGGGTCCACCAAACGAGATTTCACTAATTCTCAAACGACCGGCTGCAAATAATAACCTGGCACGAGCAATCCAATCTTCCTTCGTACGCTCTATCGTCGCATATTTTTTCTCTTCCACCGCCAACAATCGTTCCAGCCAGTCAACTGCTTCAGAGGTGTGCCCGTGAATGGTCCAGAACCACAACAACGCCGAACCCATCCTCACCCCGGGCTCTACTGAGTCGGATAGTGACCATGCCAACGCCGAGCGGATGTTGCCCAATTCCTGTTCCAAGCGCGCCAGCCACTCCACCATGCCCCAGGCGTGCAAGTGCGGTTCTGCTTCTTCCGCCAATGCGCAGAAGTATTCCAGGTGCCGCTGACGTAAACCGGTCTCGCCCTCGCGTTCCAGCAGTCGTTCTAGCGCGTACTGCCGCACCGGCTCCAACATGCGGAAGCGCGAGTCTTGTTCGCCAACCTGCTCATACAGCACCAACAATTTGTCCACCAACTGCCCCAGCAGGTCTAGAATGTCGGTACTCTGGAGTTTTTCTCCATCCACGCAAATCGCCTCGGCTGCGTCCAGCGTCCATCCGCCCACGAACACCCCCAACCTGCGCAGCAACACCTGCTCGGCTTCAGAAAGCAAATCATAGGACCAGTCGATCACCGCCTTGAGGGTCTGGTGGCGAGGCAGTTCTGTGCGCAGACCCCCTTTTAGCGTCTGGAAGACATGGTCCAACCGCCCGGCAATCTGCTCCACCGGCAGCACCCGCAGCCTCGCCGCCGCCATCTCGATCGCCAGGGGAATACCGTCCAACCGCCGGCACACCTCCAATACCGGCGGCAGGCTGCGTTCGTTGAGCAAGAATTTGGTGTCAGCCTGGGCAGCTCGCTCTGAAAATAGACGCACCGCTTCACACTCAGCGGCAGGTTCCGCGAAAAAATTTTCGTTGACGGATTGACGCCGTTTGGGTAACCTCAGGGAAGGGCACCGAAAAATCATCTCGCCGTTAATATTGAGTAACTCTCGGCTTGTCGCCAGGACTACCACCCGCGGGCAGCCGCGCAGCAGAGTTTCGGTCAGTTCGGCGGCCGCCTGGATCACGTGCTCGCAGTTATCCAGCACGATCAGGTAGCGCTTGTCGTGCAAGAAATCCACCAATAGTTCGCTGGGAGATTGTCCGGGAACCTCCTTCAATCCCAGCACCTTGAGTGTTGTCACCGCCACCAGATCGGGATCCGTCAGGCGCGCCAGATCCACAAAGCGCACCCGGTTCTTGAACGCCTCCAGCAACTCTTCCGCCGTGCGCAAAGCCAGGCGAGTTTTGCCCACCCCGCCTGCTCCGCTCACCGTCACCAGGCGGGTCTTACGCGAAAGGATCGTCTGTTTGAGTCTGGCAATTTCATGATCCCGCCCGATGAAAGAGGTGGTCTCGGCAGGCAGGTTGTGCCTGGGTATGGCTACTACCAACTTGGGAGAGAGTCGCCCCGAGTGCACCATTTGATACAGTTCCTGGGTGCTCTGGCTGGGCTCGGCGTCCAGTTCCTGGCGCAGGCGCTCCTTGAAGGTTTCGTATTGGCGCAGTGCAGCCCGCCGCTGCCCGCTCTTTGCCAGCAGGCGCATCAACCCGGCGTGAGCCTCCTCGCTGCACGGGTCCATTTCCAACAGCTTGCGCAGCGCCGCAATCCCCGCCGGGTACTCCTGGCAGCGCTCGTGGGCCTCCGCTAATCCCATCAGCAGGCGCTGGTAGGTCTCTTTGACCGCTTCTCGCCTTGGACCAATCCACTCTTCGTACGGATCATCCGGCAGCAGGTCGCCCGTATACAGGTCTAGTGCTGCCTGGTAGTTTTCGAGTGAGGGGTCGTTTCGCAGGATGGATGCCGCGGCCTCAAAGCGCTCGATATCCACATCCAGGCCGTCCAGATGCAGCCAGCCTTCATCCAACAGCAGGCAGCGCAATCCGTCTGGACACAGGACTTTGCGCGTGGTATGTAAAGTCTGGTGAAAATTATTGGTCGCCGCGTCCAAGTCTGAATCCGGCCACAGCGTGTCGATAATCTTGTCGCGGTGCAGGCGGTGGCCCGGAGTCAGGGCCAGCAGCTTGATCAGGTTGCGCACCCGCCGCGAATGCAACTGCTCCTCAGAAAGCGGCTCACCATTCACCCAAACGCCAAAACCGCCCAACAATTGCACATGCAGGGCGGGTGGGCGAGATGAGCCATCGTCCAAAAGCATCCTCATAACCCTCTCTTCGGCGATCAGAGGGTAACGGTTCAGGCGAACGAATCGAAACCGCTAAAAAACGGGGAAAATTTTCAATGATTAGGATGCACGGTGCTTCATACGGACAACGTGTATCCTAATCATACAACTTTGAATGAGTGGGCGCAAGACAAATTCGGAAGATGTCTGGACAATTACGCCACCGCCCCCGCCAGGCTTTGGCTCGTCATGTAGCGTTCCACGGCGCCCGTGTCGAGCGGATGGGAGACATAATATCCCTGGGCAAACTCGCAGTGCAAGCGCTTCAGCTCGTCGTGCTGCTCCAGGGTTTCCACGCCCTCCGCCACTACCTCGATGTTCAGCTCGTGCGCCAACTGAATGATGGCCTGAATCACGCCCAGGCTCGACCGTCCGGCTCCTTTGATATTGTTTACAAAGCGCCGGTCGATCTTGATGGCGTTCACCGGCAGCGAGTCGAGATACCCCAATGAGGAATAGCCCGTGCCGAAATCGTCGATATACAACTGTACCCCCAGGCAGCGAAGCTGGTCAAGCACACTCGCCATTGCCCCGGTGTGCTCCACCATCACGCTCTCGGTGATCTCCAGGCGCAGGCTGGAAGGCGGGAGGCCTGTATCTTTCAAAACTGTTGCCACCTGGGCGCAAAAATCGCGCTGCTGGATTTGCCTCGCGCTGATGTTCACACTCACCACCAGCGGCGGCTGGCACGGGTACATCACCTGCCAAACGCTCATTTGCCGGCAGGCCTCGCGCAGCACCCAATGCCCCAACGGCAAGATTAGGCCGGTTTCTTCCGAAAGGGTGATGAACTCCAACGGCCAAATGAGCCCGCGCTGCGGATGCTGCCAGCGTACCAGTGCCTCAAAGCCAATCAACTTATTCGTTTCCATGACAATGATGGGCTGGTAATGCAGCACCAGTTGCTGCAAGTCGAGCGAGCCCTTCAAATCGTTTTCCAACTCCATGCGGTCCAGCAATTTTCCACGTAAGCCCTCGTTGAACACCATGATCTTCGAATTTGATAACTGGCGGGCCTGAGTCATGGCGATTTCCGCCTCACGCACCACGGACTCGACCGGGTAGGCGTCCTCACTGCGATAAGCAATGCCCACACTGGCATTGACCAGAATGGAATGCCCATCGATGTCGAAAGGCTGGCTCAAAGCCTCCAGCAAGCGCCGGGCCACCGTTTCGCCGTCCACCCCTTCCAGCATATCCTCCAGCAACACGCTGATCTGCTGCTCGTCCAGCCGGGCAATCTCATCGGTGGTGCGTAGCGCTGAGCGGACGCGGGCTACCACCATGCGCATTAAATGCTCCCCCACCCCATGCCCGTAACGCTCCTGGAGCAGGTGGTAATTTTCGATGCCCAGCAGCAGTACCGAAAACAGACGCTGGTCGCGCTCGTAGACCAGCCGCAAGCGATCAACGAACAATCTGCGGTTAGGCAGCCCCGTGCTTCGGTCGTACATGCTCTCATAGGTCAGATGGGAGTGATCCCGGTTCAACGCGGCAATATCCCCCGACACGCGCAGCAGCTCCACCACCAGTTGCACTGCAATCAACAGCAGATCCCGCTCCGTCTGGTTGTACTGCCGTCCAGGCAGCGGATCGTCGATGCGCACCAGCCCAGCCAGGCGTTTTCCGTCGAACACCGGCAGCAGCGCCAGCGAGCGCACCCCCTCTTTGCGTAATGTATTGCGGTCTTCAACCACTTCTTCTGGCAAGTGATTGATATCAGAAATGTAGGTAAACGACTCCTGGCGCAGCTTGGCCAACCACCAGGGGCCTTGCAAGCAGTGCGGCTCCGCGCCCAACTGCCCGGTCTTCTTGGGCAGGTTGGGCCAGGTGTATCGCGCCCGCCGGAAAGAGCGCTCGGAGACCAGGAAGAATAAATGCACCCGGCTTGCGCCGCTAAAACGCGCAATCACGCGGATACAGTCGACCACCATTGTGTCAATTTGCCAGGGTTGGCTGCTGTCTTGAAGAGTCATGGCTTCACACTCACTTACAGATACCGAATAGGGGGGAATATCCTCCCCTGTTCTGTGCAAGAGCTATGCCAGACGGTGCTATATCGCGGGGTTGAAACCCCTGCTCAGGTCACGGAAAACCCACTGGTTGGATAAACCCGTAGGGGTTTCCGTGTACTGAGGCAGGGCTTTAGCCCGCCGATTTGTAACCACTCAGCCAGAGGCGGAAGAAGCCTGAATATTAGGCGTGTGTGGGGTGCTTCGCACCCCACACACGCCTAATATTGCCGATTTTTTTATAAAATGCGACTTCGTTCAATCCCTCAACATGGCGTGTTTTTTGGCGTGCAGATCCAACACTTTACGTTGAATTTCTGCCAGTTTCTCACCCTTCAGGGGGTACCAGATTAGGATAATCGCGCCCAGCAGCATGGCCAGGCCGGGAATCAAACCACCCACGGCACGGATGCCAAACAGGGCGCTCTCGGGTTGATTCAAGAAAGCCACCCCGTTGTTTGCCTCGCGGGTCACAAAATTGGTCGCCTCTAAAACGAAAGGCGTCAGCGCAATAGCCACCGACTGGGCGGGCTTGGTGATCAAGGCATTCACCCCAAAGAAGGCTCCCTCGCGCCGCACCCCCGTGCGCAGCTCGTCCTCATCCGCCACCTGGGCAAACAACAAGTTGGTCAGTGTCTGCGGCCCCGAAAGGCCAAAACCCGCCAGGGCAATGCACACCGGAATCAAGGCCGCCGGCGCCACCGCCACCAGGGTCAGCCCAATTCCGGCAATCACCAGCAGCAGTTGCTGCGCCCCCACCACACCCAGCCGCTTGCGGATCAGCGTGGTGATCGGCACGCCAATGATCAATGGGATGAACAGGCAAGCCAGCAAGATCATCGTGTTGATCTGCAAGACGTAATCGGCCAGGTAGAAAATGGCCCCCAACAGTAAAGACTGCATCAATATGGACATAAAATTGGCCGACACCAGCACCAGGAACGACTTGCTGGTGAAGGTATAGCGCAGCGCCTGACCCAAGGGCAGGGGCTTGTCGACCTGGGTGAACTCGCGGCGCTCCTTGACCTTCAATGTAGTGCTGATGATCAAGACCATCGCCACCACGGCAATCACGATCATCGCCACGCGGAAGGGCAGGAACGAGGCATCGCCGGTCTTGGGGCGCACCAGGTCAGGGATGATGAAGCCCAGCAGCGTGCCCAGCAGCCCAAACAGCGACGACGAGATTTGAAGCCCGTTGCGCTCCGAATCGGATTCGGTCACTTCGGGCAACAATGCAGAATAGACCAGCCCGATCATCGTGTAGCAGGTGTCGTACAGTAGCATCGTCACCAGCATCCAGATGAACAGCGTGGTATCACCCGCGCCCTGCGGAGCGAACCACACCAGGATAAACGTCAGCGCCAGGAAGGGGGCCGTGTAACGCATATACGGGATGCGCCGCCCACGCTTGGAGCGCGTGCTGTCGGTGATGTAGCCAAACAGCGGGTCGTTGATCGCATTCCAGATCGCGTAAATCAACGAGGCAATGCCGATCCACTTGGCCGAAACCCCCAGGTAATCCTGGTAGAAGATGGTCAGCATGGCCCCATAAACGCCCGAGATGAGCGAAGTGCCCAGGGCGGCAATGCCCCACACCACCTTGTAACCCAGGCTCAGCTTCACCGGCCTGGCGGCTTCATTGGTTTGCATGGCTCTCTCCTCAGTTCAGCAATTCCCACAACTTGCGGTATCCAATGACCTGGACACCCATGTTTTGGATCGCCTCGCGCAAATCCTCGCGCAAGAAGGTGCGATAATCCTCAACCCGCGCCCTGTAATCGGGCGAAATGGCACGCAGTTCGGGCGTATCCGCCGCCGGGTGGATAATGAAGTGAGTAATACCCGGCTGCATGGCGGCAAAGGCGGCTTTGGCCTGTTCAAAGCGCTGGTCAGGCTTATCCAGATGAATGGTGGACATATGATCCAGCAGCGGGAAGCCCTGGGCCTCCAGCCCCTTGAGCATTTGCGCAGCCCCTTCAGCGGTGGCGGCGTCCAGCCCTAACCCTTGCAGCGTAGCTGCATCCCAGCGATAGAGCATCAGCGGGGTGCGCGTGCTCACGCCCAGCTCGATATAATGACTGAGCAGCTTGGGATGGACAATGGAGCCCATGTGCGTGTCCAGGTGCGTCACCGGGATGCCCACGGCGCGCGCTTTGGCAATCTGTGCCTCCAGCTCGCGACGGGCGGCCTGCGGGTCGGCAGTTTCCTGCACCTCGCGAGACTTGCGCGGGAAGAAGCCCTCCGCGTCCATCAATCCGCTGGCCGGGTCCCGCGTCGAGATCGGTCCCCAGCGGTAATACTGCCATTCGCAGGTCAGGGTCAAATGCACGCCCAGGTCGGTCTGGGGGTTCTCGCGGGCATATTTGCCCGCTTCCAACGCCCACGGGCAGGGCATCATTACCGCCCCGCAAGAGACCAGCCCAAACGCTTCCAACTCGGCATAAGCCTGCACGGTTGCCTGGCACATGCCCACGTCGTCGGCGTGGATGATGGCCACGCGGTCGCTGTCGGAAAAACCCAATTTTCGCAACACAGGATTCGGAGTCATAGGTTGTCCTTTCAGAGAGATCTACGATAAATTATAGCCCACAACCCATTTTGCGCTCTGGCCAGAAGCTTGCTTTCCCGTCAATCCTCCTGTAAGGGGCACGGTGTGCGCCCACCCTCGTCCCAAACCGAAACTTACCTGAAAGGAATAACCGTCCCAAAATGGACCATCCACTCCGAATTGTCTGGTAAAATCCAACCCTATGGACGCATTCTTGCAGGGTATCATCGCCGGATACGGCATCGCCATCCCGGTGGGGGCTATTGCTATCCTCATCGTCGAAGCCGGGCTGCGGCGTGGATTTGCCTCGGGCTTTGCCGCCGGGGCCGGAGCCGCCACCGCCGACCTGGTCTATGCCACCCTGGCTGCCATCGCCGGGCAGGCCCTGGCTGCTCAATTGGCCCCCTTCGCGGACATTTTGCGCCTGGTCAGCGGGCTGGTGCTGGTTGTCCTCGGCGCTTACGGCATCTTGCAATTGCGCCGCGAGCAAACCGCCGCCGCCAGCAGCACCGATCCCGCCGTTCCTGCCGCCCCCTGGCAGACCTACACCCGCTTTGTCGGGCTCACTTTGCTCAACCCGCTCACCATCACCTATTTCGCCGCCCTCATCCTGGGCGGGAACACCCTCGCCCCCACCTGGAACGCTCGCCTGTCGTTCGTGCTGGGCGCGGCCCTGGCCTCACTCTCCTGGCAGAGTCTGCTGGCCGGGGTGGGCGCGCTGGCCCACCGCCACCTCTCTCCGCAATTCCGCGCCATCACCAGCCTGCTCGGCAACCTGATCGTCATTGGGCTGGGCGTGCGCCTGTTCTTCTAGGAGACCCCCATGAGCCAATTTACCGTAGCCATTCTGCAACTGGCCTCCGCCGGCACAGACCAGCAGGCCAACCTGACCAAAGGCGAATTCTACTGCCGGCATGCCGCGGCCAAAGGCGCTGACCTGGCCCTCTTCCCCGAGATGTGGAACATCGGCTACAGCTTCTTCGACCCCGCCCAACCCGGCGCGCGGGAAGCCTGGGCCGAGCAAGCCGTGACTCTCGACAGCCCCTTCGTGAGCCACTTTCAAGACCTGGCCCGCGAATTGAACATTGCCATCGGCCTGACCCTGCTCGAAAAAACTGACCCCGGCCCGCGCAACACCCTGGCCCTCATCGACCGCACCGGCAAGATCGTCTTGACCTATGCCAAGGTGCACACCTGCGACTTCGGCCCCGAATCCGCCTGCGTGCGCGGCGAGGACTTTTTTGTTTGCACCCTCGATACCGCCGCCGGGCCCGTGCGAATCGGGGCGATGATCTGCTACGACCGTGAAGCCCCCGAATCGGCCCGCATTCTCATGCTGAAAGGTGCCGAGATTCTCATCGTGCCCAACGCCTGCGAGATGGAACAACTGCGCCTGGGTCAGCTCCAGGCCCGCGCCTACGAGAACATGCTCGGCATCGCCCTGGCCAATTACGCTTCTCCCCAGGAAAACGGGCACTCCATCGCTTATGACGGCATCGCTTATGAGGGAAACGGCTCGCGAGATATGATCCTCGTCCAGGCCGGGCAGGTAGAGGGCATCTACCTGGCTCATTTTGACCTGGACGCGCTGCGCGCCTACCGCCAAGGCGAAATCTGGGGCAACGCCTACCGCCGCCCAGGCCGCTATAACCAGCTCCTCGACCCGGCTGTGCAACCGCCCTTCCAGCGCAAGGACGCTCGGCGTTAGTCCACAACAACTCACCATAGGCGAGAAAAATTCCGCGAATGAGGTGTTTGAGAGGTGCGCAGCACTTCTCAAACACCTCATTCGCGGATCATTCTGGTTTGGGTAAATGCCTAGTCCAACCGCCGCCGCGATACAATGCGCAGCGCGTTTTCGATCGGGTGATCCGCCACCAGGATCAAATAGCCACCCCCACCCGCCCCGGAAACCTTCCAACCCAGGGCTTCGTTGCGGAATTTTTCGATCAACTCTTCCATCACCGGGCTGACCATGTTGGGGAACATGGCAATTTGCGCGTCATAGGACCTGCGCACAGCCTGCCCAAACCCCGCCAAATCCCGCTCCTTGATCGCCTGCCAACAGTCATCGGTGGCTACTGAGAGCGCTCTGGCCCCGGCCTCGTCGATGTGGGTATCTTCTAAAACATGGTAATCGTATTGTCGCGGGCCAAGCGGCACCAGGTAAAAGGCTTGCTCCATGAATTGCAGCGTCTGCTCGTCATTCATCGATTCGATCCGCGAAGGCCAGTATGCCCCCTCAAAGTAGGCATAATTGACTCCCGGCATCATCAACCCAATCGAGTCCTGCGCCCCGGAAATTTCTTGCGTGCCCGGCGGGTTGTCGTAACAAAACAGAATCTTGGCCAATTTGGCCGGGTCTTCCACCGGCAAGCGCGGCCCCCACAGTTCGACCGCCTTGCGCCGGGTGCTGGTAGCCATGCCGCTGCGCTCGTTGAACTCGATGGTCGGCTCAATGCCCAACGTAATCACCGCGCCGGGGTAATGCCTGGAGACGAAGGGCTGGTCCAGCCAACCACCCGCCACATCGATGCGATATGGGATGTTCACCAATGAGCGCAGCGCGGTGGTAGAGCGCGCCGAAAGGCCGTCATGCGGATCGCGCTTGAGTACCACATGCTCAATGCCCAATTCGGCGCACAGCTTCTGCTTGTCGGGCGTGTTGCCGTCTTCGTTGACGATGAAGTAATCAGGTCGAACTTCCTGCAGCTCGGCCACAAAATCCAGCATGCCCGAACCGCGCGAGATCACGGCCTGTTTCACCGCCGCCACCGACTGCACCATGAACAGCCGCTCCTGCTCGGTGTTCACCGGCGGGCGGCCTTTCAGTTCAAACACCGTCCGGTCAGAGCCCAGGGCCACGTAGAGGTCGCCGTAACGCGCCGCCGCTTGAAAAAACTCTACGTGCCCACTGTGCAGCAGGTCAAAACACCCGCTCACAAATGCCTTCTTGGTCATGCCGTCTCCTTCGCATAGGGTTGGGGTCAAGACCAATTATGCGTTGAAAACCGGCAGATGACAAGCCGATCCTTGCGCCTGGCAAAAGCGCCTTGTAGTGGCGAGGCGAGATTCGGCAAAAGAAATCCTTGGGTTCTGGTAGCCTCGCCGAAAGCACAAGACGGTAAGATCGTAACCCCGAAATTCCTACCCGCGACTATCCATGAGTAGAAAGATGCGGGGTAAGGATACCCCGCCTACGAGATTACTCCATCTCCATGCGCTCGAAGGCCAACTCCACAATCTCGGTCAGCACATCCGGCATGCATGCATTCAAGGGCGAGAAAGTGATGGACACAATACGCGTATTGGTGAACTTCCAGATCAGCACGGTTTGCGTCAAATCTTCGCTCAACAAGTGCACTCTGATGCTCCGCACCGTGCCCTGATCCCCGTTCCGCACCGCGTTCCACCATTCGTACAGGGCCAAGGATCCAATTGCTCCCCGTTTGAGAATCAGGTTCCCATACTCGGTCGTCAGGGTGATCTTGCGCTTGTTGTTCTCGCGCTCATTCCCGCTGCGATATTCCCCCACCTGCACGCGCGCATCAGGGAAAATCACCTCGCTGAAGCCCGCCTCCACGCCGCTGGTGTCGCCGGTACCCAGGTCGACCAGGAAATTCTGCGAACTATACGGACGCTCACGTAACACTGACATTGGAATGCTCCTGAAAAAGATTAAATGTCTACCCAAAATTTTTTTTTGGGGGATGCGATTTTGAGGTTTTTGTGGGTGCTTCGCACCCACAAAAACCTCAAAATCGCATCCCTTCCGAATTTTCAGATAGGCTCTAGAGCCATTATAAACTTATTTGATCAAATATATCAAATAAAACCAAAAGTCAACCACAGGTATAATTATCTGACTTCCCCTATTCTCGAGGTACCCATGCGCAACGAAAATCAGGTCTTCGATCAAATTCTCCACTTTGCCCGCAGCCGTGATGACATCCGCGCCGTCACCTTGAACGGCTCGCGCGCCAACCCCAATGCCCCCAAAGATTTCCTTCAAGACTACGATGTGGTCTGCTTTACCTCCAATCCTCGCGCCTACGTGGACGACCCATCCTGGATTTCCACATTCGGCGAGTTGGTCATCCTGCAGCAAAATGATTTCACCGAATACGATCTGGAAGGTTACATCTTCCTGATACTTTTTCAGGACGGCGTGCGCATCGACCTGGCTTTTAACCCATTGGGAATCCTGCCCCACCTGCCCAACGACTCGATGACCGTGGTTCTCCTCGACAAAGACGCCCAGGTTCCCTCCATCCCGCCAACATCCGACTCAGGATACATCACCCCTCGCCCAACCGAAAAAGAATGGAATGAAGCTGTCAATGAAATCTTCTGGTGCTCCAACAACGTCGCCAAAGGCATCTGGCGGGATGAACTCCCTTACGTCAAGTTTATGTACGAGTCCATCATTCGCGAAGCGCTGCTCAAAGTTGTCTCCTGGTATGCGGCCTCGCGCCACTACTGGCAGATCAACCCCGGCTACTTTGGAAAGTGGCTCCAGCGCTTCCTCCCCGCCGAGATCTGGGAGCAGTACCGCGCCACCTATTCGGGCGCAGATTACGCAGAAATTTGGGGTTCACTCTTCACGGCCCTGGATTTAACCCGCAAAATCGGCCAGGAGCTGGCCGATTTGCTTGGCTATCGGTACCCAATCGACGATGATATCCGCACCGTGGCTTACCTGCGCCACGTGCGCAGCCTGCCGCCGGATGCGATTTCATTTGACTAGATGACATCAAAAAGCAGTTCAATGCAGCATGAACGCACTGTATTGAACTGCTTTTTGACTTAAATTGTCCCGCACTGGGGCAGGGTGAAATTACGCCGTCAACGACTTGGCTAAAGCCACCGCGCGGCTGGCGTCCGCCGCATATCCATCCGCGCCAATCTGGCTGGCATACGCATCCGTCACCGGTGCGCCGCCGATCATGATCTTCACCTTGTCACGCAGCCCGGCTTCTTCCAAAGCGGCCACGGTCGATTTCATGTTCACCATCGTGGTGGTCAACAGGGCCGACATCGCCACCACATTCGGGGCGTGTTCCTGCGTCGCTGCTACGAACTTCTCGGCGGGCACGTCCGAGCCCAAATCCACCACCTGGAAGCCCGCTCCCTCCAGCATCAGCCCTACCAGGTTCTTGCCAATGTCGTGCAAATCGCCCTTCACCGTGCCTATGATGACCTTGCCCGCAGCGCCCACCTCGCCCGAACCCAGGTGCGGCTTGAGGATCGCCATGGCGCTCTTCATGGCCCGCGCTGCGATGAGCATTTCGGGCACGAAGAACTCGCCTTCCTCGAAAAGGCGCCCCACCTCGCCCATCCCGGCGATCAGCCCTTCGTTGAGGATGGCCGAAGGGTTCACGCCCTCGGCCAGCGCGGTTTCCACTTCCGCCTGGATCCCTTTGTTGTCACCATTTACGACACAATCAAAAATAGCTTTGATCCGCTCTTCCATTGCCCTTCTCCTTGTCGGTTTAAGAGGATAATTACTCTTTCAGATACATCGCCTCCACAAATCGGGGCGTGAACGCCGCGCTTGTGGTTAATTCGATATATTCGACTTTCGCAGCAATCTGCCGGGCTTCTTCACGCTTGCGACGCGAGAGGAGCAAGTGCCGTGCCCCCACCCCAGCCGCGTTCCCCACCTGGTGATAGCGTTCCAGCGGCAGCCGGGGGAACATTCCTACCTTCAACGCGCTGGGCAAATCCAGATAAGTGCCGAATGCTCCCGCTATTATAAAGTCATCCACGTCATTCGGGGAGATGTTTGCCTCTGCCAGCAAGATGTCCAGCCCGGCGCGGATAGCGCCTTTGGCCAATTGGATTTCGTTCACATCCTTGCGCGTGATCACAATGTCGCGCCCGTGTCCGGTCGAAGATGCCGGAGCCAGCAGGAATTCGGCCTTGCCGTTGGTCGAGCGCACCCGCTCGTCTTTGACGTTCAGCACCCCGCGTTCATCCAACAGCCTCTCACCCAACATCTCCGCTACCGCGTTGAGGATACCCGAGCCGCAAATGCCCACCGCGGGCTGTCCGTCGATAGTCACCGGGCGCACGCCCTCACTGTCTATACGCAGTCGCTCGATGGCCCCCGGCCCGGCCCGCATCCCATCACGAATGTGGGCCCCTTCAAAGGCCGGACCTGAAGCACACGAGCAGGACAACACCCGGCCCTGGCGGATCAAACTGATCTCCGTGTTGGTACCGATATCCACCACCATCGTGGTATGCCCATCCACATACGATTGAGTGGCCAACAGCGCTGCAACGTGATCAGCCCCCACATATCCGGCGATATTCGGCGGCAGGTATACGTTTGCGCCCGCCGCAGCTGCCAGCCCCACCTCGGCAGCAGAAAATACCAATGCCGCGTCCGTCACCGGAACGTAAGGCGCGCTGCCCAATTGTTCCACCGGCAACCCACAGAACAGGTGGTGCATGGCCGTGTTTCCCACCGCCACAATCTCCACAATCTGATCCAGGCAGGCATCTTCTTTTTTACACAGTTCAGCCGCACCCAGGTTGATAGCTTCGACTAGCCGTGTTTGCAGCAGTTTGCGGTTTTCAACACTCTTGTTCGCATACGCGATGCGGCTGACCACGTCATCACCGAAGACAATTTGCGGGTTCATCACCCCCGCCTGCCCCAGCACCGAGCCACTCTCCAACTCCACCAGGAACAAGGCCAGCTTGGTCGAGCCCATATCCACCGCCAGCCCCAGCAGCGGCGCGCCCACCGGCAGCACCGCTGCCAGCTCGCTAAAAGCGCCGTTCGGTCGCAAGGCCAGGCGCGCCTGCCAACCCTCAGCCCTTAAGCACAGCGAAAGCGCCTCCAGTAGCCCTGGCCCAGCTTGCAGCGGGGCAAAGCCCTGTCGGATCAGCGCTTCATTCACCCTGGCTGTATCTGAGCGCAAGTCATCCAGTGCGGGCGGTTCCAGGCGAATGTCCACCCCGCGCACCGTCGGGTCGATCTCCACCTGGCTCTCGCGACCCGTCACCTGCATTTGTTGGCCGCCCAACAGCGATTCCCTCGGGATTTCCAGACGAACATCTCCCAGCGGCACCGTTTGGCACGCCAACCGGAACCCGGCTTCCAACTGCTCGCGGCCTAATTCTTCCACCTCGGTCGCCCCGGGTGGCGTAACTTTGCCATCCACCACCCGCACCCGGCAGGTGGCACAAATCCCAATCCCCCCGCAGGAAGCCACCATCTCAATACCCGCCTTCTGAGCGGCTTCCAGCAGATTTGTCCCCGCTTCCACCTCCACCCGGCGGCCCGCCGGCTGTAAGGTCACGGTCAGGCGTTGACTCATTGGCCCTTCACAACCTGGGCAATGGCCCGCAGATGGCTCGGCGAAGTGCCGCAGCACCCGCCAACCAGGTTTGCGCCCGCCGCCAGCCAGGATCTGGCCTGTTCGCCCATCAGATCCGGAGTCACCGAGTAATACAAACTGCCATCCGGGTTCGTGAGGGGCAGCCCCGCGTTCGGCTTAAACCATACCGGCAGATCAGTCAAGGCGCGCACTTCCTGCAGCACCTTGAAGTTCTCCTCCACGCTGCGCCCGCAGTTAATCCCCACAGCCGCCACGCCCAATTCGCTAAACACCTGCACCATCTGGGCAGGTTTGACTCCCATCATCGTGCGGGTTCCTCGGTCATAGCTGAACGACACCACCACCGGCAAATCGGTGGCAAAGCGCACACCCCGCAGCGCTGCCCTGGCTTCGATTAAATCGAATTGCGTTTCAATCACCAGCACATCCACCCCATTTTCCGCAAGCAGATGCGCCTGGGCCGCGTACTCGGCTTGGGCGTCCGCTTCCGCCAGCGATCCCAACGGCTCGACCATTTCGCCCAAGGGCCCCAGTGATCCGCCCACCATCACGCCGGCGGTCTCCGCTGCCTGGCGCGCAAGGGCTACAGCAAGGCGGTTGGTTTCCTCAAAGCGCTCTGCCAACCCGGCATGTCCCAAATGAACACGGCTGCTGCCAAAGGTATTGGTCAGGATCAGATCGGAACCCGCCTCCACAAAGTCACGATGCAAGGCCAGCACCGCCTCGGGGTTGTCCATCACCCAAAAATCGGAGGGCGTGCCCACCGGCAACCCGCGAGTTTGTAAATTCGTCCCGGTCGCACCGTCCAGCACCAAAGGTTTACCGGCAGCCAAGCGTTCGAGAAAGAGGGATTTCGCCATCGCCATCTCCGTCAAAAAGGTTTATGGTGTAAAAAGGGGTATTCAGAAAGTATACCAGATGAGGGGAATTTTAATTTCGATAAACAGCACCCTGCCTCAACATCTTCGTAGCGCGGGAATCCCTTCCCACGATCTTAGGTTGAAAAGACGCCGGGTAAGAAACCCGGCCTACCACAGGCGTTGTCAATTTCTCAGGGGGGTTGCCATGTACTGAGGCGGGATTGAAATCCCGCCGCCAGTAACGCTGGAACCCCTTCCCTCGCTCTGGGTAAGAGAAGAGGCCGGGCTTAGAAACCCGGCCTCCGTCTAGCGCCCTAGAAATTCACCACAGGCAGCCGCTCGCGGATGGTCGCGATGGCTTCTTCGGGATAATCATAATTTTCCAACTGCCCCGAAGTGTACCTGTTGTACGAGAACAGGTCGAAATGCCCGTGACCCGACAGGTTGAACAAAATCACCTTCTTCTCGCCTGTTTCCTTGGCCTTCAAGGCCTCGTCAATCGCCGCGCGGATGGCGTGCGACGACTCCGGAGCGGGTAAAATGCCCTCGCTGCGCGCGAAGAGCTGCGCCGCGTCGAACACTTCCACCTGCCCCACCGCGGTCGCTTCGATCAACCCCGCATCGTACAGCGAGCACAGCGTCGGCGCCATACCGTGATAGCGCAAGCCTCCAGCGTGGATCGCCGCCGGGATAAAATCGTGCCCCAGCGTGTGCATCTTGACAATGGGCGCCATCTTGGCTGTGTCGCCGTAGTCAAAGGCGTAGATACCCCGAGTCAGCGAAGGCGTCGCCGTCGGCTCCACCGCCAGCAGCCGCGTGCGCTGACCGTTTTTAAGGTTCTCGCGCAGGAACGGCATGGCAATGCCCGCAAAATTCGAGCCGCCGCCCACGCAGCCAATGACCACGTCCGGATACTCGCCCGCCATGTCCATCTGCTTGAGCGATTCCTCGCCGATTACGCTCTGGTGCAGCAGCACATGATGAAGCACCGAGCCCAGCGAATAATGCTTCTTTCCGCCTGAAGTAACCGCCATCTCCACCGCCTCAGAGATGGCAATGCCCAGCGAGCCGGGGCTGTCGGGGTGCTCCGCCAAAATCGACCGCCCGGAGTTGGTCAGGTTGGTGGGGCTGGCAAACACCTGCGCGCCGAAGGTTTCCATCATGAAGCGCCGGTAGGGCTTTTGGTCATACGAAACGCGCACCATGTACACTTCCAGAGCAAGGTCGTAGAACCCGCAAGCCATCGACAACGCCGAGCCCCACTGCCCTGCCCCCGTCTCGGTAGTCAAGGCGTGCGTGCCGGAAACCTTATTGTAAAATGCCTGAGGAATGGCGGTGTTGGCTTTGTGGCTGCCCACCGGCGAGACACCTTCGTACTTGTAGTAGATATGCGCGGGGGTGCCCAACGCTTTCTCCAGCCGCCGGGCACGCAGCAGTGGCGTGGGCCGGTACAGCTTGTAGGCTTCCATGACCTCTTCAGGGATTTGAATATAGCGCTCCTTACTGATCTCCTGCATGATCAGCTCCATCGGGAACAGCACCGACAGGAACTCCGGGGTCACTGGCTCTTTGGTGGCCGGGTTCAACACAGGCGCCGGCGGAATGTTGCTATCGGCGTTGATGTTGTACCAAAACTTCGGAATATCGGACTCACCTAACTCAAAACGAATTCTCTCAGACATGGCTTCCTCCTTGGAATGATTGCGCCTTCGGCTTTGTTTGCCTCCGGCAGGTTGAATAAAAACGTTCCACCCTCTCCGCTCACCGCGGAAAGACATCACACTCGGCTAGATCGCCAGCGGGGCCCGGCCCGCCACCTCGTCCGCCCGCAGGCCCATACGCTCTTGCACCAGTTCTAGCGTCTCTTGTGAGATAGCCCTGGCCCGCGCCGTACCCTCGCGTAAAATTTCAATCGCCCGCTCGGGCTGGGCGGCGATTTCCGCGCGGCGCTCACGCAGGGGAGCCAGAGTTGCATTCAGCGCCGCCGCCAGCCGCCGCTTCACGTCCACGTCGCCCACCTTGCCCAACACATAGCGCTCCTTCAACTCTTCTACCTCAGCGCCGTTGGCATTGAACAGGTCGTGATACACAAACACCGGGTTGCCCTCAATGTGCCCGGGGTCAGTGGGATGAATGCGGGTCGGATCGGTGTACATGCTCATCACTTTGCGAGTGGTTTCCTCCTCGCTGTCGCGGAGATAAATGGCGTTGCCGTAGGAAGTGTGCATGGTGCGGTTATCCACCCCCGGCAGGCGCGGCATGACTGAAAGCATCCCCACCGGCTCCGGGAAGGTTGGTCCGTAAAGCTGATTGAAGCGGCGCGCCACCTCGCGAGCAAGTTCAATATGTGGCAGTTGATCCTCGCCCACCGGCACCCGGTTGGCTTTATACGCCAGGATGTCTGCGGTTTGCAGCACCGGGTAGGCCAGCAGTCCCGTCGAGGGTTGCAGGTTGAGCTGTTGGGTTTGTTCTTTATAGGTCGGTACCCGTTCGAGGCGCGAGACCGTCACCAGGTTGTTGAGCAGCACCGCCAGTTGGGCGTGGGCAGGCAGCGCCGACTGCAGCGCGATGCACGCGCGCTGCGGGTCGATCCCCGCCGCCAGCCAATCGAAGACGATCTCCAGCGTGTTGGCTCGCACCTGGTCGGGGTGGGCATAATCGGTGGTCAAAACATGCAGGTCAGCCACCAGGAACACGCAGGCGTGGCTGTCCTGGAGGGCGACCCAATTGGTCAGCGTCCCAACCAGATGCCCAATGTGGCGCGGTCCGGTGGGGCGATGCCCAGTTAAGACGATGGGTTTTGTGTCCATTTCGACCTCCATTCTTGTTTGCGTTTCGTTGCGAGCCACTTAAGCGGCGAAGCAATCTCCCGCGCAACTCCAAACGCCTTTTAACAAAAAAACGCGTTCCATCCCTCTTGGGACGAACGCGTAGTCCGTGGTGCCACCCAACTTAGGCCGCTTAACAAAAAATCCTGTTGTGATGCACAACAGGTCCAAGCCAGCCTCACTCTTACGGGTACGGCGGTCAGCCCGCGATACCCTTTACCCTGATAACGGTGGCAACTCCGGCGCGGGCTACTGGGTCTTACGACCGTTCTCCCTGCAACTCCAAGGTCCATTCAGCGCTGCGGTCCGGGCAGGTTTTCACCTTTCACCTGCTCTCTGTACCGTCTGTGCGGCGCCTACTCGCCCTCTTCAACGTTTTTTAATACTTAATTTTCAATGATTATAAGAGAATCTCGGCCCTTGTCAAGAGTTATTGGCCAACCATTGTTTGATCAACTCAGCATGCTCTTCCACGTGCCCCCAGGTATCCTGCGCGACCCACTGCCATAGGGGTTTCTTTCCCAACGCCGGGTGCAGGTTGGCGCGGTTCAATTCCTCGTCATTGAATTCCCTCACGCGGCGCAGAATCTGCCGGTGCAGCCCCTCCGAGTCAGCCCAGGCCAACTCCCAGAGGCGGTCTTTACCCTGCTCGTACCAGCGCTGGTTGTTCTCCTGCACTTCTTCTTCGCTGTTCACCGTCTTGACCGTCCCGCCTTGGCGCACATTGAACAGCATCGTTACCAAAGTTGCCTGCCAGTAGTTCATGTGTACCAGCACGTCTTTCACTGTCCACTCGCCGCAGGCGCCGGGCTCATCCCGGCGCTCTACGGGAACGGATTCGAGTAATTCTACCCAGGCCTTGCGGCCAGCTTCTACCTTACTCAATACTTCGGTTAATTTCATCCACTACCTCGATTTCCGGCTGAACAACCGCGACCTGCTTGCCAAGCTGCGGTTTGAAAATCGCCAGGCTTTCCAACAGCTTTGCCGAACCGCGCGTGCGCTTCACCCACAGGACGGTCAACCAGCAGCCCAAGGCAATTGCCAGCAGGCCCATCACACCCGCCTCGGGGCCAAACGCGCCGCCGGTCATCCAATCTGGGCCGCCCTGCTCAACGCCAATGAAGGTTGCGCCCGCCTGCGTCCCGCTCACCGGGAAGCCAAACACGTTGCCCTGGAAGAAGTTCCAGGTGATGTGCAGCCCAATGGGGATGGCCAGCTCGCCAGTTAGCACAAAACCCAGTCCCAGGAACAGACCTGCCACAATCAAGTTGATGGTGCTAATGGCTGAGGTGTTTGGGTTGCCCAGGTGCAGCAGGCCAAACACCGACGAGGACAAGATGTAGCCAATCAACAGAGCTGCCTTGGGGCCAATGGACCGCAAATTAAAGCCCTCTGCCAGGTTGCGCAGTTGATACCCGCGCGAGAAAAGTTCTTCTTGAATGCCCACAATGATGAACTGCACCATTGCCAGGCCAATTCCCGCCGCAAACGGCAGTGTGTTCCCTGGCTTAATGACATCGGTCACTTTCACCCAACCCAAGGCCAACTCCACCAGGAAGATGAACACCATGCACACCGCGCCCAGGCCCAGGCCAAAGCCGAAATCGGCCCACCATTGTTTGTTCATGTGGAAGCCAAAATCGTTGAACTTGCGCCGGTCCAGCAGCCGGCCCGCCACCAGGATGCCCAGCACCATCCCAACCCCTTGAAAGACCATCGTAAACACCCGCACAATGGGCTGGTAATTCAATTCTTGAGCTTTCATCATAAAATCCGGTTGGCTCACATCTGGAATTTGCCCACCGGTCGCCATATACACACCGATGCCAAGCACAGCCCCCACGACGGAAATAATCCCCACTACCACAGCTAGAACCACCAGCGAAAGCACTAACCGCCAGAACATCCTCAAGCGTCGTTCTTCACTGTTCCAAAAAATATTGCTCATTTCATCCCTCCCTAGGATTCATTGATTCCGGCAAAGAATTGCTCTTCAATCCCCTGCCAGGTTTCTTCTGTATTGACAGTCAAATATTCACCCAACAAAGGCGCCGCCGCGCGGATATCTTCCGCGATGCGCTGGGCAACTCGCCGGATGGAGAAATGAGCGTTCCCCGCCGAACGCAACCCCACCAGGTGCATGGCCCCACGCAGATTCATGGAAATCAATACGCGTCGATTATACCCATTCGGCACCACGTACGAGGCCACATCCGGATGGAATGCAGCCAGCTTGCGATAAGCAGCATCCGCGCTTTCCATTGCCCGGCGGTAGGCGTCCTGCACCCCCGCCTCCACCACCGCCTTCGGCAGCGCATACCCCAACAGGGTGCTCAATGGCTGGGGCGTTTGCGTCATCATGCGGTGGCGTTTGAGTTCAAAATACGCCCCTTGATCCAGAGTCACATCGAAGGTAAAGCTAGCATACTCCATCTCACGCAGGGGCATGTCATGTTTGCCTCGCCCCGCGAAAATTTCCTCAACCAGTTGCCTGCGGCCTTCAGGCCCGGCGTTGCGCACGGTTTGCAGTGCCCGCTCAAAGCTAAACGCGCCAAAGCGATACAACGCCGCCGCCAGCACTTTCTCTTCCCCGTTGCTGTCATAATCAACCAGACGGCACCAATCGCCTTCTTCCGCCGGCTCCCAGGTCACCGCCTCGGCGGCTCCGCTCAACCGCTGGGCCGTCTCTTCCCAATAAGGCACCCGTTCCACATATTTGATCAGCGTGGGCAGGCGAATCTCCGACACCTTTTTCATCTCCTCGCCCATCTGGCGCACTTCCTCCAGCGGGTGCGAGAGCATCTTGCGCAAGGCATGTTCCAGTGTCCGGGCATTCACCGTGACGCCCACATTCGCCAGGGACGCAGCCGGGAGCAAGAAACGGCATACATCCACGTACTCAGAACGCACCCGCCGGTCGAAGGCCGCGTCACTCTCGCCCTCGCGCTGCGGGTACCGCCGAGCAATCACATCCCGCACCGGGCGCAGTATTTCATGGTACGTTGCGAACAGCATCCGGCAGGTGTCCACATATAGGTCACGCAGGGCATGCCCGTCCAATTCCTGCGGCACGTAGAAATCCTCCGGCCCCCACTTCTGGTAACGAGTCGATTTCTCGGTGTAGGATGCCAGCCGGTTCGACTCGAGCGATTCCACAGCCAGCCGAGAGATGTTTTCCACAGCAATGTGCAGCACGGCATGTTCCGCCACCGAGGCGTGCCCGTAGCCCACTACCCACTTCTCGTGGAATTCCGAGCTCTTTTCCGCGTTCAGTTCCGCAGCGATCTTCAGAAAGCTGTCTGGCGAGCGAGAAGTCTTGGCAAACGCCACCGCGATGGTCTCGGGTGGATAGTCCTGCGGATCCAGTAAATAAACTTGCCGCTCAGCGCTCATTAGCCAGTACCTCCCGTGCCTTCTTGCGATCTCGCTCAATTTGATCTAACAAATCCTGCACCGATTCAAAGCGCTGCTCGGGGCGGATGAACCCCACGAACTCAACACGCAGCTCCTTGCCGTAAAGGTCGCGGTCCACATCCAACAACAGCGCCTCAATGCGCGGGCGCGTCGGTTCGCTGATGAAAGTCGGGCGCAGGCCGATATTGGTCACCGCCGGGAAGCGCTGCCCCTCCAAAATGGCCCAGGTGGCATATACGCCGTTGCCGGGAATGATCATTTCGGCGGGCGCATCCACGTTAGCGGTCGGAATACCAATGCTCCGCCCTCGCCCGTCGCCATGCACCACCGGCCCGCTCACCCCATACCACCTTCCCAACAACCTGGCGGCGGCGGTCACGTTGCCTCCACGCAGCAGCGAGCGCACCAGGCTGGAAGATACAGGCACGTCGCCCGTGTTCACCGGCGAGATCACTTTTACCTCGTAGCCCATCTCTTCTCCCAAGGCGCGCAAATAGGGAATATCGCCTTCGCGTCCTCTGCCCAGCGCGAAGTCATATCCCACCCACAACTGCTTCAGCCCTAGAGACTCTTTGAGCAAACTCATGAACTGCGCGGCGCTTAATGCTGCCAGGGCGCGGTCAAAGTGCAATGTCACCACCGCGTCGATGCCCAATTGGCCCAACAGTTCTGCCCGCTCATCCACGCCGGTCAGCGCGTATCCCTCGGTGATTCCGCGCAGCATAACCCCCGGTGGCGGCGCAAAGGTGACCACCACCGCTGGCGCCCCAGCTTCATGAGCAGCATCAATCATCGACCGCAGAATCGCCCGGTGCCCAAGATGGACGCCGTCGAACGTGCCGATCGTCGCGTATGCATCTGACAGTCGAAGTTCATCCAGGGAGTGAGTATGCAGCATTGCGGACAACCCGAACGTCGTTAGTTATCCATTGGCTCAGGACTGGAAGAATACTTTCTTCGGCTGCCACTCATTGGTCTGCGCGTCATATACTAACAACGCCACCAGTTCGCCCATTTCACTCACCCCACAAGCCTGTTCCGGGCTGCCCGCTTCTGCCGGAATGCGATGCCCATGGCGGACGGCTTCCACCTGCTCATGAGTCAACTCCAGCGAGGGCCAGTCCGAAAGGGCTTCCGCCGCCGGGATGAGGTGCTGGTACCAGGTGCCGGTTTCAAAGGCCTCGCGCAGCTTGCGCAGGGGCACGGCATCCCGCAGGGTGAAGCGCCCGCTCTTGGTTCGGCGCAAGCCCACCAGGTGCGCGCCACAGCCCAGCTTGTTGCCCAGGTCATGGGCCAGCGAGCGAACATAGGTTCCCGACGAACAGTACACATCGATCACTGCTTCGGGCGGAGCCCATTCCAGCAGTTCCAGGCTGTATACACGGATCTTGCGCGGCGCCAGGTCCACTTCCTCGCCCTCGCGGGCCATTTCATAGGCCTTGCGACCCTGAACTTTGACTGCCGAATAGGGCGGCGGGGTTTGCTCAATTTCACCCACAAAGGTTTGCAGTTCCGCGTCGAACTGCTCTTCAGTAATATGCTCAGTAGGCGCCGAGCTAACGACCCGACCGTCCGCATCATACGTATCGGTGGCGGCGCCTAAGCGCAACACCGCCTGGTAGCGCTTATCGGACGCCGAGACATATTCGCTCAGGCGCACCGCCGGCCCCAGCAAAATCACCAGCACGCCCGAGGCGCGCGGGTCAAGCGTTCCCGTGTGTCCGGCGCGGCGGATATTGGTACCCTTGCGGATAATCTGAACCACATCATGCGAGGTTAGTCCGGTGGGCTTATCCACCACCAGCACACCGGAAATTGCATTTCGTACATCGATCGGATTGTCATTCATGCTCATGCGTTTCCCTTTCCATTCGTCCCGGCCTTTTCATCCAGGAACTTTCGAGTGGCTTCTAACACGCGATGCTCTACATCCGACAAACTCCCCGGCACTTCCGCCCCCGCCGCGGCAGGATGTCCCCCACCGCCGAATTGGAGCGCCAGCACAGAAATATCTAATCCTGGGCGGGCACGCCAGCTTACCTTAATTTTACCGCTCTTCTGCTCATTCAACACAACGACTACGTCACCATCTACCCCAGAAAGCATGTTCACCAGGTCTGCGTCATCATTTCCGGGGTAGCCCGCCTCCTGGCGATCTACCTGACGAAGCGTTGTCCACAGCAGTGAGTCACTGCGCTGCAAGCGCATCAACCCCGCGCCCCAAAAACGGGCCGCCTCAAACGTCTTTTGCACCAACCCCCGGCGATAAACTTCGGACAGGTGGGCGCCCTTCTCCATCAAATCCGCCGCCAGCCGCAAAGCCGCGGGGTTCATATTGGCGGTGCGAAACCCGATGGTGTCGGTAATAATGCCGGTGAGCAAGGCCGAAGCCACGCTGGCATCCATCGGCAGCCCCCATTCCGGCAAGCATTCCGCCAAAATGGCGCTGGTGGCCACCGCTGTCGGCTCCACCAGGTTGTAGCGGGCAAAATGCAAGTTGGTGATGTGATGATCGATGTTCACATCCACCATCTCACCCTCCAGCAAATTCCCCGTGCGTTCCAGATCAGAGCAATCCACCACCACAATCAGGCGCGCCATTCCGGTGACCGAACGCTGCACGCGCTCGCTGCCCTTCAAGAAGCGCAGATTCGGCGGCACGCCATCCCGCGAGACGATCTGCACGGTCTTGCCGGCCTGGATGAGCGACAAACCCAATCCCAGCAACGCTCCAATGGCGTCACCATCCGGTCGGATGTGAGAAACCAACAGGATGTTTTCGGCTTTTTGGAGCGCCTCGCCCACCAACTGCCGCGTTGACTCAGGCTTCATCCGCAGCGTCCTCCGTGTCCTCGTCCGGCGGTTCAACCGGCGTAGGGGTTTCCGCGCGAATTTGAGCCAGCACCCGCTCGATGCGATCGGCATTTTCAGGCGTGGGGTCCCAATGGAAGCGCAGCCTGGGGAAGGCTCGCAACTCGACGCGCGCCGCCAGCTCAGAGCGGAAGAAACCCGCCGCGTGGCGCAGCCCCGCCAAAATTTCGGCTGAACGCTCCACGCCCTCTACTGCCGAGACGAACACATCCGCATAGGCCAGCTCGCGGTCCACTTTTACTTCCGTTATCTGTATCCCAGCCAAGCGCGGATCGGCCACTTCCTTGACCAGCATCGCCGACAACTCTTCTCGCACTCGCTCAGAAATCCGCCTCATTCTTATTTTAGAAGGCATTTTCTTACCTCGAACTTATCTCCACAGACAGGGCTAACCCATCTTTTCAACCACGTAGCATTCCAATATGTCCCCTGCGGCAAAATCGTTGAAGGATTTCAAAGCCACGCCGCACTCAAAGCCGGTGCGCACCTCGCGCACATCATCTTTCATGTGCTTGAGCGAGGACATTTCCCCTTCGTGCAGCACTTCCCCATCGCGGATTACGCGAATCTTGCCGTTGCGGCGCAGTTCGCCCTGGGTCACTTTGCTACCGGCAATCTTGCCGACCTTGGAGATGCTGAACACCGCCATGACCACGGCCTGACCCACCACGGTTTCGGTGAAGGAAGGCGCCAGCATGCCCGTGAGCGCTTTTTCCAGGTCTTCGAGCAGGCGATAGATGATGTTATACAAGCGCACCGAAACACCCTCAGCCTCAGCCATACGCTTCACAGAAGCGTCGGCTGTCACGTTGAAGCCAATCACAATGGCCTTAGACGCTGACGCCAGCAGCACATCGTTCTCGGTCACATTGCCGGGGTCGGCATGTAGCACAACGATGGATGCGCCGGTTTTCTTCAACTCGTTGATCGAATTGACAATCGGCTCCAGAGAACCTTGCACATCGGCCTTCACGATCAAGCGCAGCTCTTTTTCTTCGCCAGCCTGAACCTTGGCAAACAACTCTTCCAGGGTGGCCTTAGGAACCGCGGCAGCTTTTGCCTGAGCGGTCGCCTTGCGCACATCTACCACTGCTCGAGCTTCGCGGTCAGAGGCATAGGTTGTGAAGATTTCACCCGTGACGGGCACCTCGTTCAGACCCATCACCTGCACGGGGGTCGAGGGTCCTGCCGAGCGAATTTTGCGCGCGCGGAAATCAAACAAGGCGCGCAGCTTGCCATAGGCCGTGCCCGCCACAATGATATCGCCGGTTTCCAGGGTGCCATTTTGCACCAGCAGGGTCGCTACAACGCCCCGCGCCCGGTCCACCTGCGCCTCCACCACGGTGCCCAGCACCTTACCCTTAGGATTGGCCTGAATGTCCAGGCTCTCGGTGGTCAGCAGGATAGCTTCCATCAAATCTTCCATGCCCAGGCGCTGCTTGGCCGAAACAGGCACCACCAGAGTGCTGCCGCCCCATTCATCCGGCACCAGGTCCATCTCACCCAACTGTCGCTTGACGAAGTCGGGGTTAGCGTCCGGCCGGTCAATCTTGTTCAGCGCCACGATAATCGGCACGCGGGCTGCCTTAGCGTGGGCAATGGCCTCGCGGGTTTGTGGCATGACGCCGTCATCCGCCGCCACCACCAGCACTACCACATCCGCGCCCTGGGCGCCGCGCGCCCGCATGGCCGTGAAAGCCGCATGGCCGGGTGTATCCAGGAAGGTAATCGAGCGGCCCTTGTGTTCAATCTGGTACGCGCCAATGTGCTGGGTAATGCCGCCCGCCTCGCCGCCCGCCACGTTCGTGTTGCGGATGGCGTCCAGCAGGGTGGTCTTGCCGTGATCAACGTGTCCTAAAATGGTCACCACCGGAGGGCGATTGACCAGGTTGTCCGAATTCTCATTCGCGATCGTGCGGCGCCACAGCGGCACCTCTCCGGTCTGTACCTCAACAACCTCTTCAGGAGTCTCCAGGTTGGCATCAAAACCCAGCTCAGAAGCCACAATGGCCGCCGTGTCGAAATCAATTTGCTGGTTGATGTTGGCCATCACGCCATTGGACATCAAAATCTTGATGACCTGGATCGGGCTTGCCTGCGTTCGCTGCGCCAAATCGCGCACGGTCACGCTGACGGGGAGTTCAATCTTCTTGCGCCCATTCTCGCCCATAAACACCTCCTTAACATTACTTACCCAAAAAACTGGCTGGGTCGGTGTGGCAGGTATGTAGCGATGTAATCCTGGCAAGAGGGCCGCTTCAGGCAAACCCCAGAGACTTTACACCTTACATAGGTCGCTCCGCTCCCTCTTGGTCTGGTTTGACTTCAGCCAAATCGGCTTCGTCCGCTTCATCTGGCAGTCTTGCCATAAACATGCGGAGAAATTCACGATCTGGTTCCGTCAATTCGGTTTTCAAGGCATATGCCAGGGGGCCTTTCAGCCCCTTCTCCCAACACGAGCGCAGCGCGTGGAGGTAAGCCCCCCGCCCTGCAGCCTTCCCGGTTGGATCTACCCGCGGGCCCTCTTCCGTGCGCACAATGCGCACCAGGGCCCGTTTGGCAAGCACCTGGCGGCATCCCACACAGGTCCTTTGGGGCACATGCTTGGTCCGTTTCGCTATCTTTTTAGCCACCTCTTTTCCCGTTATTCAACAAAATCAGAGCGGTTATTCCCATTCAAAGTCACCGTCGCCGCGTTTGTGCTTCTTGCGCGCAACGGTCAAATCAGCATCGGGATCATAAACGATCTCGACGAACTTGCGACCCTTCTTCTTCTTCTCTTTCTTCTTCTTGCCGGCTTCGCCGCCTTCTTCTTCCTCTTCTTCCGGCTCAACCGCCTGGAAGACATCGGTCTTCAGCGTGAACAGCTCATCAAAGCTGGCTTCTTCCTCAGATTCTTCCGTCACCGGGGCGGTTTCTGCCACCGGGGCAACCTCGACGGCAACCGCTTCAGCGGCGGGCGCGGTTTCTTCTTCCACCGCGGCAGCTTCTTCGGCCACACCCTCAACCACCTCGACAGCTTCCACTGCTTCAACCGCTTCCGCGGCCGCTTCAACAACCGGGGCGGCTTCTTCAACGGCAGGTTCTTCAACCGCAGATTCTTCCACCACCGGTGTCAAGATGGACCCATCCACCAGCCGGTTGATCTCGGCCATGGCCCGCGGGCCAATGCCTTGCAGCTTCAACACGTCGTCGGGGTTCAGCTTAATCTGCACCACCAGCTCGGAGAGCGTGGTCAGACCGGCTTCCTGCAGGGTGTATGCCACATGCTCGGGCAGGCTGCTGTCCAGCAGACTCAAGGTAGCTTGCTTGGGATCAACCATAGCGCGAATCTCGGCCACGCGCGGATCTTCCACCTTCTTTTCGGGCAGGCGGCGGCTGGCGCGGCGCTCAACGCGGTCAATAAACTGCGTCATGCGCTCGTACTCTTCCGGATTCAGCGGGCGGTTTTCAGCTTTCTTGGCCAGCATGACCGAAATCAAATCCATGACCTCGCCTTCTGTCTCAGCGATGGCCGCATAAGCCTCGTCGGACTGCAAGCGATTCAAGGTGTCGGCGGCAGCCTCGGGCAGGCTCTTGATGTCGATGCGCCAGCCGGTCAGCTTGGCAGCCAGGCGCGCATTTTGACCGTCGCGACCAATGGCCAGGCTGAGTTGATCTTCCGGCACCACCACCGTGGCGGTCTTGCCGCCGGTGCTCTTGTCGTTCAGATACACGCCCAAAACTCGGGCCGGGCTGAGGGACTTGGCAATATACTGAGCCTGGTCCTGATTCCACTCGATGACGTCAATCTTCTCGTCGTGCAGCTCGCGGACAATGGCCTGGATGCGCACGCCGCGGATGCCGACGCAAGCGCCCACCGGGTCAATGCCCGGCTGCGTGGCGCTGACGGCCACCTTGGCGCGCTCGCCCGGTTCACGGGCAATCGAGCGAATTTCCACAATGCCGTGGTAAATTTCGGGAACTTCGTTTTCCAGCAAGCGGCGCAAGAAGTTGCGGTGCGTGCGAGAGAGGATGATCTGCGGGCCGCGGGGCGAATCTTTGACTTCGGCCACCAGGGCGCGCACGCGGTCGTGAACGCGGAAGCGCTCGCCGGCGATCATTTCCTTGCGGGGCATGGTGCCCTCGGCGCGCATTTCCAGGCCCACGGTCAGCCCGACCGCATTCACAGCCTGAATCACGCCGCTGATGATCTCACCCAACTGCTTTTCGTAGTGGGCAAGCTGGGCCTGGCGCTCCGCGTCGCGGATGCGCTGCTGAATCACCTGGCGCGCGGTCTGCGCGGCCACGCGGCCAAAGTCGCGGGGCGTGCTTTCCACAATCACCATGCCGCCCAACTCGGCAGCGGCGTCGAAACGCTGCGCTTCGCTCAGGGTCACCTCGGTGCGGTCATCTTGCACAGCCTCAACCACTTCCTTCTCGGCATAGATGGTCACCTTACCGGTGTCCATGTCGATTTTGGCTTCCACCTGCTGTGCGTTCGAGGCGTTTACAGCACGGCGATACGCCGAAACCATCGCCGATTCAAGCGCATGAATGATGACGTCTCTCGGCAGTTGTTTTTCTTCCAGAACTTCGTTGAAAGCCAGGACAAACTCGTTCTTCATTCCAGCCCTTACTCCAGTTTAGAATGACCTCTAACATAAAAGAAAAGTGGGGTTCGCCCACTTTTCAACGGTGACGCTTTGGGTGCCTCTTCAGGCAGCTTTTATTCTAGCACAGGCGCGAAAAACCTGCAAGGGGTGACGAGCGATTTTTGGATTACTACTGGGTTGATACGATTTCAAACACTCCGGTCTTAGCATCAATAAAGATCTCAAGGATACTTTCCAATGTATTTTTACTGTTGACATAGAGGATTTTCCATCCTTCTCCTTCAGCGGCGGGTGTGAGCGCATCTATGAGACATGCATTCCCAAATTCTAAGCGCTTTTCCGCTCCCCCATTCATTTCTGCGATTTGAAGAGCTGCCTCAGCTGAAATTTCATGGCCAGCCAGATCAATGGCTTTCCTTTTTCGAATATTGGGATAGTATTCTGCTTGATACGTTGCCACCCAAGAGTCGGTTAGGTTGACAGCGATTGTGTTCTCAGCACGCACCTCTTGTTCATCCGATCCCACAAGTGTAAAGAAAGAAAAAGATGCATAGCTAAAGGCGCCTTGTTCAATATCGTCACAATCCATCGAAAAGTGCATTGAGTATAAATTATATGCCTCGAAAGGCTCTTGCGCTGATTGTTGGTGCAGAAGGTGAGCAACCTTAAAAAAGTCGCCCTCGCTCCATATCACTGAATTAGGGCGAATCGAAGGTGTCTCTTCGGGTAAATTTTCAAGTGGTATAAAGACATCTGTTTCTCCCTTATCAATTAATTCGAGGATAGACTCTGGATCGATGGCATAATAACGGATGTCTAACTTTTTCTCGATCTCTCTAGGTTGATCGACCAGCACATAACAACCCGATGTCCCGATCATTATCATTATTGACAGGGCTGTTACCAACTTCATGAATCGAAGGCTATTCATTATATTAATTCTGCTCCCACCCAACCAGCCCCAAAGCCTTTCTTCCGAGCAGCGAACCCCGACATCCTCACGCATTTGTCGGGTTTCGGGGCATTGACTGAATGATCCTATCGCCGAACAACTGCCCCTCAACTCGACCCACCTCGCTTTTGGATTTTACTCAATCGAGCATCCATTAGCCAATTGAAAAATCCAACCGTTAATCCTGTGAGAAAACCTGAAACGACGCCAAGTTTTACCCGATCTAACATCAACCCTGCCGTTAACTCGACATGTTCCTTCTGAGCATATCCGGGGTCGACGACATTGACAACTAGAACAAACAATACGGTGGCGATAATAAATATGGCAGTGAGGAAGAGCGTGTAAATGATCATTAGTCTCAATATCATCCGAAGGGGTTTCTCCAAGCGTCTCATTGATGACCTCTATCTTCTGTAGTTGCGTTTTGGCGTAGGTCAGGTTGAGCGGCTTGAACCAGCCCCAAAACCTTTCATCCCAGCAGCGAAACCCGACATCCCGTGAATTCGTCGGCTTCTCTTAATTCTATACCCAATTCTCCCCCGCTCCTCCCCATCTTCATGTACAATCATCCCATGCTTGCTCGCATCTTCTCCTGCGCCGTCATCGGCCTGGATGGCGTCATCGTCGAAGTCGAGGTCGACACCGGCCCCGGCCTGCCCGGCATGGACATCGTCGGCCTGCCCGACGCCGCCGTGCAGGAATCCCGCCAGCGCGTCCAGGCTGCCATCAAGAATGCCGGGCTGTCCTACCCCCGCAAGCGCATCGTCGTCAACCTGGCCCCCGCCTCCGTACGCAAGGAAGGCCCTTCCTACGACCTACCCATCGCTCTGGGCGTGCTGGTCATGCACGAGCA
This sequence comes from Anaerolineaceae bacterium, assembly GCA_016927865.1. GTDB lineage: Bacteria > Chloroflexota > Anaerolineae > Anaerolineales > Anaerolineaceae > Anaerolinea. The sequence goes on from JAFGLU010000095.1 coordinate 33,067, forward strand.
GGTGATGCCCGAAAGCGTGGAAGGCGCCCTGGTGGCCGGGGAGCTCTCCCTGGACGGCTCCGTGCGCCACACCCGCGGCGTGCTGCCCATGGCCGCCCTGGCCCGCGAGCAGGGCTTCAAGCGCATCTTCGTCCCCGAAGGCGACGCCCCCGAAGCGGCTCTCATCCCCGGCCTCGAGGTCATCCCCGTGCCTTCCCTCCAGGCCCTCTACGAGCATCTCTCCGGCGGTACGGCTCTCCCCGTTCACCCCACCATTTCCCCCGAGTCGCTGCCCACCCTCACCCAGACCGACTTCCGCGAGATCAAGGGTCAGGAGCACGTCAAGCGCGCCCTGGAAGTAGCGGCGGCGGGCGGGCACAACCTGCTCATGTCCGGCCCACCCGGCTCGGGCAAGACCCTCCTGGCCCGCGCCATGCC
>JAFGLU010000096.1 GCA_016927865.1 Anaerolineaceae bacterium
GTGTGCGTGGGGTGCTTCGCACCCCACGCACACCTCAAATCTGGGAGTTTTCTTCGACCTCTGAGCAGTTACAAAAAACACTGTTGATTTTGGTTGTAAAGATTTAGGAACTGTGTCATAATTCAAGCATGAGCATCCGTTTGCGCATCTTTTTCATCTCAACTATCTTAATGCTCTTTCTGTTTACGTCGGGAGCGCCCCTACAGCAGACCGAGGATGCCTTTTATTACGATGAAACAGGGCATTGGTTGAGAGGCGAGTTCTATACCTTCTTTAACCAGACTCCAGATGCCTTAAGAATTTTCGGATATCCCATTACCCGCGTATTTCCCCACCCGGTTCGTCCTGAGGTGCAGGTACAGTATTTTCAGAAAGCCCGCATGGAGTTGGATCCCAGCAAACCGGCTGGGCAGCGGGTGAGCCTGGCTCCGTTGGGCTTGTGGGCATACGATGAGAGCGCTCCGGGCAAAGACGCGAATATTGACACTTCCAACGCCTCGTGCCGCGTATTTGAAAAGACCGGCCATGCGGTGTGCTTTGGATTTATGCAATATTATGAGAAATACAATGGGGAGGCTTACTTCGGCCAACCTATCTCTGAAGTATTGGAGATTAACGGCGGGCGCCTGGTGCAGTATTTTGAGTACGCCCGGATGGAATGGCGAGCGGAACAGATGGAAGGCGCCAGGGTGGTGCTGACCGACCTGGGAAGAATTGATTTTGACAGCCACATCGACAATAAAGTTTACACGGCAGCTGAGCTTCGAAATGGTGACCTGTTTACGACAGAGAGAGTCAATACCAGCCTGATTGTGCGGGCATTCCCTACCCAGCCTTTGGCACGGGCGAATTCCGTACAGCGGGTTTATATCGTTGTTCAGAACCAACTGCTTCAACCGGTGGAAAGGGCTACGGTGAAGGTGACCATCCGCCGCCCAGATGGCACAGTGAGTGTTGAGCGGCCTAATGAAACAAACGCCAGCGGAATCACCCATGTGGATGTTTCTATTGGCGATGTTGCTCCGAATCAGGTTTTCCGAATTGACGTGGAAGCTGATTTGACGGATGGGCTGAAGGCAAAAACCAGCGCTTCGTTCCGCATCTGGTGGTAGTGTTCGGCTAGTAACTCGGGAGCAATCCTCATGAAACGAAGACCGGTGTTAAGCTTGGCCGTTGTCTGCCTGTTGGCGGCGCTGGCTTGTGAAATTGCGCCCACTGCGGCGCCTACCCTGGCGCCCCCCTCGCCGACTACAGCTGTTTTAGTGACTGAGACGGTTGTTCCAACGAACACGGCTATCCCCACGCTAATCCCTACCCCCAGCTTGACACCTACTGTTCAGCCGGATGAGCCGGATGAATCCGTGCTGCTGACGGCGGAGAATATTGCTTCGGCGACGCGCCAGGGGCTGGAGCTGGGCGAGATGTGGATTGCGAAAATCATCTGGCCCGCCGGAAACCGGCTGGCATTGTGGTTGGCAGAGACTGAGACATTGCAAGAGGTTGCTCTGCGGCCCCTGGCGTTAAGCGGCGCTCCGCTGGATATGGAAGTGCCCGGGAGCGTGCTGGCAATCGCTCCAGACGGTTCCACGGTGACAGCCCAAGGAGGGGACGGAGGCGTGATTGTGAAAGGCATGCAATCGGGAGCCATCCAGGCTCTGGCCTACGGCGTGGCATACGGCGCCAGTTATGATCCGCGCGGGGAGGTGGTTGCGGTCTTTTCGCCCAATGAATGGTCGGTGACATTGTTTGAGGCGGCATCGGGCGAGGTGTTGGGCACGCAGACCGGATTTGAGACAGCAGCGCCGGTATACGCAGTGACGCCGGCAGGAAGATTGACAATTTTGTGGACGGCTCGCGCAACGGCTCAGTTTCAAGATGTCAGCACGGGTTTGCTCAGCCCCGCGCTGGGCTATATGGAATTTATCACCGATTTCACCTTCTCAGACGACGGCACGATGCTGGCTTTGGTGGCGGGTGGCCGCCTGGACCTGATGCCCGTGCCGGCGGCGGGACAGCCTGCGCAGCCCGTGACTTTGCTGGACAGTTCGCTCGACCCAATGTACAGCCTGTCTTTTTCTCCTGATGGGCGCTTGCTGGCTGTGGGGCAGGGCAGTGCCTTGCGCGTGTGGGATGTATCTAGCCACACTGCGGTGGCGCAGTTGACGGCAGGCGCTGAAGGCTTGCGCGCGGTGAGTTTCTCGCCAGATGGAACGGCAGTGGTGGCGCTGGATAATGCGAATGTGTTGCATGTCTGGCAGGTGGAGCCGTAAACTCACAGAGGATGAGGTAAGTTCCCAAATTTGAGATATGTGTGGGTGCGAAGCACCCACACATATCTCAAATTTGGGTCTTTTTTACCTCGGTGAGTAGCTACAAAGGGCTTGTGGGACAGGTGTGCTATAATCGAATTAGAGGAGATCAACTGTGCCCAAGCAAGGGAAAACGCCTGCCAAACCTGCCTCGCGCGACCGCAAACCAGCCGCTACGTCCAGTAGAGGTGCTTCCCGGTCGAATACCCATTCAACGAGCCGTGCCCCGGCGCGTACGCGCAGCAACCCAGCTGCCAAACCAGCCTCCCGGCCCGCGACGCGGACGAGTACGCGGACTTCAACCCGTTCTACCCGGTCCGCGGCGCCTTACCCGGTGCAACATGGCAATTGGTGGACTCGGCTTTCTCCTGAGCGGCGTATGGACGTCATTGGGGTCGTTTTAGCGTTGGTGGGGTTTCTCTCGATCTTGGCGTTGATCTCAAAGCAAAACAGCGTGCTCACGGGTTGGTGGGTGACGGCACTGAAACAGATGGCCGGTTGGGGGGCATTCTTGCTGCCCGCCGGGCTGTTCCTGTTGGGGTTGTGGCTGCTGCTGCGCAACGTAGAAAGTTTTCCCAGCCCTTCGGGCGTGCGTATTGCCGGGCTGGTGCTGCTGTTCTTGAACGTCGTCACCATTTTGCATCTGGCCAACGGCGGCGGGTGGGAATTGGCTGAGGCGGGAGGCGGCGGCGGCTTCCTGGGCGGGGCTTTTGAGCGGCTGCTGGTCGATTCGTTGGGGACGGCAGGCGCGGTGGTGGTGGTGACGGGCTGGCTGCTGGTGGCCCTGGCCCTAACACTGGATATATCGATTGCCGATATTTTTGCTTTTTTCCAGCGCATGGCGGAGAGCCTGCGCAACCGATGGCAAGCCGAGCGTGAATTGACCGCGACTCGGCGGGAAACGCCGGTCTCGCTGTCACCGGGCCAGATGGAAGAAGAAAACTGGGTGGCGGCTCCGGGCGAATTGCCGCCTGACTTCCGCCCGCTGCCAAGGCGCAACGGGGCTCCGGCCCCGGCGGGTCCTCGCCAGGTTGGCGGGGGCAACGTGGCGCGTGGGCAAAACGCGCCTGCTTCCGGCGGCAGCGAGCGAGCAGCGCATCCGCGTTCGTCCGCGAACCCGGCTGCTTCCGGCGCGCCCCAGACGCCGTCAGTAGCTCCGGCCTGGGTGCTGCCAACCATTGCTGAAATCCTGGACCCGCCCACCATTGAATCGGTGCGCACCAACGTGGAACACGAGCGGGCCAAACTGATTGAGGATACCCTGGCATCTTTTGGCGCGCCGGTGCATGTGGTAGAGGTTCACCGCGGACCCACCGTTACACAGTACGGGGTAGAGCCCGATTTTATCGAGACTCGCAACGGGCGAACTCGCGTGCGGGTTGGCAAGATTGCGGCGCTGGTGGATGATCTGGCATTGGCGCTGGCTGCCCAACGCATTCGTATCCAGGCGCCGGTGCCAGGACGCAGCTATGTGGGCATTGAGGTACCCAACGCCGAGGTGACCCGTGTGATGCTGCGCGAGGTGATCGAGAGCGAGGGCTTCCAGAAATTGCGCTCGCCGCTGCGCTTCGCGCTGGGTAAGGATGTGGCGGGAAAATCCATTTCATACGACCTGGCCTCCATGCCACACTTGTTGGTGGCGGGAACGACCGGTTCGGGTAAATCGGTGCTGGTCAATGCTATTCTGTCGTGCTTCCTGCTGAACAATTCTCCGGCGGATTTGCGAATGATCCTGGTGGACCCAAAGCGCGTGGAACTGACCGGCTATAACGGCATCCCGCATTTGCTGGCCCCGGTGATTGTGGAGGCCGAGAAGGTGGTGGGGGCGCTGCAGTGGGTGCAGCGCGAAATGGACGCGCGTTATCACCGCTTCTCGCAGTTGGGCGTACGCAACATTCAGGAACATAACAAGAAACAATCGCCGCCCTTGCCTTACCTGCTGGTGCTGGTGGACGAATTGGCCGACTTGATGATGCTGGCGCCGGACGAGACCGAGCGCAGCCTGACGCGCCTGGCGCAACTGGCCCGTGCCACGGGCATTCACCTGGTGCTGGCAACTCAGCGCCCGTCGGTGGACGTGGTGACCGGCTTGATTAAGGCAAACTTCCCGGCCCGCGTGGCCTTCGCGGTGGCTTCCGGCATCGACAGTCGCGTGATCCTGGACCAACCTGGCGCCGAGCGCTTGCTGGGGCGCGGCGACATGCTCTTCCAGGCCCCGGATTCGGCTGCTCCGGTGCGCTTGCAGGGTGTGTTTGTATCTGACCCTGAAATTCAGCGCACGGTGGATTACTGGCGGGTGCAGGATATGAACATCCGGGCGGCGCGAGCGGGGTTGCCGGTGGGCACCTCGATGGCTGAGCCGGTTAATATGGACGTGCCGCTGAGCACGCCGATGCACCAGGGGCCGTTGTGGGACGAAGAAGTGGGGGGTAAGCCCGAAGATCCGATCATGGAAAAAGCCGTGGCGCTGGTTCGCCAGGAAGGCAAGGCTTCGATATCCATGCTGCAGCGCAAACTGGGTATCGGCTATACTCGGGCGGCACGCCTGGTTGATGCGATGGAAGATAAGGGTGTGGTTGGCCCGGCACAAGCTACCTCGCAAATGCGCGTGGTGCTGCCGGAAGATGAGTAAATATCTGACACAAAAACGCCCCGCGATACCGCGGGGCGTTTTTGTGTCAGAGCGGGAAGTTCACCGGATCATCTGAATGCGGACGTCCTGGCGGTCGAGGCGCAGGAGCAGGTAGAACGAAAGGGCCAGCCCGGCCAGAATGGTGATAATGGCCACGAAGTTGGCTTCACCTTGCGCACTGATGCTGCTATTGAAAAACATCATCAGGCGGATGATCACGTTCATGCCTTGCACAAAGATGCTGAAGGTGAGGGCCAGACTGAAGCCGCGCCAGAGTAGGTAACCGAGGATGGCGAACAGCACCAGAACCACCGCCAGCACGCCTGCTCCGGCTCCCAGGGTCTTGGGAGGATAGAGCAGCACCGCCAAAATCGGCAGGACGAAGAAGAACAGAATTCGTTCAAAAGTTTTCATGGTTTTCTGCCTTTCTTTTAGCCGTGACCGCCGAGGTAAGCCTCGATGACGGAGGGGTTGTGCAGCAAGTCTTGGGCCGCGCCTTCGTTGACCACCGAGCCGGTTTCCAACACATAGCCGCGGTCGGCGATGGAGAGGGCCATCTGCGCGTTTTGTTCGACCAGCAAGATGCTGGTGCCTTGTTCGTTGATGTCGCGGATGATCTCGAAAATCTGCTCGACCAGGATGGGGGACAGGCCCATGGAGGGCTCGTCGAGGAGAAGCAGGCTGGGGCGGGCCATGAGCCCGCGGGCAATGGCCAGCATTTGCTGCTCGCCACCAGAAAGCGTGCCGCCCAGTTGTTTGCGGCGTTCGCGCAGGCGGGGGAAGCGCTGCAGTACGGACTCGAGGTCTTCCGCAATACGGGCTTTATCATCATGGATGAAGGCGCCCATTTCGAGGTTTTCCATCACCGTGAGGGTAGCGAAGATCTTGCGGCCTTCAGGCACCTGCACGACACCCTGCTTGACGATATCCTGGGGTTCGATGCGGGTGATTTCTTTGTCCTCGAAGCGAATGTGGCCGGTGCGGGTGCGCAGCAGGCCAGAGATGGTGTTGAGCGTGGAGGATTTTCCTGCCCCGTTGGCTCCAATGAGGGTAACGATTTCACCTTTTTCAACGTGAAAGCTGATTCCCTTGAGCGCGTGAATTGCGCCGTAATAAACGTTGAGGTCGTGTACGTCGAGTAACATAGGCTTACTTCTTCCGGCGGAATTTTTCGGAGAGGGCGGCCGCGCCAGGGCCAAGATAGGCTTCGACCACACGGGTGTTGGCCTGGATTTCGGTCGGGTTGCCGCGGGCGATGACTTCGCCAAAGTCCATCACAGTGATGTGTTCGCAGATGCCCATGACCACGCGCATCTGGTGCTCGATGAGGAGGATAGTGAGTTTGAACCGGTCGCGGATGAAGTGGATCAAATCCATGAGGGCCACGGATTCGTTGGGGTTCATTCCGGCCGCAGGTTCGTCCAGGAGCAGCAGACGGGGTTCGGCGGCCAGCGCGCGGGCAATTTCCAGGCGGCGCTGCTCACCATAGGGCAGGCTGGAGGCAATTTCACCCTGGCGGTCTTGCAGGTTGAACACGGAGAGGAACTCCTGGGCACGCTCGGTTAGTTCGCGCTCTTTGACCTGGAATTTCTTGTTATGCAGGATGCCGTCCATCATACTGTACCCGGCATGGGGGTGGTAAGCGATGCGGACATTGTCCAGCACGGTGAGGGTGGGGAACAGGCGAATGTTCTGGAAGGTGCGGGCAATTCCCATCTGGTTGATGCGGAACGGCTCTAACCCGGTGATTTCCTGGTCGCCAAATTCAATTTTGCCCGCGGTGGGGGTGTAGACGCCGGTGATCATGTTGAACACGGTGGTCTTGCCCGCACCGTTGGGGCCGATGAGCCCGGCCAGGTCGCCCTTTTTGAGGGTCAGGTCGAAGTTGTTGACGGCGCGCAGGCCGCCAAACTGCATGACGAGGCCAGAGGCCTGCAGGATGGTTTCGCGGTTGTCAGCGCTCATTGGGCTGCCTCCTGGGGTGCTGCGGCGGCTTCTGCCGCGGGTTTCTTCTTGAGGGGCGGAAGCAGTTGGCGGAGGAAAGGCATTTCAAAGTTACCAAACAATCCGTTGGGTTTGAGGAGCATCATGATCAGCAGGATGACTGGAAAGACCACGAAGCGCCAGTTTTCAAACCCAGGCGGCAGAATTTGGCGCAGAAGCCATTCGACCACCAACAGGTATGCGTAGGAGGCGAAAATTGTGCCGGTCATGCTGCCCAGGCCGCCCAGAACGACCACGATGAGCGGGTCGAAGGAGCGGATGAAGTTGAACGTGTCTGGGTGGAGGAAGGCGTTGACGTGGGCATAGAGACCGCCCGCCAGCCCAGCGAAAAGCGAGCCGATGACGAAGGTGAGGGTCTTGTAGAAGCCGACGTCGATGCCCATGGCCTTGGCGGCAATTTCATCTTCGCGCACCGAAATGATGGCCCGACCGAAGCTGGAATGGAGCAAGTTGCGTGTGACTACCACCACGATCATGAAGAAGGCGAACACTGCGAACCAGCCCCAGTCGTCTACCTTGGGGATGCCGATCATGCCGCGCGCGCCTTTCATTTCCTCAAAGCCCAGCAGAGTGTCGGAGTTATCCAGGAGCACTTTGACGATGATGGAGAAACCCAGCGTTGCGATGCCGAAGTAGTCGGAGCCGAGGGTGAGCACGGGAAGGCCAAACAGGAAGCTGATTTCCGCAGCCACCAGCCCGGCGATGAGCACGGCCAGGATGTAGACGATGGTGAAGGACAGCCATTCGGGCAGAGCCCCGAGCGCGCTGTTCATGGCAGGGGTCAGTAATCCGCCGAGTTTGATGGACAGGAACACAAACCCGAAAGTGGCCAACAGGTAGATCACGAAGGCCGAGAGGGCATCCAGGCCACGCAAGCGGCTGAGGGTGCGGTAGAGGATCATGATGGCGCCGCCAACCAGTATCACCGAGAAGAGCAATACTAACAGGGCAGAAGTGTCCTGATTGTTCGACCAGCGGTAGGTGATATCGGCGGCAGAGTATGCGCCGATGGCGTAGAAACCCCACTGGCCCAGCGAGAACTGGCCGTTGAAGCCGTAGATCAAGTTGAGGCCGAGGGAGACGATGGCGAGGACGGTGCCCATGCTGAGGATGGTGGACAGGAAGCTGGTCACGATCCCCATGAGCTGTAAGACCTGGATGACCAGGTAGAAACCGATGAGCCCGCCGAAAAAGATCAGTTTGTTGCGATCAATTTTTTTGAACATAGGGCCTACGCTTTCTCCCGCGTTGCTTCACCGAAGATGCCGGTGGGGCGGACGAGCAGCACAATGATGAGGATGGAGAAGGCGATTGCATCGCGCATGGGAGTGGAGATGTAGGCGGCGCTGAGCGTTTCAGCCTGGCCCATGATGAGCGCGCCGACCAGCGCGCCGGGGATGCTGCCGATGCCGCCTAATACCGCCGCCACAAAGGATTTGAGGCCGGGGATGATGCCCATCCAGAACACGACCTGGGGGAAGGCGATGGCGTAGAGCATGCCTGCGGCGCCCGCCAGGGCCGCGCCGATGGCAAAGGTGATGGAAATAATCATGTTGACGTTGATGCCCATCAACTGCGCGGTTTGCTTGTCATAGGCGACAGCGCGCATGGCCTTGCCGATCTTCGTGCGGGTGACGGTGTATTGCAGCAAGACCATCAGGATGATGGAGGCAACAATGATCAGCACGGCGATGTTGGAGAAGATGACCGAGTTGGCGGGAACTTCGATGCCTCTGGCCAGGGTTTGGACCCCTTCGCCGTTGGCGACCCAGGTGGTCACTTCGAATGGCCGTTTGTAAGTGATATAGTTGGCCGAGAACACGAACGGCAGAGCGCCAAAGTATTCGAGAAAGAAGGATACGCCGATGGCGGTGATCAGGGCGGAGATGCGCGCGGCGCTGCGCAGCGGCTTATACGCTACTCGCTCGATGGTGATGGCCATGAGGGCGCAGACGATCATGGATAAAATTACAACGGTAATTGAACCAATCCCGACTGAAAGCATTGAGTTCATGTTCGGGAAAAGTTTGCTGGGCCAGGTGTGCAACTGGAGGCGCGAAATGGCGTAGAAGCTCATGAAAGCGCCGACCATGAAGACATCGCCGTGGGCAAAATTGATCAAGCGGACGATGCCATAAACCATGGTGTAACCCAGAGCTATTAGCGCGTAAACGAAGCCAAGCTGCAATCCATTGATGACCTGCTGGAGGAAGAGAGAAGGATTCTCGACGAGCGCTGTGCCCATTCGCCAGACCACAACGGCGGCCAGCAAGATGAGCATCAGTTTGCCCAATATCTTCTTCTTAATCAGAGACTCAATGAACGGAGGAGTGGAGAGAAAAGTATGAGTGGAGTTCATTACAGCTCCCGAGAAAAAGTGTCTTTCAAGAATTTATGGTTTTCCGCGACCTGGGCCGTGAAAAACCATAAAATCGGGGGCTCAACCTTCCGGTTTGATCCGTGGACCCGGCTAAACCGGAAGAGAAAGCTGAAAAGAGTTTGTTTTGTCACGGTAAGGGATAGGGGCGGGGGATTACCCCGCCCCTATCAAATCAGACGAAATTACGGCGCAACCGAGGCGGAGAAGGAGACTTTTCCGTCCTTCACGGCAAGCACGACGGCGGATTTGACCGGGTTGTGCTGGGCATCGAAGGTGATCTTGCCAGAGACGGCCTCGTACTCAATGGCGGCCAAAGTCTCGGCGATCTTCGCTGTATCTTCCGAGGTGTCGGCCTGGTCGATGGCGGCAAAGAGCAGGTTGGCGGCGTCGTAACCGAGGGTCGCCAGAGCATCGGGGGTCTTGCCGTCATACTTCTTCTGGTAGGCGGCTACCCAAGACTGCACGATAGGGCGGGTGTCTTCGGGGGAGTAGTGGTTGGAGAAGAAACCACCTTCGGCAGCGGTCACGTCGAGGTCGGCGGAATCCCAGCCGTCACCACCCATCATCACAGCGGTCACGCCCTTTTCCTTGGCCTGAGCGCCCACCAGGTTGACGATGTTGTAGTAATCGGGCAGGTAGAGGACTTCGGCTTTGCTGTCGGCAACTTTGGTCAAGATGGCGGAGAAGTCGGTGTCGTTCTTGGTGTAGGTTTCCTTGCCCAAGATTGTGCCGCCGGCTTCCACAAAAGCTTTTTCGAAGTTTTCGGCCAGGCCGCGGACGTAGTCGTTACCCTGATCGAACATAATGAAGGCAGTCGTATGCCCCTGCTCGGCGGCGAACTTGGCCATCACTTTGCCCTGGAAGGGGTCAATGAAGCAGGCGCGGAAGACGAACTGCTTGGTGGAGCCATCGGCGTTGAGGGTGACCGTGGTGTTGGTCGAGGTCGGGGAGATCTGGATGATCTTGTTGGCCTCGGCGATTTCGGACACGGGGATGGAGGCGCTGGAGCAAACCTCACCGATGACGAACTTGCCGCCTTCACCAACGACCTGGTTCATGGCGTTCACGGCCGGGTCGGCGGAGCATTGGCTGTCCTTGACGACGACTTCGATGGTCTTGCCATCGATGCCGCCCTTGGCATTCCATTCTTCCGCGGCGAGCTGGACGCCCTTGGCGGTGGAATCACCGAATGTCGCCACCTGACCGCTCATGGGGGCTAACACGGAGATTTTGATCGTGCCACCGGCGGCGCCGGGTTGGCAGGCCGCTAACACCAGAGCGGCAATCAACACTACAAAAAAGGCAAAACGGGTCTTCATCTAGTCATTCCTCCTATGGAATTCGGACAACAGGTTCCGATTATCGCAGTTGGCGCTGCGTTTAATCGCCAGATCAATGAGAACGGAAGGCAGTTTGGCGTAAGCCTGGTTCTCGGGGTCTATCTCCTTGGTTGGTAAAGTTAACGGGGGGAGTAACGGATTAACTTATACTCCCGGCGATGGCCAAGGTGGTGAACAGGTCGTATCTCATTGTTTATCAGGTTTGGAAATTTGACGAATCGTATTGTTAACGATTGTCTGAATATATACAGTTTTGCCAAATTTGTCAATGGATGGGGTCTCATCAAAAATTAACCCAAAAGGGTCATTTTTAAGCACTGAACGTAACTACCCATGCCCTGATAAAAAGTCGCGAATTTGTATTGTTTGGCGGGGCGAAAGCCCCGCCAAACAATACAAATTCTGCCTCTTTTCCCAAAGGGCTGAGCAGTAACCACTGGACTATAATAATAGAGGTTTGAATCTTCCTAACCGTTCGCTGAAAGTGGAAATTATGAACTTCAACCCGGCGGATTTGCCTACCGAGTTTCAAACGGAGCGGCTGCTGCTGCGCCGTTACCAGCCCGGCGACGCGGCAGCTTATTGGCGCATGTTGAGTGAAAACCGGGCGCACCTGCGCGAATTCTTGCCCAAAGAACTGGAACCCGCACAGGGCGAAGGGGATATCCGCGAGCATTTCAAATGGCAGGAGAAGATGTGGCGGCGCGGCGAGATTTTCATATTGGGAATGTGGGAAAGGGCCAGCGGCGTGTTTGTGGGTGAGGTGTATCTGGCAAACCCGGACTGGGGGGTGCCGTGCATCGAGGCAGGCTACTTCACGGTCAAAATGCAGGGCGGCAAGGGCTATGCCGTTGAGGGGTTGCGCGCAGTGTGCCGGATTGCCTTTGAGCGGATGGGCGTGCGGCGGGTGGAGTTGCAGTGCGCGGCGGATAATGAGAAGAGCGCGCGGGTGGCGCGGCGCTGCGGGTTCACCCTGGAGGGGCGGCTGCGCGAGCGAGACCACAAAAAGGACGGTCTGCCGGTGGACCGGCTGTGGTTCGGCCTGCTGCGTTCCGAATGGTTGGCGTCGTTGCAGCAGCAGTTGAACTTTATTTGAGATAGGTTTGTCGGAAAAAATCGCGCAAAGAGGTAGACAATATGCCCCGAAGACTGTTCCTGCTTAAATTGTTTCAATTACTGGTATTTATCCTGATGGCGGTTTCGGTGACGGTTTTATGCGGGTGGTTTATTGTGGTCACCGTTGCAGGGGTGATCGAGGGTGTTGTTTCGGGTTGGGTAGTTGTTGGTGGCGCCGTCATGATTTTTCTATTATTGTTTTTGCTGTTGTATCCAATTATCGAGCAACGGATTGCGAAACGGTGGGGGAGATTGTCTCGGGTGGTAAAACTGGCGGTCTCGGGAATTAAAATCATTATTTCGTCCCTGTTTTTGCTGTGTTACTTTCTGTTTGTGCTATTTGTATCGCTTTGGATGCCACCCTTATTGATTATCGGCTTTGTGATTTTGACTATTGATAATATGCAGAAAGATAAAAAGTTGCACTCATTGGAAGAAAGGTTGGAGAGTCTTCAGGCGGGAGGCGAATCGGGCTGAGGTTGCTTCACCTGGCCAAAGCTCCAGGTTCGCAACGACACAAACTTTTCTTGCAAGCTGTCAAGAATTCTTGGGAACGCCATGATTCAGAAGGTAGGGTAAACGCATCATGGATTTTTGTTCTAGAGATCCTGAGCCCTTTCGCCATATTTGCGGCATTTCCCCCACCCTTCCCTCCCCCGGCAACCAAGATTCTGGATCACCAAGGCGCTTAGCCGGGGGAGGGAAAGAATTCTGCAAAAGTGAGGGGCTGAAAGCCCCTCACTTTTGCGAAATCTTTCCTCCCTCCCCGCTCATGAATTGAATCTTCCGAACTGTTTGGCAGCGGGGAGGGCCGGGGTAGGGCCAAAAGCTCAAAAATGAAATGTAGCAGTGGCAAAGTAGTTCGGTTATCTTAAAATTGTGTAATGTCTGACATAAGATGCGTTCACCCTGATTCGGAAGGAAATCGTGCTTGACAGACTCACGGTTTCTTCTTATAATACCTTTCGCTAAAGCCCCGGCTAAAGTCGGGGCATCCGTCTGTATCCCCAACTTCCCCTCGCGCCGGCGCGCAGTGTGGCGCGGGTAGCGAGGCGAAGTGAAGATTGAGGAGTGTGTATGAAGTACGCAATTGTTGAGTGTGGCGGCAAGCAGTATAAAGCCGTCGAGGGAGCCACCATCGAGGTGGACCTCCTGTCGAGCGAGGCCGGACAGCCCATAAAGCTGGATTCCGTCCTGCTGTTGGTGGATGGTGAACAGGTTTCTGTGGGCACCCCGAATGTGGCGGGCGCGGCAGTTAGCGCGACCGTTGTTGAGCATTACAAGGGCCCCAAAATTTACGTGTTCCATTACAGCCCCAAGAAGCGCATCCGCTCCAAGACCGGGCATCGCCAGCAGTACACCCGTTTACTCGTAAATTCTATCGAAATGGAGTAGAGCTATGGCGCACAAAAAAGGTGGTGGTTCTAGCCGAAACGGTCGCGATAGCAATTCGCAGCGGCTGGGCGTCAAGCGTTATGCCGGTCAGAAGGTGCTCTCGGGCAACATTCTGGTCCGCCAGCGTGGCACGCACATCAAGCCCGGCCTGAATGTCAAGGTCGGTAAAGACGATACCCTGTTCGCGGTTGCGGAAGGTGTGGTCGTGTACGAGACTCTCCCCAATGGTCGCAAGCAGGTCAGCGTTCAGCCGGTTGTTGTGGCTGAGCCCGTGGAAGCTGCTTAGCACGTCCGGAGGTCCTGCAGCGTCTTCCGCGAAGGTTGACGGTTGCAGGCGAAAGGAATGAAATGAAAAAGGGTATTCATCCGACTTTTTACACCGACGCTCAGGTGATTTGCTCCTGCGGTAACACCTGGACGACCGGCTCGACCAAGAAGGTCATTAAAACCGAAGTGTGCTCGAAGTGCCATCCGTTCTACACCGGCCAACAGGCCCGCATTGTGGACCGCGAAGGCCAGGTAGATCGCTTCTATCGCAAGCTGCAGGCTCGCCAGAGCTTTGTGGACCAGCAGAAGTCGCGCGAAGATGCGCGCACCTCGTTGGATCGCCCGCTAACCGAATTGAACCTCGGTTCGCGCCCGACCGAAGCATTGGCCAAGGCCGGCATCACCACCATCCTCCAGGTGGTGGACATGCTCGAAAAGGGCGAAGCCGACCTGCTGGCCGTGGATGGTTTCGGTCGCAAATCCCTGATCGATTTGAAGAAGGCTCTGCGCGCTGCTGGCGTTCAACTCCCCGCCGCGGCTGAAGAAATTACTGTATAAATAGAAACTGTATATCGAGAGAAACACATCCCACAAGTACTTGAGGGATGTGTTTCTTTTTTCTCCGTTCCCCCACCCGAGTAGAAAATGGAGACGATGCGCCTTTACCTCCGCGTGATGAAGCTGTCGATCTTGCAGCAGGTTACCTACCGGACGGCATTGCTGGCTGGGCTGGCGACCAATTTTTTCTTTGGGCTGCTGCGAGCGGCGGTTCTGCTGGCGCTATTTCAGGTGCAGCCGGTGGTGAACGGCATGACCCAGGCCGAGGGGCTGACCTTTGTGGCTTTCTCGCAGGCGCTAATCGCCTTCCTGTTCATTTTCGGTACCTACGATGTCATGAACACGGTTTACACCGGCAGCATCGGGGCCGACCTGGCCCGGCCGATGGATTTGTTCTTTTATTGGATGGCGCGGGACTTTGGGGCCTCCCTGGTCAATTTGGTAATACGTGGAGTGGTGCTGGTGGCGGTGTTTAGCGTGTTCTACCCGGTGGTGATGCCTGCCACGATTGGCCAGTGGGGGGTGGGGTTGGTGTCACTGCTGCTGGGGTGGGGCGTCAACTATGCCTTTCGCTTCCTGGTCAACCTGACGGCTTTTTGGACGCCGGATGCGCGCGGGATTGGCCGCGCGGCTTATACCATGCTGATGATGTTCAGTGGGTTTTTGATGCCGATGCGGCTGTATCCAGATTGGTTCAGCCGTCTGGTCGCGCTCACCCCCTTCCCTTCTACATTCAACACCCCTATGGAAATCTTTATGGGGCTGTTGAAGGGGCCTGAAGTTATCCCGGCGCTGATAACCCAGGTGGGGTGGCTGGTGGCGCTGTGGCTGCTGGCGCGGGTGGTGCTGCGCCGCGGCTTGAGCAAATTGGTCATTCAGGGGGGCTGATGCTGAGAAACCTGGGCATGTACTTCCGGCTGGTCGGTTGCGATTTGCGCTCGCAGATGACTTTTCGCCTGTCTTTCTGGATCGATTTATTCTCCACGATGGCGGTGAACGCTTCGATGTTTGCCTCGCTGTATCTGGTCCTGGAGCGCTTTGGCAACATTGGCGGGTGGGGGTTGGGTGAACTGGCTTTTCTGTATGGGTTGGCTGAGACCTCCTTCGGGTTGATGGATATGATCTTCAGCGGTTTTGATTATGATTATTTCTCAACCCTGGTGCGCGAAGGCCGCCTGGATCAGATCCTGCTGCGCCCGGTGCCTCCGGCGGTGCAGGTGATGGGGCACCGCTTTGTGCTGCGCCGTGTTGGGCGCATTTTGCAAGGGGCGGCGGTCTTGATCCTGTCCTTCTTCCTGGTCGATATGTTTTGGACGCCTCTGAAGGTGGCATTCCTGCCGGTGGTATTGGCCAGCCAGGTGGTGGCGATGGGGGCGTTGTTCATTGCGGGCAGCACGTTGACGATTTGGACCATTCAGCGGGTGGAGGCGATCAACATCCTGACCTACGGCGGGGTGGAATTGATGAGTTATCCTGCCTCGATTTATCCGCGCGCGTTGCGTGCAATTTTTACATATATTCTGCCGTTTTTCTTTTTGAGCTATTATCCGGCACTGTTTTTTCTGGATAAGACTGACCCGCTGGGGCTGCCGGTTTGGCCGCCGTTCCTTGCGCCTATGGTGGCGGGCGGAATGTTGTGGTTGGCGCTGCGCTTTTGGAAATTTGGATTGAAGCACTATCAAAGCACGGGGAGTTGAGATGACAGCGATCATTTCTGTGCGCGACTTACGCAAGACTTTTCGGGTGCTGGTGAGGCGGCCCGGTCTGGGTGGTTCGATCGCTAACCTTTTCGCGCCGCACTATCGCAGCGTGCAAGCGGTGGAAGGGGTGAGTTTTTCGCTGCAGGCGGGCGAGCTGGTGGGCTATCTGGGGCCGAACGGAGCCGGGAAGTCGACCACCATCAAGGTGCTGACCGGGCTGCTGGTGCCGACCGGCGGCGAGGTGCGCGTGGATGGGCAGGTGCCCTGGGAGAAGCGCGAACGATACGTGAAAGGGATTGGGGTGGTGTTTGGAAACCGGCCCACGCTGTGGTGGGACCTGCCGGTGATCGATTCGCTGGAATTGCTCCAGCCGATGTACGATATCCCCGCGGAGCGCTTCCGCTATAACCTGGTTGAGTTCAAGCGCATGTTGGAGTTGGATGAGTTTATCAATACCCCGGTGCGCTCGCTGTCGCTGGGCCAGCGCATGCGGGCTGATTTGTGCGCGGCGCTGCTGCATGAGCCCAAGCTGCTGTTCCTGGACGAGCCAACCATCGGGCTGGACGTGGTGGCCAAGGAGCAAATCCGACGCTTTGTGCTGGATATCAACCACCGGCGCGGGGTGACGGTGCTGCTGACGACGCACGACCTGACGGACGTGGAGCGCCTGTGCGAGCGGGTGATGATCCTGGATCATGGCAAGCTGCTTTATGACGGCACCTTGGCGGCATTGAATGGACGCTTTGAGAGCGCCTGGACGTTGAAGGTGGATTTCGAGGAGGAATACCCCGACGTGAGCGTGGCGGGGTTGCCCGCGCCGCAGCGGGTTGGGCGGCAGGCGCTGTACCTGTTTAATCACCGTGAACTGAACACGGCTGAACTGGTGCAGCAGTTGATGGCCCGCTTCCAGGTGGTGGATTTGGAGGTGCGCCGCCCACCGCTTGAGGAAACCATCCGCCGGATTTACGCAGAGCAATTGTTAACCAAGTGATAAGAGAATTTGTTGGACGGATATGTTAAAATGCGATAAATATGTTCACCGGTTGGATTGTGGTTGAGGAGAGAAGAGATGAAGCTGAAGATGCTGCTGCCGATCGTTGTTTTGGTGATGGTGACCCTGGCGTGCGCGGCGCCGACCAGTGATAAAGCCACCCCCACGCTTCCGCCCGAGCCGACAGTGGAAGTGCAGCCGACAAAGGCTCCCGAGCCGACCAATACCCCAGAGCCCACCAAAGCGCCCGAGCCGACAGCGGCTCCCACCGATGAGCCGGTGGAAGAGCCGACCGAAGCCCCCTCTGATCTGCCGACTTCAGCGCCGGTGGATGACGAACCGCCCGTCTATTACCTGGAAGAGTTCGGCGGCGATCTGAGTAATTACACGTATTTCACCAACTATGGGGATGACAACGGGTACGAGATTTTGGCTGAGGACGATAAACTCATCTTCGACATTGCCTCGGAAGAAACTGCTGTCTATGTGACCTACGATCCGTGGATCTATGAAGACGTATATACGGAAGTCGCCATAGAAAACCGCGGGGCGAACACCATGGATGTGTCCTTGTTATGCCGCGCCAGCGACGAAGGCTGGTATGAGTTTGCGATTCAGAGCAACGGCCTGTGGTATATCTGGCGGTATGACGCAGATACTGAGAATTACACCTCGTTGTACAACGGTGGCTCGAAAAATATTAACATGGGTAAATCTGAGAACATCTACGGTGCGTTGTGCGAAGGGCAGACTCTGGCCTTCTACATTAACGGGGAGAAGGCATACTCGGTGAAGGATTCCACGCACCGTGAAGGACAGGTCGGTTTTGGCGTCACCTCATATTATGAAATGCCGGTGAAGGTGGAGTTCGAGTACTTCTATATCGACCAGCCGTAAAGTGGGGTGGTTTCCCGTACCTTTTTGGGCGGGTGTTCCAGTGTATACTTAGGGAAGAAACTTATCCGCTAATCGATTTAGTTGATGGGAAGAGTGCCCGAATTTGAGATGCGCGCGGGCGCCTAAATGCCCGGCGCCTCCCAAATTCGGGCTTTTTGAAAGCAAAATAGACATCGTTTATTTAGTTCTTGAGGAAGGGGAACGCAATGGCAGACAAATCACCAGCCGAAGCATTTGCCAGCAAGGTCGATTCATTGAAAACCCAGGTGGGGTGGCTGCAGAGCGAAGTGCGCCTGCAGAGCGCCCGCGACGCCGTGGAAGATATGCAAACCGAGACCCTCAACCTGGCTCAACGCATTCAGGATGCCCGTGCCAAGGGATACGTGTTTGACAAAGACTTGGAAGAGAAGGCCGCTCAGTTTGCCGAGCAGTGGCAAAAGCTGGCTCCCAGCGTCCAGACTCAGATCAACACGCAGGCGGCTCAATTGGGCGGTTCGTTCCGTACGCTGGAAACGAAGATGACCCAACTGGTGGGGATGCGCTCGAACCCGGTAATGGGCAAGCGCCTGGCGGATTCGGTGAGCGCGGAGATTGACATGGTGAAGAGCCGGGCTTCGGCAGCCGCACGGGCGGTGAATGGCATGTATGATTCGCTGCGCAGCCAGGTGGACGAAGTTGAGGAGCAGTTGGACAAAATTGAATGGATGCTCGATCAGCTGGCCGAGGCTACTTTCAAGCTGCTGCCCACCGAAGGCGGGATCATGGGGGTGAAGGCGGTGTGGTGCCCGAACGGCAAAGAAGAAAAGGATGACCCGGAAGGTGTGTTGTATCTGACCGATCAGCGCCTGATTTTTGAGCAAAAAGAGGAAGTGGCAACCAAGAAGGTGCTGTTCATTACCACCGAAAAGAAGAAGGTGCAGGAATTGGAGTGGGAAGCTCCGGTGGCGTTAATTGAGAAAGTGACCACCAGCAAGCAAGGGGCCATGAAGAACGAGGACCACCTGGATTTGCAGATGGCAACCGGAGCGCCTTATCGCACTATTCACCTGCACATCTGGCAAGACTGTGACGAATGGTTGAAGCTGATCAACCGGGTGCAGGCGAAGGAGTTCGACAAGAACCGGGCTGTGGCCGTGGACCAGGCTGAGGTGGAGAAGGTGAAGGCAGCGCCGAGCCAGTGCCCGGCTTGCGGAGGGGCCATCAGCCAGGTGGTGCTGCGCGGGCAAGACACAATTAAATGCGAATACTGCGGGTTTGTGATTCGCCTGTAACCTCATTCGATGCCGGATAACCTGTAGGAAAGAGAGGCGCCATGCAAGAGCGCAGCATGACCATGCGAAGAAAGAAACGAATTGCCTTGATTGCACACGATGGGATGAAGTTGGAAATGCTGGATTGGGTGCGCTTCAACCAGGGCACGTTGCAGCAGCACTTTCTGTATGCGACCCAATCGACGGGCAACCTGATCATTCAGGAAACTGACTTGCCGGTGACTTGCTTCAAGAGCGGGCCGTTGGGCGGAGACCAGCAGATTGGGGCGCGGATTGTGGAAGGAGAGATTGACTTTCTCATTTTCTTCTGGGATCCGCTACAACCGCAGCCGCACGACCCAGACGTGAAAGCGTTGCTGCGCCTGGCGGTGCTGCAGAACATTCCAACAGCCAGCAACCGATCGACTGCTGATTTTCTCATATCCTCCAGTCTGATGCGTGAGGAGTACGAGCGCATTCTGCCCGACTACACCCGGCGGATTCAGCGCCCGGATTTGTGATGCCGCTGTGGGCGCGCGCAAGATCTTACATCTCGACCTGGATGCTTTTTTCTGCGCGGTGGAAGAACTGCACAGCCCGGATTTGCGCGGGCTGGCGTTTGCGGTGGGGGGCAAGCCTAACGAGCGTGGGGTGGTATCTTCGTGTTCTTATGCAGCCAGGGCTAAGGGTGTGCGCTCGGCCATGCCGATGAGCCATGCTCTGCGCCTGTGCCCCGAACTGCGCGTGGTGGCGCCCAACCATGCTCGTTACCAGGCAGCTTCCGAGCAGGTGATGAGCATTTTGCACGGGCACACGGCGCTGCTGGAGCAGCTTTCGATTGACGAGGCCTTTTTGGATTTGACCGACCTGCCGCAACCGGGCGAAGAACTGGCGCGCATGTTGCAAACCCAAATCCGCGAGCAGACGGGGCTGCCATGCTCGCTGGGGGTGGCGGCGAATAAGCTGGTGGCAAAAACCGCCACAGATGTGGCCAAGGCCCGCCACCGCGGCGGGGGCTATCCCAGCGCCATTTTGGTGGTGCCGCCAGGAGAAGAAGCGGCCTTTTTGGCGCCGCTGCCCGTCCAGTCGTTGTGGGGCGTGGGGCCCAAGACGGCTGAGAGCCTGAAAACAATGGGCGTAGAAACGATTGGCGACCTGACCGGGTTCTCGGAAGCGGTGCTTATGCGCCGCTTTGGGGTGATGGGACATGAGCTTTACCTGCGCGCCAGGGGCATTGACGAGCGCCCGGTGACGACGGAACATTCGGCGCGTTCGATTAGCCAGGAGATCACTTTTGAGAAAGACATTGCCGACGGAGCCAGGTTGCGCGATACACTTCGCTCGTTGAGCGAGCAAGTGGCCTTTAGCTTGCGCTCGAAACGCCTGTGCGCCGGGACGGTGAAGATTAAGCTGCGCAAATCCGATTTCAGCACCTTCACCCGCCAGGTGACCCTGGAGCAGCCCGCCGATCAAGATGGGGTCATTTACGCGGCGGCGTTATCCTTGTTTGAAGGGCTGTGGGAGAAAGGACAGCCGGTGCGGCTGCTGGGCGTGGGCACCAGCCGCCTGGGCCCGCGGGCGCAGCAGTTGAGCCTGTGGGACACGGCCAATCAAAAAGAACGGCGATTGTTGGATGCTTTGGATGGCCTGCGCGAGCGTTTTGGCGAAGAGGTTGTGCAAAGTGGGCGGAAATTAAAAGGGAGGTAAGGGTATGGAAAAGCCTTTCTCGTGGAAATATGAGTTGCGCAGCAAGTTGGTGGATGGTGTGCTGCCGGGCGTGGCCTTATACCTTCTGGTGATGATGCTGGCGATGGCCGCGGGGCCGGTGAGGGCGATTGTGGGCGGGTTGGGCTCACTGCTACTGGCTGTGAGTCTGCTGGCCGTAGGCGTGTTCAGCCTGAACCGCGCGCTGGCGAGTTCACTGGCTGAACCTACCCGGGCCTGGTATGGAATGGCGGCGGGGACGCTGGTTTGGTCGGTAGCATTGATGATGATGACGATGGATGGTGTCACCGTTTATGGATTGTCCAGCGTCATCCTATTGATTATGGGCGGCCTGGTGGTGGCGCAGCTGTGGCGGGAAAATCTATCGACAGGAGGGCGCTTTTTTGTCGTAACCTTGCTGTTGCAGTGGGGGGTGGCTGTGCTGGCAAATTATTTGAACTGGATGGCAGATCGGATTGCGCTGCAGGAATGGATACAGCGCTCGTGGGGCTGGGTGGCGGTGGCGGCGGCGGTGATGGTCTTCGGATGGATGATGGTGCGCTCGGAGACGCGCCTGCAGCGGACCGGGGCGGCGCTGTTGGTAGTGACATTGCTATTCTTTGCTTTTGCGTTGGGGATGGGCTAAGCCGGGGCGGTTGCGGCTGTGATTGTTACTTCACTGTATACATTTGCCAGCCGTTCGACGATATTTTCCCAGGCGTATTGGCGGGCATAATCTGCGGCTTGAAAACCCAGGCGAGCGCGGAGTTCGGGGTCGCGCAGCAGGCGCGTGAGGCGCTCGGCGAGCAGTTCGGGGTTGTCGTTGGGGACGACGAAGCCGGTGATGCCATCTTGCACGAGGAAGGCCAGACCGCCGACCTGGGAAGCCACCACGGGCGTGCCACAGGCCATGGCTTCGAGGGCCACCATGCCAAAGGATTCGTAGTGCGAGGGCATGATCAGCACGTCGGCGGCTGAGTAGTAGTAGGGCAGGCTGGCCTGGTCGCGTTTCCCCAGGAACAGCACCAGGTCGTTCAGGCCCAAGTCTCGGCACAATGCCTGAATGCGCGCCATTTCGTCCGAAAGGTTTTCGCCGCCGGCAATGGGGTCGCCGCCGATGATGGCCAGGTAGTGAGGCACCTGGCATTGGACGCCGGTTTCGCGCAGGCGAGCAAGGGCGCGGATGAGCGTGTCGATGCCTTTGAGCGGCTCGATGCGCCCAACGAAGAGCAACATGCGCTCGTTGGCTGGCAGGCCGATGGCTTCGCGGGCTTCGTCGGTAGGAACGTGGTAGAAGTGGCTGGTGTCAACCCCTGGGGGGATGACGGTAATTTTGGCCTGGTCGGCCTGGTAGAGGAATTGCAGTTGGGAAAGTTCGGCAGGGGTGGCGGCGATGATGCGGTCTGCTGAAGCCAGCACCTGGCGTTCGCCATCTGTGCGATAAGCGCCTTCCATCTCGGAGGGATGGCGTGCAATGCGGTTTTTCATCAGGCCGAGGGTGTGGAACATGTGCACCACGGGCACTCCCCAGGCGGCCTTGAGCTGTTCGGCGGCGATTCCAGACATCCAGTAATGCGAGTGAATCAGGTCGTAGTGAATGCCTTTTTCGGCGGCGAAAGCCTGGATGCCGGCAGCGAAATCCGGCAGGTAAGAGGCTAATTCTTGCTTGCGCATAGGCGTTTCGGGCCCGGCGGTGATGTGGACGACGCGGTTGCCGTAACCCAGATCATGGAGGACGTGGGGGACGTGCTCGTCTTGCGAGCGGGTGAAAACATCTACGTGGACGCCGCGGGGGCCGAGATAGCGGGTGATCTCGCGGACGTAGACGTTCATTCCGCCGGTGTCTTTGCCGCCGAGGATGGCCAGAGGGCAGGTGTGGTAAGAGAGCATGGCGACGTTCATAAGGGTATTGTAATGCACAGGGGTCACGCCTTTCTTAAAGTCGAAAAAGGGTTGAAAAAAGTGACCTTCTTGGGTAAATTGTAGGCTCCTACACCAACAAACACCAAAGA